>NZ_JALHBK010000005.1:0-344438 GCF_031570565.1 Nonomuraea sp. 3-1Str
CCCAGCGCCGATGGTACTGCACTCGGGAGGGTGTGGGAGAGTAGGTCACCGCCGGACAATCTTTGATGGGGGTCCATGCGGGTCTGGCATTCGTGCCGGGCCTGTGTGGGCCCCTTTCGCATGCCCGGAGGCGTCCACGCCGGGCAACCATCGGGCCCGATGGGCCGGCCGGACGTACACCGGCAGACACACGGGCCCCGGTCGGACCACGACGCACATGCTCCTGGCGCGCAGAGTCACCGGAACACGCCGGACATCACTGTCGTGCCACGAACACACCCCAGCCCAGGTACTGCCGGCCGTACTGCAGGTGCGCACGGCGAGACTTGTCCAGGAAGTCGCGGATCGCCGGCGCGTCGGAGTCGTCGGGATTGGCGCGTAGCCAATCGCTCAGCGTCCACCACTGGCTCGCCACGTACCGATCCCAGCTGTCCGGGTCGGCCAGCACCATCTCCACCAGTTCGAAGCCGGCGCTCTCCAGTTGTTCCGCCGTACCGGCCAGCGAGGTGAACGTCCCTTCGGGGATGTCCATGGTCTCGTACACCTCCGCGGGCGGCGGAGACTGCCAGAAGCACTCGCCGACCAGCGCGATCCCGTCCTGGCGGAGCGGCCGCCGCATGAGGTCCAAGGTTCCTGTCAGGCCGCCGCCTATCCACGTCGCGCCGATGCAGGACACGATGTCGTACGAGTCCGCCTCCGTCTCGTACGTCCGCGCGTCGGCTTCGACGAAGCTCACCTGGTCGGAGACCCCGAGGTCCGTGGCGCGCGTCTTGGCTGCGTCCAGGAACGTCGAGCTGAGATCCACCCCCACACCCTGCAACCCGTAGCGGGACGCCCAGCGGCTGAGCATCTCGCCCTTCCCGCAGGCGAGATCCAGTTGCCGGGTGCCGGACCGTATGTGGCATATCTCGCCGAGCAGATTGAGCTTGTCGTGGCTGAGGGGATTAAGGATGCGGTGACGCGACTCGGCGATCTCATGGAAGCGAAGAGACATGGCTGGCAGTCTTCCTGAAAACGGCAAAGGGAGCGACCGAATTGGCTCGTCGGCGAGTCACGTGGACGTTCGGAGGCTTGCTAGTCTGGAAGGAGCGGGCCACCCCCACGGGTGGCCTTCGTCGCGTAAGGCCCGAGGACGGGCGGCGGCGAGCCACGGCGGCCGTCATATGCGATGCGGGTCCGCTGAGTGAGCCAACGAAATGGACCAGAAGTGAACAGAGACAACGGACCCGACGGCGGACAGCGCGAGGGCGGCGAAAACGGGGAGAGGCGTACGTACGGGAACAGAGACGGCGGGTACGGCTCCCGAGGCAGTGACCAGGGGGCGTCGCGGGGCGACCGCCCGTTCCGTTCTGACCAGCGCTCCGGCGGCCGCGACGACCGGGGGCCGCGCCGCGAGGGCGACGACCGCCGATCCTCGCAGGACCGCGGCTCCGGCGATCGGCCCGGATACCGCGGCCGGGACGACCGCCCCGACCGTTCTGACCGCCCCGACCGTTCTGACCGCCCCGACCGTTCCGGCCGCGACGACCGCGGCCCGCGCCGTGAGGGTGGCTTCCGCGACGACCGCGGCCCGCGCCGTGAAGGTGGCTTCGACCGGGGTCCCCGCCGCGAGGGTGGTTTCCGCAGCGACAGTGGGCCGCGCCGTGAGGGGGGCTACGGTGACCGTGGTCCGCGTCGTGACGATGAGCGCCGCCCGTTCCGCGACCGTGACGATCGTGGTCCGCGTCGTGAGGGTGGTTTCGGTGATCGGGGTCCGCGTCGTGAGGGTGGTTTCGGTGATCGGGGTCCGCGTCGTGAGGGTGGGCAGGGCGACAGTCGTCCCCCGTTCCGCGAGCGTGACGATCGCGGTCCCCGTCGTGAGGGCGGCTACGGTGATCGGGGCCCGCGTCGTGAGGGCGGTTTCGGTGACCGGGGCCCGCGCCGTGAGGGTGGTTTCGGTGACCGGGGTCCGCGCCGTGAGGGTGGGCAGGGCGACAGTCGTCCCCCGTTCCGCGACCGTGACGATCGCGGTCCCCGTCGTGAGGGCGGCTTCGGCGATCGGGGCCCGCGCCGTGAGGGCGGCTACGGTGACCGCGGTCCCCGTCGTGAGGGTGGTTTCGGTGACCGGGGTCCGCGCCGTGAGGGTGGGCAGGGCGACAGTCGTCCCCCGTTCCGCGACCGTGACGATCGCGGTCCACGTCGTGAGGGCGGTTTCGGCGATCGGGGCCCGCGCCGTGAGGGTGGCTACGGTGACCGGGGTCCGCGTCGTGAGGGTGGGCAGGGCGACAGTCGTCCCCCGTTCCGCGACCGCGATGACCGTGGTCCCCGCCGTGAGGGCGGCTACGGTGACCGTGGTCCGCGTCGTGAGGGTGGCTTTGGTGATCGGGGCCCGCGCCGTGAGGGCGGTTTCGGTGACCGGGGTCCGCGTCGTGAGGGTGGGCAGGGCGACAGTCGTCCCCCGTTCCGCGAGCGCGATGACCGCGGTCCCCGCCGTGAGGGCGGCTTCGGCGATCGGGGCCCGCGCCGTGAGGGCGGCTACGGTGACCGCGGTCCCCGTCGTGAGGGCGGTTTCGGTGACCGTGGCCCGCGTCGTGAGGGTGGGCAGGGCGACAGTCGTCCCCCGTTCCGCGACCGTGACGATCGCGGTCCCCGTCGTGAGGGCGGCTACGGTGACCGTGGCCCGCGCCGTGAGGGCGGCTTCGGCGACCGGGGTCCGCGTCGTGACGACGAGCGTCGCCCGTTCCGCGACCGCGATGACCGCGGTCCCCGTCGTGAGGGCGGTTTCCGCGACGATCGCGGCCCGCGCCGCGAGGGGGGCTACGGTGACGACCGGGGTCCGCGTCGTAAAGGCGGCTACCGCGACGGTGGCTCCCGTGACGGTGGCTCGCGTCCCTTCTCCCGTGACCGCGACGACCACCAGTCAAGCGGCACCCGCGCCAGGTACGGCAGGGCGGACCGGGACGACGCTCCGCCGCGCGAGCGGCTCCCCGAGGTCGCCCCTGACATCACCGCCGAGGAGCTCGACAAGGAGGTGCGCGAGGAGCTGCGTTCCCTCCCCGGCGACCTCGCCGAGCTCGTGGGCCGGCACCTCGTCGCCGCCGAGCGGGCCCTGGAGGAGGACGATCCCGACCGGGCGCACGAGCACACCAAGGTGGCTCGCCGGTTCGCTGCCCGTATCGGCGTCGTCCGGGAGGCGGCGGGCATCGTCGCCTACCACGCGGGGCACTACTCCGAGGCGCTGAGCGACCTGCGCGCGGCCAGGAGGATGACGGGCTCCGACGCCTACCTGCCGGTGATGGCCGACTGCGAGCGTGGTCTGGGTCGTCCCGAGCGTGCCCTGGACCTCGTCCGCTCTCCGGAGGCCGAGCGCCTCGACCGGCCCGAGCGCATCGAGCTGGCCATGGTCGAATCCGGCGCCCGCCGTGACCTCGGTCAGAACGACGCCGCGGTCATCACGCTCCAGCGGCTCCCGGAGCTGCGTGACCCGGAGCCGAAGCCGTGGTCGGCGCGGCTCGCGTTCGCGTACGCCGACGCGCTGCTCGACGCCGGCCACCAGGACGCGGCGATCGACTGGTTCGCCAGGGCGATGGGCTTCGACGGCGAAGGGGAGACCGACGCAGCCGAGCGTTACGCCACGCTGACCGGTGCCGTCATCGACGACCTCGAAGAGGACTACGAGGACGACGACGACCTCGACGTACCCCTGGACGATGACGCCGCCTTCGGCGCCACGTCGTCTCAGGACGCCGAGCAATCCGAGCAGCCTCAGCACTCGGAAGCGGACGCTGAGAACGACCTCGGCGAGGAGGACTCGGACGAGGAGGACTCCGAGGAAGACTCCGATGAAGAGGACTCCGACGAGGAAGACGCCGATGGGGAGGACTCCGGCGGGGACGACCTCGGCGAAGATGTTCGTGTCGAGGGCGGTGGATCGGCCGGGCAGCAGGCGTCCAGCGAGTCCGCGGTGACCGCCGATGCCCAGGACGTGTCCGCCAAGGACGTGTTGAAGCACGACGTCGCCGACGATGAGGGCTCCGAGGAGGACGTGTCAGGTGGCGATGCCACACAGGACGCTCCCACCAAGGACGCTCCCGCTGACGACGCTTCCGCTGCTGCGGTCACCGAGACCGAGCCCGGGACCGCCGCCTCCACGGCCGGCGAGCCGAGCGACAGCCCGGCGGCCGACCCGGTAGCGGAGGACGTTCAGCAGGCGGGGGACAGCCCGGCTGCCACCGAGGACGTCAAGTCGGACCCCGGCAAGGCTGCCGGCTCGAAGCGGTCGGCCAAGGCCAAGCCCGTGGCCGACTCCGCCCCGGACATCAACCTGGCGTTCATCGAGCCGAACTTCGGCGACATCCTGGACCAGCCCGACGAGCCTTCCGAGGACAGGCCCAAGCGCGACAGCTGACGCCGTCGTGGTCGCTCACTGAAGGTCTGTGAGACGTACCGCGAGGACAAGCAGACGGTACGGCCTGCACACCCCACCGTGTGCAGGCCGTACCGTTCGCGCGTTTCAGGACTGCGATTTCCTCGGGGAGACCCGGTTGAGCCAGTGGAGGATGCCCGCGACGTTGGAGGGCGCCCCGCTCAACAGCTCCAGCTGCTCGGCCGCCTCGTTCTCCAGGTCCACCGCCGCGTAGCGCTCCTTGGTCTGGTCCCACACCATGGCGACGGCGTGGTCGAGGTCCATGCCTTCCGCGTGTGCCTGACGGGTCAGATCCACCCAGACGCGCAGCTCTTCCGCGGAACGCTCGAGAGTCTCCTGAACAGCATCCACCGGCCCGTAATGGCTGAACAGCAGCCGTTGCGGGCCGAGCGCTCTGAACAGGGCGATCGAGTCGAGCGCCGTGTCCAGGTCGAAGTCCGGCGGCGGCGTGGCGGGACGCAGGTCGCCGGTCTCGGGGAGGTAGACGCCGGCCGCGTCGCCGACGTAGAGGTCGCCGGTGCCCGAGTCGACGAGGCCGATGTGGTGCTTGGCGTGGCCGGGCGAGTAGTGGCTGCTGAGCGTGCGTCCGTTGCCGAGGTCGATGGCGCCGGTGTCGCCGAGGGCGACGATGCGTTCGGCCTCGGTCGGTGTGAGCTCGCCGAACAGCGTGTCGAGCTGGTCGCCCCAGACCATCCGGGCGCTGGCCATCAGCCGTGACGGGTCGGCCAGATGCCGGGCACCCTTCTCGTGTACGACGATCTGCGCGGAGGGGAAGAACTTCGCGATGTCGCCGACCCCTCCGGCGTGGTCCAGATGGATGTGGGTGACGACCACGGTCGACAGGTCGTCGGGACCCACTCCCAGCGAGGCCATGGCGTCGCGCACCACCGGTGCGGAAGTCGACGTCCCGGTCTCGACCAGGCAGGGCCGGTCAGACAGGATCAGGTACCCGGCGGTTATGCCCGAGTATCCAGCCATTTTCGTGTCGATCTCATAGACGTCGCCGCCGAGGGCGGTGATGTTGTCCACAGGAGCTCCCGAGCCAGCGGTCCGCTATCCCCAGAACGACGTTCGAGCCGCTCCGGCCTTGCCCACATCGTAGAGAGTGATCCCCACCGGAGCATCGGATGGGAGGACGACAGTGGACCGCAACGAGGTCGTGCTGGTGGGGAGGCTGTCCGCGGCAGCCGAGGTCAAGAGGCTGCCCAGCGGTGACACCTTGACCAGGTGGCGCGTGGCCGTACGCAGGGACCGCCCGCACCCGAAAGGGGGCGTGATGACGGACAGCATCCCGTGCGTCACCTTCGACGCCGCGACCGCAGCCGTGGTGCGCGAGCTGAAACCGGACGATCCGCTGGAGGTGCGGGGCGCGTTCCGCTGCCGCATCTTCGGTCCGTCGTCCGGCAAGATCTGGCGCTACGAGGTGGAGGTCTTCGCCGCGGAGCCGGCCATCACCGCGTCGGTCACCGCGGAGCCGGCCACGGCGGTCGTGGATCTGTCTCTGGACGGTGAGAGCCGCCACCCGTCCAGGCGACCGCGCGCATCCATGCCTTCACCCGCCGCAACCCGTTCCGGTGCGCTGAAGAATCAGACCACGGCCCCGGTCACTTCTCCGGCGAGGGCCGCCAGCGCCCCAGGGTCCACCGACAGTCTCGCCGCAGAAGGCATGAACGCCCCACAAGGCATGGGCTCGCCCGCGCGTCCACCATCTCCACCGACCGCGAACGCACTGCCCTGCGCGAGCAACTCCGCCAGGCCGACAGCCGTCGCACCCGCGCACGACCCGGCAGTCGGGCCACCCCGGCCCGCGACAGAACCCCGAACCACCGATAGAAGCCCCGCAACGCCAGACCGTGCGGCGGCCACCTCGCCTACCCCGGTCGCAAAGCCGCCCGTCGCCACGGATCCTTCCGCGGTCAGCGAGCGGTCCTCGCCCAGCGAGACTCGCACCGTGGCCAAATCAACCGTGGCCGTACGGCGTCTCGCCGCCACACAGCACCCAGTGGTGGCACGGCCTCCGCTGACCGTAGGCTCACCCCCGACCGGTGAAACACCTAGGGCAAGAGAAGCTCCTAGGGTCGGTGAAACTTCCGGCCGCGCTGTGCGCGGATCCGCGGAAACACCCACGGTGGCGAAGCCCCGCATGCACGCACCGCCCTCATCGCGTCCGACACTTCCACGTCCGGAGAAGGCGACACTTCCACGTCCGGAGGAGACGGCGTCGCCACGTCCGGAGGAGGCGGTGACGCCGTGCCCCATGGAGACCACGACGCCGGAGGACCATGACCCGCCAGGCGCTCTTCCTGCGCCAAGCCGCCTCCAAACCATGATCGACACGTGTAGATCCGCCGGCAGAGGTGTGCTTTCGCGAACTCACCGCTGAGAAGCACCGGCGGCAGGCCGCCAGGGGGCATGGGCGTCGTCTTCGGGCTCAAGCGGATGACGTCCAGCATCCGGGTCCGGGAGGTGCGGTCGCTCTCCAGCGCTGGGTTGGCCTCAGTCCTGTGAGGGTGGTGCCGGGACCAGGCCTTTGTAGATCCCGGCCGGTGCGAAGGCGGGCAGGCCACGTACGTCCTTGGCCTCAGTCGGTGGCGAAGGTGCGGAGGATCAGGCCGGTTCGGGGCTTGGGGCCGAAGGAGGTGGATTTGCGGGGTACACGTTCGCCGGCCGCGGCGACCGCCAGGACGTCGGCGACCGCGAGTGGCTTGAGGATCACCGCCGTTCCTCCCGCGCGGGCGGCCTGCTCCGCCGCGGCGCGGGCATCGTGGTGGACGATCCGTACGGTCTGCTCGTCGTCCTGCATGTCCCAGACCTTGGGCATCAGGAACTCCGTGAGGATGGAGGTGTTCAGGGCGTTCCAGCGGTCCGAGCGGTCGGCGGGCATGGCATGGGCCAGTTGCATGGGGTCGGGGTCGGTCAGCAGGTGGGTGCCCCCTTCACCGGCGAGCAGAAAGGCCGGCCCCGAGGTCGCGTCGAGTGCCGCCAGCCCTTCGGTGAGGCTGGGGTAGTCGTGGACCCGCCATGCGCCCTTCGCCCTGGCCGCCGCCTCTGTGAGGGGCAGGGCTGGGATGACTCGATGGATGGCCTTGAGGTCGGGTGGATAGGCGGAGACGTCGACCAGCAGCGCCAAGCCGAAGTCCCATGGGCCCGACTCCGGCCTGGCCGTCGACGTCTCACGTGCCTGAGGGGCGTCCGCGGTCGCGCTGCTCGTGCCGGTTCCGCGGCCGAAGGAAGCCGGGTCGGTTCGGCTGAAGGAAGTCGGGTCGGTTCGGCCGAAGGTAGTCGTGTCGGTTCGGGGAGAGGACGTCGAGTCGGTCCGCGGGGACGTCATATCGGCTTGGTCGGCGGAGGAGGTCGTGTCCGCCTGGAGAGAGGAGGCGATCGTGTCGTTCAAGGGGGAGGCGCTGGTGCCGGTGGCTGAGAGGTCGGCGGGGTGGGCGGGCGGGGTCTGGGTGCGGGCCGTGTGTTCCTGGCGCTGGAGGACCCGGTACGTGGCGTACCTGTGGTGGCCGTCCGCGATGAGGGCTTGGCGGGGGCGGAGGTCGGCGTTGACGGCGGCGATCTCGGTCGCGTCGGTGATCGCCCACAGGCGGTGCGTGAGGCCGTCCTCGGTGTGGGCCGCGACCAAGGGCTCTCGCGTGGTGGCCACCTCGTCCACGAGCCGCGTCGCCTGGCCGTCGTCGCCGTCGTACAAGAGGAAGATGGGCTCCAGGTTGGCCTGGGTGGTGCTCATGAGCGCGAGCCGGTCCGCCACCGGGCCGGGGAAGACGTGCTCGTGGGGGAGGATGATGCCCTGTGTCGGGTCGGCGATGCCCACGTCACCGATGAGGCCGCGCTGAAGGATCCCGGGGCCGCGCTGCTCGTACACGTACAGGGCCGGGAGGGCGTCCGTCGTGAGGATGCCCGCCTCCAGCCACGCGCGCAGGGTGTCACGGGCCTCCGCGTAGCGGGTCTCGTCGATGTCGGACGCCGGCGCGGGCTGGCCGTCGCCGGCGCCGTTCAGGTCGGTGGGGGCTGCGCTCTCTGGGCTGCCCAGGCCGCCCCCGCCGGCCAGAGGTACGGCGTCGGCCTTCCGCCTGGCGTTCGTCGGCTCGGCCGGCGTGGTGGGGCGGGGAAGGATGAGGCGGACCACGTTGTTGGGATGGGAGTCCAGCAACGCCCGGACGTCGTCGTCCGCGATCAGGTCATAGGGCGGGGAGGTTACCTTGGCGGGGTCGTCCACGGCGAAACGGACACCGCGGAAGGGGCGCAGCACCAGGCCGTCGGGCACCGGCAGTTCAGGACTCCCCATATCGGGCATGCTCCCTTAAAGGTCCGAATCTTCCAGAAGCCGCCCCAGCACCCCGTCGCGCCCGACTCCGTGGCGAGCCGAGCGGAGCCGTCGTCTGCCGATGAAGGAGGCCTCACGCATGGTCCAAGGTAGAAACGTCCACGATGATTCCCCCGGCGCCCCCGAAGGTGACGTTTACGACTGGTACCAGCGTGGGGTGAAGCTCCTCAAGGAGGGTAGTCCGGCCGCGGCGGCCGCGCTGCTGGAGCGGGCGGCGCTCGCCGAGCCCGATTCGCGCAGCATTCTGGAGGCACTGGCGCGGGCGCAGTTCAATTCGCGGCAGTACGCGGAGGCGGCGGAGAGCTTCCGGCAGATCGTGGACGCCAACCCGGCTGAGGATTACGCCCATTTCGGTCTCGGGTTGTCGCTGTGGCGCACCGGGGACGTGGAGGGCGCTCAGGAGCCGCTGGCCATCGCGGTGGCGATGCGTCCTGACGAGCGGCACTATGTGTCGGCGTTGAAGAGCGTGCGGGCGACGTTGCGCGCACGGCGGGAGATGTGACAGGCGGCCCGGGCAAGCTCCGGATCCGGGTGGGTGGTCGGTGGTGTGCGGACGGGCGGCGTTAGAGTCTCCGTGGTGGTGCCGCCGTGCGAGGTGGCGCCGGCCGGACGTGGCGAGGTGGCGCGGGCCGGACGTGGCAAGGTGTGTCCGACCTGGCGCGGCGACGGCACGTGCCTCGACGTGCGTCGAGCGCATCACACCACGGAAAGGGCAGTGCGGTTCGTGGCGAGGTGTGTCCGATGTGGCGAGGCGATGGCACGTGCCTCGACGTGCGTCGAGCGCATGGCACCACGGAAAGGGCCGTGCGGTTCGTGGCGTGCCGCGTACACGTCGCGTCGTGACGGGATCGGCACATGACCCGAGGTGACGCGGCCGCCTCTGAAGCAGAGCGTCACGTGGCGCACTTCCCGTCGCGGCCCCGGACCGTGGCGGGGAGCGGATCAATGACCAGAGAAGCGAAAGGCGACCCGTGCTGATCGACGGTTACGACACCCTGCTGCTCGACCTCGACGGCGTGGTCTACCTGGGCAGCCACGCCGTCCCCGGCGCCCCCGAGGCGCTGGAGGAGGCGCGGGGACTGGGCGTGCGGCTGGCGTACGTGACCAACAACGCCTCCCGCACCCCCGCCGCCATCGCCGCGCACCTGCGCGAGCTGGGCGTCTCCGCCGTCGCCGGCGACGTGGTGACCTCGGCGCAGGCCGCCGCCCGGCTGGTCTCCGAGCGGGTGCCGGAGGGCTCGAACGTGCTGGTCGTCGGCGGTTCCGGGCTCCGGCTGGCCGTACGGGACCGGGGGCTCAGGCCGGTGACCACCGCGATGGACGCGCCCGCCGCGGTGGTGCAGGGCATCGCGCCCGGCCTGTCGTACGGGCTGCTGTCCGAGGGGGCGCTGGCCGTGCGGCATGGCGCGCTGTTCGTGGCGTCCAACGGCGACAGCACCATGCCGACCGGCCGGGGGGAGCTGCCCGGCAACGGGGCGATGGTGCGGGTGATCGCTGCCGCCACCGGAGTGGAGCCCGTGTACGCGGGCAAGCCGGACCCGCCGCTGCACCGCGAGTCGATGATCCGCACCGGGGCCCGGCGGCCCCTGGTCGTGGGCGACCGGCTCGACACCGACATCGAGGGCGCCACCAACGCCGGGGTCGACAGCCTGCTCGTGCTGACCGGCGTGGCGACCCCGCTGGACCTGCTCACGGCCGGACCGAGGCACCGGCCGACGTACGTCGCCGAAGGGCTGGGCGCGCTGTCGCAGCCGTATCCGGAGGTCCGGGAGGGCGCCTGCGGAGGCTGGCGGGCCCGCTGGGAGGACGGCGCGCTGTGGCTGGAGGGCGACGGCAGCCGGATCGACGGCCTGCGGGCCGCCTGTGACGCCGTCTGGGCGGCCGTGGGAGAGGGACGTGCCGAGGAGGACGCGGTCAAGCAGGCGCTGGACCGCGTGGGCTGAGACCTCGTGAAGCCGCTCAGGAAGCGGCAGGAGTCAGAGCAGGCGGCGCAGGCGCAGCAGGTCGCCGAAGCTGGCGTCGACCTTCACACGCCCGCCCAGCAGCGCCCGCGCCATGTCCAGCTCCCCGTCCACCAGCGCCACCAGGTCGTCGCTGCCGATCGTCAGCCGCACGTCCGCCGGCCTGCCGTCCGCCGGCGGCTCCTCCGCGAAGGGGTCGAGCCCGTCGTGGTGCAGACGGCCGTAGAACATCAGACCGAGATCGGAGACGCGGCAGCTCACCGTGCGTTCCACCACGTGCCGCGCGCGGTCCGCCGCGTCGATCTCGTCGAACTGCGCGACGAGCTTGGCCAGTGCCGCCCGGCACTCCTCGACGCTTGCCATGGTGTCCACCCTTTCGCTCATCTTTACGGACGCCTGACCTTCACCGACGTAGCGTTCCACATCGCTGGGGTGGCGTATGCCCCGTCAACGTGTGACACACCCGCCAAGGTGCCTGCGCGCTCGCGAGAGGCGTTACCTTCGTGTCATGAGTGCGCTGCCGGAGGAGACCGGAGACGAACGGGTCGACGCGGTCGTCACGGGGCTCGGCCGCCTGGCCGGCCTGCCGGTGAGCGAGCACGTGGCGGTGTTCGACGAGGCGTTCGCCGGGCTGGAGGCCACGCTCGCGGCCGTGGACGACCAGTGAGCCGCAGGATACGCCTGGACAGCGAGATGGTGCGCCGCGGCCTGGCCAGGTCGCGGGAGCAGGCCGTCCAGCTCATCGAGGCGGGCCGCGTCACGGTCTCCGGGCAGCGGGCGGGCAAGCCGGCCACGCAGGTCGACACCGCCTCGCCGATCGTCGTCGCCGAGTCGGCCGACGGGCCCGACTACGTCTCGCGCGGCGCGCACAAGCTGCTCGGCGCGCTGAAGGCGTTCGGCGCCCTGACCGTCGAGGGGCGGCGCTGCCTCGACGCCGGCGCGTCCACCGGCGGCTTCACCGACGTGCTGCTGCGCCACGGCGCCGCCCGCGTGCTCGCCGTCGACGTCGGCTACGGCCAGCTCGCCTGGTCGCTGCGCACCGACGAGCGGGTCACGGTGATGGAGCGCGTCAACGTGCGCGACCTCACGCCTGACATGGTCGGCGAGCCGCCGACGCTGGTGGTGGGCGACCTGTCGTTCATCTCGCTGCGGCTGGTGCTCCCGGCGCTGGCGGAGGTGGCCGCCCCGGCGGCCGACCTGGTGATGCTGGTCAAGCCGCAGTTCGAGGTGGGCAAGGAGCTCGTCGGGGCGGGCGGCGTGGTGCGCGACCCGGAGCTGCGGGCGCGCGCCGTGCGCGACGTGGCGGGCCGCGCGCTGGAGCTCGGCCTGTCGGTACGCGGGGTGACGGCCAGTCCGTTGCCGGGCCCCTCGGGCAACGTGGAGTACCTCCTCTGGATGGGCAAGGGGGAGGGCGAGCCTCCGGTGGAGGACCTGGAGGCCGCGATCGAGCGCGCCGTCGAGGAAGGGCCGCGATGAACCGTACCGTGCTGGTCACCGTGCACACGGGGCGGGAGGCCGCCGTCGACACCGCACGCCTCGTCATCAAGCGCCTGGTCGGCGCCGGGCTGACAGTCCGGGTGCTCGACACGGAGGCCGACGAGATCCGCTGCTCCGGGGCGGAGGTGGTGCCCGGCGAGCCGGGTGCCGCCAAGGACGCCGAGGTCATGATCGTGCTGGGCGGCGACGGCTCGCTGCTGCGCTCGGCCGAGCTGGCCCGGCCCACCGGCACGCCGCTGCTGGGCGTCAACCTCGGCCACGTCGGGTTCCTGGCGGAGGCGGAGGTGGCCGACCTCGCCGCGGCGGTCGACAGCGTCGTTGCGGGCCGCTACGACGTCGAGGAGCGCATGACGATCGACGTCCTCGCCCGCCAGAACGGCCAGACCATCGCCGACACGTGGGCTCTGAACGAGGTGTCGGTCGAGAAGCGCGACCGCATGCTGGAGGTCGTGGCCGAGATCGACGGCCGCCCCCTGTCGCGCTGGGGCTGCGACGGCGTCATCTGCGCCACCCCCACCGGCTCGACCGCCTACGCCTTCTCCGCGGGCGGTCCCGTGGTGTGGCCGGAGGTGGAGGCCCTGCTCATGGTGCCGATCAGCGCCCACGCGCTGTTCGCCCGGCCGCTCGTGGTCTCGCCCCGCTCCACGCTCGCGGTCGAGACCCTGCCCGACACGCCGGGGGGCGTGCTGTGGTGCGACGGGCGGCGCCGGTTCGACCTGCCCTCCGGGACCCGCGTGGAGGTACGCAAGGGCGCCCGCCCGGTGCGCCTGGCGCGGCTGCACGGCGTCGAGAGCAGCGGCGCGCCCTTCACCGACAGGCTGGTCGCCAAGTTCGAACTACCCGTCCAGGGCTGGCGCGGAAGGGTGCGTCCCTGAGTGAATGGACTGTGAGGCGCGTAGGATCACATGCGCACAGGTGTTCGGGGTCAGGAGCGACGGGAGTGGGCAGTGCGACCTAGGGTCGAGGAGGTCCGCATCCAGGGACTCGGCGTCATCGATGAGGCCGTGCTCGAGCTTTCGCCGGGGTTCAACGTGGTCACCGGCGAGACCGGGGCCGGCAAGACGATGGTCGTCACCGGGCTCGGCCTGCTGTTCGGCGGCCGGGCCGACCCGTCGCGCATCCGGCCGGGCGCCGACCGGGCCAGCGTCGAGGGCACGCTCGTCATCGAGGCGGGCGGCCGGGTCGGCCAGCAGGTGGAGGACATCGGCGGCACCGTCGACGACGGCGAGCTCATCATCTCCCGCACCGTCTCGGCCGAGGGCCGCTCGCGTGCCTGGCTGGGCGGGCGCGGCGTGCCCGTCGGCACCCTGACGTACCTGGCCGACGACCTCGTCGCCGTGCACGGCCAGATGGACCAGCAGCGTCTCCTGCAGCCCGCCCGCCAGCGCGCCGCGCTCGACCGCTATGCCGGAAACGACCTGGTCAAGCCGCTACGGGCCTACACCCAGGCGTACAAACGGCACAAGCAGGTCGCGGCGCTGCTCGACGAGCTGACCACCCGTGCCCGCGAGCGGGCGCAGGAGGCCGACCTGCTGAGGTTCGGCCTGGAGGAGATCGAGAAGGTCGACCCGAAGCCCGGTGAGGACGTGGAGCTGCGCGGCGAGGAGGAGCGGCTGTCGCACGCCGACGCGCTGCGCGGCGCCGCCACCAGCGCTCACACGGCGCTGCTCGGCGACCCGATGGAGGCCGTCGACGGCGCGCACGACGTGATCTCCCTGCTCGGCGAGGCGCGCGCGGCCATCGAGGCCGTCCGTGACTTCGACAGCGAGCTGGCCGGGATGGCCGATCGGCTGGCCGAGGCCGGCTACCTCGTCTCCGACGTGGCCACCGACCTGGCCTCCTACGCCGAGTCGATCGAGGCCGACCCCGGCCGGCTGGCCGTCGTACAGGAGCGCAGGTCGCTGCTGTCGGGGTTGATCCGCAAGTACGGCGTGGACGTCGCGAGCGTCCTGGAGTGGGCGCGGAGCTCGGCCGCCCGGCTCACGGAGCTGGAGGGCGACGACGAGCGCATCGAGGAGCTCGCGCGCGAGCACGAGGAGCTCACGGCCCGGCTGACCGAGCTGGCCGCCGAGCTGACGCGCGTGCGCGAGGCGGCGGCCGAGCGCTTCGGCCAGGCCGTCACCGAGGAGCTGACCGCGCTCGCGATGCCGCACGCGCGGGTGGTGGTCCAGCTCTCGCGGGCCGCCGATTTCGGGCCGGAGGGTGTCGACGAGGTCGAGCTGCGCATGGCCGCCCATCCCGCCGCGCCGCCGCTGCCGCTGACCAAGGGCGCCTCCGGCGGTGAGCTGAGTCGCGTCATGCTGGCCATCGAGGTGGTGTTCGCGGGCGCCGACCCGGTGCCGACGTTCGTGTTCGACGAGGTCGACGCGGGCGTGGGCGGCAAGGCCGCGGTCGAGATCGGCCGGCGGCTGGCCAGGCTGGCGCGCACCGCTCAGGTGATAGTCGTCACTCACCTGCCGCAGGTGGCGGCCTTCGCCGACCAGCATCTGGTGGTCGAGAAGGCCGGCGACGGCAGGGTCGTGCGCAGCGGCGTCGTCACGCTCGACCACGAGGGACGGGTGCGGGAGCTCTCGCGCATGCTGGCCGGGCTGGAGGACTCCGAGCTGGGCCGGGCGCACGCCGAGGAACTGCTGGGACTGGCCGCCGCGGAGCGATGACTGTCTGTGACAAACTGGACACGCGCCGCGATGATGGGCCGTTGAGCTGTTTCGCTCTGGCAGGATGTTCATGATGAAGGTTCCGGGAAGCAGGATGCCGGGCCTCCGCGGCAGGAAGGTCGACGACCTTCCCGGTGTCACGGCAGTGGCGAGAATCGATCGACGGACGAAGAGGCTCACCAAGCGCCTCCAGCCCGGTGAGATCGCGATCATCGATCACGTCGACGTCGACCGGGTCAGCGCGGAGGCGCTCGTGGCATGCGGTGTGGCGGGCGTGGTGAACACCGCGGCCGGCATCAGCGGCCGCTATCCGAACCTGGGGCCCCAGATTTTGCTGGAAGCGGGAGTGCCCTTCGTCGACAACGCCACCCCGGAGCTGTTCGAGCGGGTCAAGGACGGCGACGTCGTACGACTGCACGAGGGCGTCGTCCACCTCGACGACATGGTGGTCGGCAAGGGCGACGAGCAGACGGCCGAGGCCGTCGAGGCCGCCATGGCCGAGGCCCGCGCCGGGCTCGCGGTGCAGATCGAGGCGTTCGCCGTCAACACGATGGAGTACGTCCGCGGCGAGGGCAAGCTGCTCATCGACGGCGTGGGGGTGCCGGAGATCCGCACCACGATGGAGGGCCGGCACGTCCTCATCGTGGTCCGCGGCTACCACTACAAGGACGACATCGCCACCCTTCGCCCGTACATCCGCGAGTACCGCCCCATCCTCATCGGCGTGGACGGCGGGGCCGACGCGCTGCTGGAGGCCGGCTACCTGCCCGACGTGATCGTCGGCGACTTCGACTCGGTCTCCACCAAGGCGCTGAGCTGCGGCGCCGAGCTCGTCGTGCACGCCTACCGCGACGGCCGGGCCCCCGGCCTCGAACGCGTCCACCAGCTCGGCCGCGAGGCCGTCATCTTCCCCGCCACCGGCACCAGCGAGGACATCGCGATGCTGCTGGCCGACGACAAGGGCGCCGAGCTCATCGTCGCCGTCGGCACCCACGGCACCCTGGAGGAGTTCCTCGACAAGGGGCGCTCCGGCATGGCCAGCACCTTCCTCACCCGCCTGCGCATCGGCAGCAAGCTCATCGACGCCAAGGGCGTGAGCAGGCTCTACCGCAGCCGCATCTCCACCCCGCAGCTGCTCCTGCTCGTGATCACCGCGCTGATCACGATGGGGGTCGCCCTCGTCATCTCGCCGATCGGCCAGACCTGGCTGAACGGTCTCCAAGACGCCTGGAACGCGTTCATCTTCTGGCTGGTCGGACTTTTCTCGTGATCGATTTTCGCTACCACCTCGTCTCCATCGTCGCGATCTTCCTTGCGCTGGCCGTGGGCATCGTCATGGGCACCACGCTGCTCCAGACGCCCGCGATCGAGACCGCCAAGAGAACCAGCGACCTGATGGCCAAGACCAACAACGACCTGAGGTCCGAACTCGACGTCCGGCGCGGCCGGGAGGCGGCCGACGACGCGTTCGTCACCGCGTTCACCCCGCAGCTCGTCGCCGGCGCGCTGAACGGCGAGCGGGTCCTGCTCGTGGAGGCGCCCGGCGCCAGCAGCACCTACCGCGAGGCGCAGCAGCAGGTGCTTCTCCAGGCGGGCGCCGCCATCACCGGCCGCGTCACGCTGACCGACAAGTTCCTCGACGCCAAGAACCAGGGCGTGATCGACGGGCTCGTCACCCAGCTCAAGCCGCGCGACATGGCCCTGGCTCCGTCCGCCGGCGCCTACGACAAGGCCGCGGCTCTGCTGGCGGCCACGCTCGTGACCACCGACCAGGCCCAGGCCGGCACCGCCAACCCCGCCACCGCGGCCGTGCTCGGCGGGTTCGAGGCGGGCGGCCTGCTGAGCATCGACGACGAGCCGGCCAAGCGGTCCACGCTGGTCGTCATGTTCGCGCCGGAGCGGGCCTTCGAGGGGGACAAGGCCGAGCCGCAGGCCGCCGCCCTGCTGTCCCTCGCGCGCGGGCTCGACGCCGCCGGCAAGGGCACCGTCATCGCCGGCAGCGTCACCGCCGCCTCGGCCGGCGGCCTCATCACCGCCGCCCGCGACGACAGCGACCTGCTCAAGCGCGTCTCCACCGTCGACAACGTCGACATGCCCGCGGGCCGCACCGCGATCGTCTACGCTCTGCGGGAGCAACTCGACGGACGGGCCGGCCAGTACGGCATCGGCGCCAACGTGACCGCGCCCATGCCCGCCGTGCCCAACGCCACCCCGACCGCGACCCCCTCTTCCGGGGGCTGACCCCTCTGGGAGCTGACATGGCCCGTGGCCTGCTCCACGCGCTGGCCGGCGCCGCCCTGGGCGCCGTCGCCGCCCGCGCCGCCTACACCCTCGTGACCCGGGCCAGGCCCCAGGACCCGGATGACCGCTGGACCCGTAAGAACCACCGCGGCGAGCCGATCACCCTGCTGGAAGGCCCCGCCTTCGTCGCCGGCGCGGGAGCCGCCGCCGCGCTCGTCCCGGGTCTGCCGCCGCGCGTACGGCTCGCGGCGCTGCTCGCCGGCGGCGGCAGCGGGGCGCTCGGCGCCTACGACGACCTGTACGGCACCACCTCCTCCAAGGGCTTCAAGGGTCACCTGAGCGCGCTCGCGCGCGGAGAGGTCACCAGCGGAGCCGTCAAGATCCTCGGCATCGGCGCGACCGGGCTCGGCGCCGCCGCGCTCGTCTCCGGCGGCCCCGCCGACACGCTGGTCAACGGCGCGGCCATCGCCGGCGCCGCCAACCTCGCCAACCTGTTCGACCTGCGGCCGGGCCGCGCCATCAAGGTCGGCCTGCTCACCGGCGGTCCGCTGCTGGCCGCCGCCCTGCTCCGCGACCGGCCGGTGAGCGCCGCGCTGGCCGCCGTGCCCCTGGGCGCGGCCGCCGCGCTGCTGCCCGACGACCTGGGGGAGCGGGCCATGCTCGGTGACGCGGGCGCCAACGCGCTGGGCGCGCTCATCGGCCTGGCGGCGGTCACCACGCTGGGACGGCCTGGCAGGCTCGCGGTGCTCGGCACGGTCGCGGCGCTGACGGCCGCCTCGGAGAAGGTCAGCTTCACCAAGGTGATCGCCGGCAACCGGGTGCTCAACCGCCTCGACATGCTGGGCCGCCGCCCCGTCGACCCGGTGTGACCGACGCGCACACGGCGGCCGGGGTCCCAGGTGACGGGGCTGTCGGTGCCGCCTGCCAGGATGTCAGCGTGATCGGGGCACTGGTGGCGCACGCGGCCCGGCGGCCGGCCGGCCGGCCCGCCGCGGGGAGGACGTCGTGACGGCCCGGCTGGCGCGCGGCGTCGCCGGGGGCGCCATGCTCATCGGCGCCATCACGATCCTCGCCCGCGTGGCCGGCTTCGCCAAGCAGTACGCCTTCGCCAGGACCGTCGGCACCAACTGCCTGAGCACCGCCTACTTCACCGCCAACCAGATCCCCAACATCATCTTCGAGGTCGTGGTGGGCGGGGCGCTGGCCGGGATGGTCGTCCCGGTCCTCGCCGGGGCGGCCGCCACCGGCCAGGACGGCGGCGCCGGGCGGGCGCGGGTGGAGGCGATCAGCTCCGCCCTGCTGAGCTGGGTGCTGGTGGTGCTCGTTCCCCTCGGCGCGCTCACCGCGCTGCTCGCCGGGCCGATCGTCGGGCTGTTCCTCGGCGGCGAGGTGAAAGGCTGCGACGTCTCCGACATCGCGGGCGTCCAGGCCGTCGCCACGCGCATGCTCGTCGTCTTCGCCCCCCAGATCCCCCTGTACGGGGTCGCGGTCGTCCTCTACGGCGTCCTGCAGGCGCACAAGCGGTTCGCCGGGCCCGCGCTCGCCCCGCTGGTGTCCAGCATCGTGGTCATCGTCGGCTACCTGCTGTTCGTCCCGCTCAGCGGCGACTGGGCGAGCCGGGACGGCCTGGCCGCCCTGCCCCGCCCGGCCGAGCTGGCCCTGTCCGTGGGCACCAGCCTCGGCGTGCTCGCGCTCGTCCTCACCGTGGTGGGACCCGTCGCCGGGCTCGGGCTGCGATGGCGGCCCGCGCTCCGCTTCCCGCCCGGCGTGGCCGTCCAGGTGCGGCGGCTGGCCATGGCCGGCGTGGCCGCGCTCCTCGCCCAGCAGGCCGCCATGGTCGTGGTCGTGCTGCTGTCCAACAAGGCCGTGGGCGGCGGGGCGCTCGCGGTCTACAACTACGCCTGGGCCATCTACCTGGTCCCGTACGCCGTCCTGGCCGTGCCCATCGCGACCAGCGCCTTCCCCAGACTGTCGGCGCAGGCCGAGACGGGGGAGACGGCGGCGTTCTCCGCCCTGGCGGCCGGGGCGAGCCGGGCGGTCGTGGTCGTGTCCGGGCTGGCCGCCGGCGTGCTCGCCGCCACCTCGGAGCCGGGCGCGGCGGTGTTCCTCTGGACCAAGAGCGACGTGCCGCCGGACGACCTGGCGCGGACGATCGCGCTGTTCGCGCCCGGCCTGCTCGGCTACGGGCTCATCGCGCACCTGAGCCGCGTCCTGTACGCGGCGGGGCACGGCAGGGCCGCCGCCACCGGCACGGTGACCGGATGGGTCGTGACGATGGTGGCGCAGACGGTGTTCGCTCTCACCTTCCCCGAGGGGTGGCGGATCGCCGGGATGGCGCTCGGCATGAGCGTGGGCATGACCGTGGGCGGAGCGCTGCTGATGGTGTCCGTCGTACGCGCGCGGGGACGTGAAGCGGCGGCCGGCCTGGGACGTGCCGCGCTTGCCGCCGTCGCGGGCGGCGTGGCCGGTTACCTCGCGGGGGCCGGCGTCGTGGCGGCGCTCGATCCGCAGGGCTTCTGGGGGCAGATCGGCGCGCTGCCGGCGGCCGCGGTCGCGGCGCTGGCCGCGGGCGGGCTCGTGGTGGCGCTGGTGGACCGCGACGACGCCAGGGCCCTCGCGGGCACGCTCGTCCGCGGCAGACGGTCCTGAGCTGTTCACAGGTGTTGTCCGGTGGCGGGAGAGGAAGGAACGAGCAGGTGCGGGTGGCATTCGTCATGGGGACCACGTCCGGGGGCACCGGCCGGCATGTGCGCATGCTGGCCGGAGGGCTGGCGCGGCGCGGGCACCGGGTGCTGGTGGCGGGGCCCGCGAGCGTCGAGGAGCAGTTCGCGTTCACGGAGGCGGGCGCCCGGTTCGTGCCGGTCCGGGTCTCCGACCGGCCGCACCCGCTCGACGACGCCCGCTCGGTGCTGGCCCTCCGGCGGCTCACGAGGGACGCCGACGTGGTCCACGCCCACGGGCTGCGCGCCGGCGCCCTCGCCGCCCTCGCCCTGCCGGGACGTGCTGCCCTGCTGGCCCGTCGGCCGTCGCGGAAGGCAGGCGGCCCTTCGTCGGGTGGTGCGCTGGTCGTGACGCTGCACAACGCGCTCACCGCCGGGGGGCTCGTCGGGGTCGTCTACGGGGTGCTCGAACGCGTCGTGGCCCGGCGCGCCGACCACGTGCTGGTCGTCTCCCCGGACCTGGGGCAGCGGATGGTCGCGCTGGGGGCCGGTGACGTGCGGGCCGCCGTGGTGCCCGGCCGGGCGCTCAGGCCCGCGAAGAGGACACCCGAGGAGGTCCGGTCCGAGCTGGGGGCCGGGCGGCGGCCGATCGTGCTCACTCTCGCGCGGCTGGCCCAGCAGAAGGGCCTGGAGACCCTGCTCGACGTCGCCCGCGGCCCCTGGCAGGGCGCGAAGCCGGAGGGCCACGCCACGGAGGGCCGGGGTTCGGAGGGCCAAGGTTCGGGTTCTGTCGAGCAGGGCGCGGGGACCGGGGCGGCGCAGGAGGCGGGGGCGGGATCGCTGGAGTCCGAGGCCGGCGAGGACGCGCGGCCGTTGTTCGTGGTGGCGGGGGAGGGGCCGTTGAGGGGGGCGTTGCAGGACAGGATCGACGCCGAGCGGCTGCCCGTGACGCTGCTGGGCAACCGTGACGACGTGCCCGACCTGCTGGCCGCCGCCACCGTCGTCGTCTGGCCGAGCCGCTGGGAGGGCCTGCCGCTGAGCCTCAGCGAGGCGCTCATGGCCGGTCGCCCCGTCGTCGCGACCGCCGTCGGCGGCATCCCCGGGCTGCTCGCCGGGGCGGGGCGGCTGGTGCCGTACGGCGACGCCGGCGCCATGCGCGCGGCCGTACGCGAGCTCGTGGCGGACCCCGCGGCGGCGGCCCGCATGGCGGCGGCCTCCGCCCGGCGCGGCGCCGAGCTGCCCGGCGACGAGGACGCGGTGGACAGTGTGCTGTCCGTCTACGGAGACCGCCAAGGCAGGGGATGATTAGGCGCACCTAAAGCGTTCTCGTATACTGCGTTCGTTAGGGAGGGGAGTATCCCTTCGCGGCAGCCTCGTCATCACGGTGCAGCCCCGCTCCACGGGGCCCCCGGGGCTGCCGGTTCGCCGATCATGGCGGGCGGGAGAGACCTCCGGCAGTCAGTTCATGCATGCCGGAGGAAGTGACGTGACCGCACCCGCTTGGGCCTATTTCGCCGTCATCGGCGGTCTACTGGTGGTTCTGGCAGTGGACCTGTGGATCGTCGACCGTGGTGAGGCGCGTGAGTTCTCCATGCGCCAGGCCGGTTTCTGGGTCACGTTCTACGTCGCCCTGGCCGTCGCCTTCGGCGTCCTGCTGTGGGCCACGACGGGCCCCGACAAGGCGGGCGAGTTCTTCGCCGGCTACATCACCGAATACAGCCTGAGCGTCGACAACCTGTTCATCTTCTTCATCATCATGAGCAGGTTCGCCGTGCCCAGGGCCTACCAGCACAAGGTGCTGCTCGTCGGCATCGTGCTGGCGCTGGTGATGCGCGGCATCTTCATCGCGCTGGGCGCCGCCGCCCTGGAGCGGTTCAGCTGGTTGTTCTACGTGTTCGGCGCGTTCCTCGTGTACACCGCGGTCAACCTCGTCCGCCAGCACCTGAAGGGCGACGAGGAGGAGTTCAACGAGAACATCCTGCTCCGCTGGGTGCGCAAGGCGTTCCCGACCACCGAGGGGTACGTCGGCTCGAAGATCACCGCCAAGATCGACGGCCGCCGCATGGTCACCCCGATGCTCATCGTGATGATCGCGATCGGCTCCACCGACCTGCTGTTCGCGCTCGACTCGATTCCGGCGATTTTCGGGCTCACCACCGACCCGTTCATCGTCTTCACCGCCAACGCGTTCGCCCTGATGGGACTGCGTCAGCTCTACTTCCTGCTGGGTGGCCTGCTGCAGCGGCTTGTTTACATCAGCTACGGTTTGGCGTTCATCCTTGGGTTCATCGGGGTTAAGCTGATATCGGAGGCCTTGCACGCCAGTGGGGCTTCCTGGGCGCCCGAGATCCCCATCTGGCTCTCACTCACGGTCATCGGCGGCACCATGGTCATCACGACCGTGGCCAGCCTGATCAAGGCCCGCGTCGACACGCGCCGGAGCGAGGAAAGCAGTCCTACCAGGGCTAGCTAAATGGCTTTCGAGGCGCTTTGCTTGTGTAGTCGCGCCGTGTAATAGTTGCTGACTCTGTAACATCACGGCAAAGCGCCCACTCCAGTCATTCACCAAAGGTTGTCCGTGTCAGACGATTCTGCTAAGACGAGCCGGTTCCGGCTCGCACGCGGGGTGTCCCCGTGGCTCCTCCCGACTGCGGCCACCGCGGCCGCGACCGCGCTGCTCGCGCGCCGGGACCGGCGATGGGCGCTCGCGGCGGTGCCGTTGAGCGCGCTGACCGGGGGCATGCTCTGGTTCTTCCGCGACCCCGACCGCATCCCCGGGTTCGGCCGGATCCTGTCGCCCGCCGACGGTGTCGTGCAGAGCATCGACCCGTGGCCCGACGGCCGCACCCGGGTCGCCATCTTCATGAGCCCGCTGAACGTGCACGTCAACCGGGCGCCTCTTGCGGGAAATGTCACCTCCGTGCAGCATGTGGCGGGTGGGTTCCTGCCGGCTTTCAACAAGGACAGCGACCAGAACGAACGCGTGGTGTGGCATTTCGAAACCGCGCTCGGCGACATCGAGATGGTGCAGATCGCGGGCGCGGTGGCGCGCAGGATCGTGCCGTACCTGACCGCGGGCGCCAAGGTCGAGCAGACCGATCGCATCGGTCTCATCAGGTTCGGCTCCCGGGTGGACATCTACCTTCCGGAAGGCATCTCGCCCGCCGTCTCGGTGGGCCAGAAGACGGTTGCGGGGGTGACCAGAATTGACCACGGCTGACGCAGGCAGCTGGCAGGCCGAGGAGGAGGAGCCTCAGGGCCCCGTCGGCAAGGCGTTCCGTCTCTCGGCGGCCGACTCGCTGTCTCTCGGCAACGCGCTCTGCGGGTTCCTCGCGGTCTGCGTTCTCGCCTCCTCCGCGATCCGCTCGCTGCAGGAGGGCGACGGGTTCCGGCCCGCGCCGAGCTACTTCGCGACCGCGGTGGTGCTGCTCCTCATCGGCGCCACCTGTGACCTGTTCGACGGCCTGGTCGCTCGGCGCTTCCGCGCCTCGGCGATGGGCGCCGAGCTGGACAACCTGGCCGACGTGATCAGCTTCGGGTTCGCGCCCGCGTTCATGATCGTGATCTGGGGCGGCTTCACCGACAGGGTTCCGTTCCCCGCCGTGCTCGCGGCCGCCGCGGCGGTGCTCATCGCGGGCGTCGTACGGCTGGCGAGGTTCGCCTGCGTGAAGACCAAGAGCGGCGACTTCATGGGCCTGCCCATCCCCATGGGCGCCATGACCGTGATCTCGATCGTGCTGCTGTTCGAGCCGAACATCCTGGCCCTGCTGGCCGTGCTCGGCGTGGCCTGGCTGATGGTCAGCCGCATCGAGTACCCGAAGCCGAAGGGCCAGCTCGCCGCCGTCGTCCTGGGCTGGATCATGGTCAACGTGGCCTTCCTCACCTTCTGGGTGGCCTGGCCGGAAGGCGGCGACCTGCCCATCAAGATCGGCGCCTCGATGCAGATCGCGCTCGTCGCGGCGATCCCGCTGAGGGTGCTGTTCTACAAGCGGGAGCAGCGGAAGGAAGCCGAGCGCGTCAGCTGACGGCGGCCGGCCGCCGTCCCGGCCCCGGATGGATGGAGCCGCCATGTCGGCCACACCCCGTGAGCACACCCGGACGTACTTCCTGGGCAAGCTGGCACAGGAGCTGGAGGCGCGCGGCCTGACCGCCACGCTGCGCGCCTACCCGCCGGCGCTGCGGATCAGCGATCCCGACACGGCGATGCTGGCCGAGACCGTCGACTGCGTGCCGCTGTCGGACGGATGGTTCTACCGCTGGTCGTGGGGCGAGATCGTCGGGCTGGCCGACGACCCGGAGCTGGCGGCGAACCGCATCGCCCAGGTGCTCACCGGCCGCTGACCGGACGCCGGAGCACCCACCCGCCCGCGCTTCACCAGCCGCGGGCCTTCCACGCCGGCAGTGAGGGCCGCTCGGCCCCCAGCGTCGTGTCCTTGCCGTGGCCCGGGTAGACCCACGTCTCGTCCGGCAGCCGATCGAAGATCCGCTCGACCACGTCGGCGTAGAGCTGCGCGAAGCGCTCGGGGTCCTTCCACGTGTTGCCCACGCCGCCGGGGAACAGCGAGTCGCCCGTGAACAGGTGCTTCTCCGAGTGCTTCTCCGTGCCCCCGCCGTCGTACAGCAGCGCGATCGAGCCGGGCGTGTGGCCGCGCAGGTGGATCACCTCCAACGTCACGACGCCGACCGTGATCCGGTCGCCGTGCTCGACCTCGCGGTCCACCGGCACCGGCAGGGCCGGCGCGTCCAGCGGATGCGCGATCACCTGGGCGCCCGTCACCTTGACCATCTGCTCCAGGGCCTGCCAGTGGTCGCCGTGCTGGTGCGTCGTCACGATGGAGCTCAGCGGCTGGTCGGACACCAGCGCGAGCAGCCGGTCCGCCTCCGCCGCCGCGTCGATGAGGAGCCCGTCGCCGGTCTCGGCGCAGCGCAGCAGGTAGGCGTTGTTGTCGTACGGTCCGACGGCGAGCTTGCTGATCGTCAGCTTGGGCAGCTCGCGCACATCGGCCGGACCGCCGACCTGGACGTCGCCTGTGTACGTCATGGGTAGTCCTCCGGGGGCGTCGCGGGCAGGTCAGCCGGGGCGGGCATCGTCAGCCACGGCGGTGCCGCGGGAACCTGCGGGTCCGCCGTGCCGGGCGCGGACGACCGCCCCTCCAGCAACACCACCCTAACCCCCTCGCCCGTTGATCTGCCTGTCAGCCAGGCCAGCATGTCCGCCGGCCGGCCCTCCACGACCGGGCCCTCGCCGAGGTCGCGCCAGACTGCCGGGAGGTCCCGCGCCCCGCCGTCCGGCACGTCCAGCAGGCGGATCCCGCCGACCGTGCTGCTGTCGTGCGGCCATGTCCGCAGGCAGTCGCGCAGTTCCCGCCGGACGAACCGCTCGCTCCAGTCCGCGGGGCCGTACCCCGCCCCGAGGTCCACGTGGTGCATGCCCAGCTCGCGGATCCGCCGGACCAGCACGTACCAGGCCGGGTGCGGCGGCGGGCGCATCCCCTCCACCGGGGCCCGCCACGCCTCCTCCGGCAGGTTCTCGATCACGGCGTCCATGCGGGCCGCGCTCTCCTGGAGGTCGGCCAGGTGCTCGGCGGCCGTCCGGTCGGCGCCGGCCTCGATCTCGGCGTCCCGGGCGGCGGCGCTGCCGTACTGCGGGACGCGCACGCCCGTCCTGGCCCAGGTCAGCAGGTTGACGAGCCCGTCGGCGTTCCTGGCCAGATGGGCGAGGACGTGGCCGCGCGTCCACCCGGGCAGACGGGACGGCGCGGCCACGTCAGGGTCGCCGAGCGCCGCCACGGTGTTCAGGAGCGCGGAGGTCGCCGAGGCCAGCTCACTCCGTAAGGTCACCACTACCGTCATGCCACATATTTCAGCACCTGTTGCGGCGGGCCGGGCGGCAGGCATAAAAGGGCAGGTCATGACGTTGACATCGGAAGGCCACCTGCTGAGGTGGGAGCAGGCCGTAATCTGAGAGGGACGGATTTTCGGGGGCGGCAAACGGGCCGCCCGAAATTGTCGGTGCCCCCGTCTACCATCCCCGTGGACCTATCCGCCTTCTTGACATCGGGATCGCCGTGGCAGACCGCCTCATCGTGCGTGGTGCGCGCGAACACAACCTCAAGGACGTCTCGCTTGACCTGCCGCGAGACGCTCTGATCGTCTTCACCGGCCTGTCCGGTTCGGGCAAGTCGAGCCTGGCCTTCGACACGATCTTCGCTGAGGGCCAGCGACGCTACGTCGAGTCGCTCTCGGCCTACGCCCGCCAGTTCCTCGGCCAGATGGACAAGCCCGACGTCGACTTCATCGAGGGCCTGTCGCCCGCGGTGTCGATCGACCAGAAGGCCACCAGCAAGAACCCCCGCTCCACGGTCGGCACGATCACGGAGGTCTACGACTACCTGCGGCTGCTGTGGGCGCGCATCGGCAAGCCGCACTGCCCGGTCTGCTCCCGCCCGATCGCGCGGCAGATGCCGCAGCAGATCGTCGACCGGGTGATGGACCTGGAGGAGGGCACCCGCTTCCAGGTGCTCGCCCCGGTCATCCGCGGCCGCAAGGGCGAGTACACCGAGCTGTTCCGCGAGCTGCAGACCAAGGGCTTCGCCCGGGCGCGGGTCGACGGCACCGTCGTGCGCCTGGAGGAGCCGCCGACGCTGAAGAAGTACGAGAAGCACGACATCGAGGTGATCGTCGACCGCCTGTCGGTCAAGGAGTCGTCGCGGCGGCGGCTCACCGACTCGGTCGAGACCGCGCTGCAGCTGTCCGGCGGCACGATCACCCTCGACTTCGTCGACCTGCCCGACGACGACCCCGGCCGCGAGCGGTTCTACTCCGAGCACCTCTACTGCCCGTACGACGACCTGTCGTTCGAGGAGCTGGAGCCCCGCTCGTTCTCGTTCAACTCCCCGTTCGGCGCCTGCCCCGAGTGCACCGGCCTCGGCACCAAGATGGAGGTCGACCCGGAGCTGGTCGTCCCCGACCCCGAGCGCACGCTGCGCGAGGGCGCCCTGCACCCCTGGTCGGGCGGCCACACCAGCGAGTACTTCGTCCGGCTGGTCGAGGCGCTCGGCCACACCATGGGCTTCACGCTCGACACCGCCTGGGAGAAGCTGCCGAAGAAGGCCCAGAAGGCGCTGTTGTTCGGCCACGACGAGCAGGTCCATGTCCGCTACAGCAACCGCTACGGCCGCCAGCGCTCCTACTACACCGCCTACGAGGGCGTCATCCCGTGGGTGCAGCGCCGGCACGCCGAGGCCGAGAGCGACGCGACCCGCGAGCGGTTCGAGGGCTACATGCGGGAGATCCCCTGCCCCGCCTGCAAGGGGGCCAGGCTCAAGCCGGTCTCGATGGCCGTGACCGTCTCCGGCCAGTCGATCGCCGCGGTGTCGGCCATGTCGATCGGCGAGTGCGCGGCCTTCCTGTCCGAGCTCAAGCTGTCCGACCGTGACATGCAGATCGCCGAGCGGGTCGTCAAGGAGATCAACGCCCGCCTGGGCTTCCTGCTCGACGTCGGCCTCGACTACCTCACCATGGACCGCGCCGCCGCCACCCTGGCGGGCGGCGAGGCGCAGCGCATCCGGCTGGCCACGCAGATCGGCTCCGGTCTCGTGGGCGTCCTGTACGTCCTGGACGAGCCCTCGATCGGCCTGCACCAGCGCGACAACATGCGGCTGCTCGACACGCTGGTCCGGCTGCGGGACATGGGCAACACCCTGATCGTCGTCGAGCACGACGAGGACACCATCGCCGCCGCCGACTGGGTGGTCGACATCGGGCCGGGCGCCGGCGAGCACGGCGGTCAGGTCGTCGTCTCCGGCACCGTCCAGGACCTGCTGACCAGCGAGGAGTCGCTGACCGGCCAGTACCTGTCCGGCCGCCGCAGCATCGCCATCCCGGACCAGCGCCGCAAGCGCGACCGCAAGCGGCAGATCACGGTCAAGGGCGCCCGCGAGCACAACCTCAAGGGCGTCGACATCGACTTCCCGCTGGGCCTGTTCACCGCCGTCACCGGCGTGTCCGGGTCGGGCAAGTCGACGCTGGTCAACGACATCCTGTACGCCGCCCTGGCCAAGGAGCTGCACGGCGCCCGCACGGTGCCCGGCCGCCACTCCCGGATCAACGGCATGGACCACGTCGACAAGGTCGTCCACGTCGACCAGTCGCCGATCGGGCGCACCCCGCGCTCCAACCCCGCCACCTACACCGGCGTGTTCGACCACGTACGCAAGCTGTTCGCGGCCACCACCGAGGCGAAGGTCCGCGGCTACCAGCCCGGCCGCTTCAGCTTCAACGTCAAGGGCGGCCGGTGCGAGGCGTGCGCGGGCGACGGCACCATCAAGATCGAGATGAACTTCCTGCCGGACGTCTACGTCCCCTGCGAGGTCTGCCACGGCGCCCGCTACAACCGGGAGACGCTGGAGGTCCACTACAAGGGCAAGACCATCTCCGAGGTCCTGGACATGCCGATCGAGGAGGCGCTCGCCTTCTTCGACGCGATCCCGGCGATCAAGCGGCACCTGCAGACGCTGCACGACGTCGGCCTCGGCTACGTCCGGCTCGGCCAGCCCGCCACCACGTTGTCCGGCGGCGAGGCGCAGCGGGTCAAGCTCGCCTCGGAGCTCCAGCGGCGGCAGACCGGGCGGACGATCTACGTCCTCGACGAGCCGACCACGGGCCTGCACTTCGAGGACATCCGCAGGCTGCTCGGCGTCCTCGGCCGGCTGGTCGACGGCGGCAACACCGTGATCGTCATCGAGCACAACCTCGACGTCATCAAGACCGCCGACTGGATCATCGACATGGGGCCGGAGGGCGGCTCCCGGGGCGGCACGCTGGTCGCCACGGGCACGCCCGAGGAGATCGCCGTGGTCGAGGAGAGTCACACGGGCCGCTTCCTCCGCAAGATCCTCCAGCTCTAGCCCGCGGCGGGCGATCCCGGCCGGTCAGGCAGTACCGGCCCCTGGCCGGTCAGGCCGCGGAGGACGGGCGCGCGGCGGCGCGGCGGCGGGCGCGGCGCCTGGCGTCGCCGCGCTCCAGCCACCACTCAGCCACCAGCAGCGGCAGCACCCAGCCGAGCCATCCCCCCAGGCCCGCCGCCGTCTGAGTCAGCAACGCCTGGTCGCCGTGGAAGGTGGTCTCCAGCTCCGGCTGCAGGAGCATGACCAGCACCACGCCGTAGATGCGGTTCGTGATGATCGACATGGTGAGGGCGAAGCTGCGCACCATCCACCTGCGGTGCTCCACGAACCGGCGCCGCCGGGCCATCCGCCATCCGGCGATCGTGCAGCCCAGCCACAGCAGCGCGAGCAGCACATTGCTGACCCGGATCACGTGCCCGAAGGGCGTGGCCAGGCCCGCCACCAGGCCCATCAGTCCCGCCGGCAGGCAGCCGCCGAACACGTACACCCTGCCGACCAGCCGGTGCGCCCGCGGATGGCGCTCCCTGAACCACGGCCAGATCTGCAGGCAGCACGTCAGCATCGCCACCGAGCCGAACACCACGTGCAGCGACAGCACCACGTAGTGGGGCGGGAAGAACGCCGGCGCGGGCACCCGCGACAGCGACGGGTCGAACGAGACGTACGGCGGCAGTGAGAACGCCACGAACGCCAGCGCGATCACGGCCAGCGGCGCCACCCACGGCCGCCGCCACCAGCGAGGACGCGCGCCGGCCCGCGGCGGCGGGGACCCGGCGGAGGGGAGGTGGCCCGGCGGCGGGGAAGAGGGCTCGGGCGAGTCGCTGAGAACGGTCATGGCGGTAGGTTCGCCGGTGCCGCTGACCGATCGCGCACCACCCGCTGACGGGACCGACGCCCACCGCCCCTACAGTGATGAACGCGCAGGAGCACGGTCTTCAGGGGACCTGACCTGCGGGGGGTCGGCGGCGACGCGGAAGGGTCGGCAGCACATGAGGGGTTCGGAGCGGGGCTTCGCCATGCCCGCGATCGAGGAGTCGCGCGGGGACGCGGTGGGACGTCGTCAGGCGATCGGCGTGGCGGGGGCGGCCGTGTGCGGGCTGGCGCTCGCCGGCTGCGGCGCCGGCGGCGCGGAGACGGCCCCGGCGCAGAGCATCAAGGGGCAGGTCCTCGCCAGGACGGCCGACGTGCCGGTCGGCGGCGGCACCTTCGTGGAGCAGTGGAAGATCATGATCACGCAGCCCGCCGAGGGCGTCTTCAAGGCGTTCAGCGCGATCTGCCCGCATCGCGGCTGCTCCGTCGGCTCGCCGCAGGACTCCGTCATGACGTGCCCCTGCCACGGCAGCGAGTTCGCCGCCGACACCGGCAAGTGCCTCAAGGGGCCCGCCACCGCGCCCCTCGCGGCGTACCAGGTCAAGGTCGAGGGCGACGGCATCGTCGTCGTCTGAGCGTTCACCCCTGCGGGTGCGTCCGAACCGGTAATTGTGCGTGGTTCTCCCGATCGGCGTACGTGACGCTGAACCGGTCGGCGGGTGACGCCGTACCTGGGGATGAGACCCGAACCTGGAGGAACGCACCATGACCGATACGACGCGCCGGGCGGTTGTACTGGGAGCCGGCGGCGCCGGACTGGCCGCGGTTCTGACCGCCTGCGCCAGCTACGGCGACCCTGCCACCCAGGGCAGCCTGCCGCCCGCCGAGGAGGAACCCCAGGCCGACGAGTCTTCTTCGTCCGCGGAGCCGACGAAGAAGAAGGAGAAGACGACGGGCGGCGGCAAGACGCTCGCCGACACCGCCGACATCCCTTCGGGGGGCGGGAAGGTCTTCGAGAGCCAGAAGATCGTCGTCACCCAGCCGCAGGACGGCGAGTTCAGGGCCTTCACAGCGGTATGCACCCATGCCGGGTGCACGGTGGCCAGCGTCTCGAACGGCACGATCAACTGCCCCTGCCACGGCAGCAAGTTCAAGATCGAGGACGGATCCGTGGCGGACGGCCCCGCGGGCCGGCCGCTCGCCGAGAAGAAGATCAAGGTGGACGGCGATAAGATCATGCTCGCTTGATTCAACTTTCATGCTTTTCTCACCTGAGTGCGGTTGGGTGGGACCCATGGCAGAAGACCTTCAGAGTCGCAGAGCGGTGATCGCGGGAGTGGGCGTCGGTGGCCTCGCGCTGGCGCTGACCGCCTGTGGCGGCGAGAGCGGCACGTCCACCGGCACCGAGACCGGCGCGCCGTCCACGAGCGGAAGCGGGCAGCCGAGTGCCGGGAGCACCGGCTCGTCCGCGGGCGGCGCCCTGGCCAAGACGGCCGACATCCCGGTGGGCGGAGGCACGGTCTTCAAGGAGCAGAAGATCGTGGTGACGCAGCCCACGGCGGGCCAGTTCAAGGCGTTCAGCGCGATCTGCACCCACAAGGGCTGCACGGTGAACAAGGTGGCCGACGGGCTGATCGACTGCCCGTGCCACGGCAGCAAGTTCAAGGTGCAGGACGGCGCGGTCGCCGACGGGCCGGCCACGGAGCCGCTTCCCGAGAAGCAGATCAAGGTGGAGGGCGACCAGATCACCCTGGCCTGACCCGTTCCGTACGGCCCCGCACAGGTCCCTCGCCGGGCCCACGCCACACCCGCGAGGCGCCTGTGCGGGGCCAAACCCATGCCCTTCGCCCCGGCGGCCCGGGACCGGTCGGTCGGCGGCGGGGTCTGTCGGTGGGGGCCGTTAGTCTTTGAACGTGGCGAGATCAGCGGGCACCTCCTTGAGTTTCCGGCCCCGGCCCGGGTCCATCCCGGAGTCCCCGGGGGTCTACCGGTTCAGGGACGCGCACGGCCGGGTGATCTACGTCGGCAAGGCCAAGAGCCTGCGGCAGCGGCTCAACTCGTACTTCGCCGACTTCTCCGCCCTGCACCCGCGCACCCAGACGATGCTGACCACGGCGGCCGACGTCGACTGGACCGTCGTCGGCACCGAGGTCGAGGCGCTGCAGCTCGAATACTCCTGGATCAAGGAGTTCGACCCCCGCTTCAACGTCAAGTACCGCGACGACAAGTCCTACCCGTACCTCGCCGTCACCATGGGCGACGACTTCCCGCGCGTCCAGGTGATGCGCGGCGCCAAGCGCAAGGGCACCCGCTACTTCGGCCCCTACTCCCACGCCTGGGCCATCCGCGAGACCGTCGACCTGCTGCTGCGCGTCTTCCCGGTGCGCACGTGCAGCGCCGGGGTGTTCAAGCGGGCCGGGCAGATCGGTCGGCCCTGCCTGCTCGGCTACATCGACAAGTGCTCCGCGCCGTGCGTCGGCCGCGTCACCCCCGAGGAGCACCGCGCGCTCGCCGAGGACTTCTGCGACTTCATGGCCGGCAACACCGGTCGCTTCATCAAGCGGCTGGAGAAGGAGATGCGCGAGGCCGCCGGCGAGCAGGAGTACGAACGCGCCGCGCGCCTGCGCGACGACATCCAGGCGCTCCAGCGCGCCCTGGAGAAGCAGGCGGTCGTGCTCGGCGAGGGCACCGACGCCGACGTCATCGCCCTGGCCGAGGACCCGCTCGAAGCCGCCGTCCAGGTCTTCTACGTGCGCGGCGGACGCATCCGCGGCCAGCGCGGCTGGGTCGTCGACAAGGTCGAGGAGACCTCGCCGGGCGAGCTGGTCGAGCAGTTCCTGCTGCAGATGTACGGCGAGGCGAGCCCGGACTCGATGCCCCGCGAGGTGCTCGTGCCCGAGCTGCCGCCCGACGCGGCAGCGGTCGCCGAGCTGCTGTCCGAGCAGCGCAAGGCCCGGGTCGAGGTACGGGTGCCGCAGCGCGGCGACAAGAAGTCGCTGCTGGAGACCGTCGGGCGCAACGCCATGGAGTCGCTCGCCCAGCACAAGATCCGCCGCGCCAGTGACCTGACCACGCGCAGCAAGGCGCTCCAGGAGATCGCCGACGCGCTCGGCCTCGACCAGGCGCCCCTGCGCGTCGAGTGCTACGACGTCTCCCACCTCCAGGGTGAGAACGTCGTGGCCTCGATGGTCGTCTTCGAGGACGGCCTGGCCCGCAAGAGCGAGTACCGCCGCTTCGCCGTCAAGACCAAGGAGGGCGACGTCGCCTCGATCCACGAGGTGATCATGCGGAGGTTCCGCCGCTACCTGGAGGAGCGCTCGGCCACCGGCGAGCTGGCCGCCGACGACGAGGCCCACGGCCTCATCGACCCCGAGACCGGCAAGCCGCGCAAGTTCGCCTACCCGCCCAACCTCGTCGTCGTCGACGGCGCCGGCCCCCAGGCCGCCGCCGCGCAGCGGGCGCTCGACGAGCTCGGCATCGACGACGTCGCCGTGTGCGGCCTGGCCAAGCGGCTGGAGGAGGTGTGGCTGCCCGGCGACGACCAGCCGGTCATCTTGCCGCGCTCCAGCGAGGGGCTCTACCTGCTGCAACGTGTCCGTGACGAGGCGCACCGGTTCGCCATCACCTACCATCGGTCCAAGAGGTCCAGGACCGTGAAGGAGAGCGCGCTCGACAGCGTGCCGGGTCTCGGCCCGGCACGGAGGCAGGCGCTGCTCAAGCACTTCGGCTCCGTCAAACGGCTGCGCGAGGCCACCGTGGCGGAGATCTGCGAGGTCCCCGGCATCGGCCGGTCGACCGCGGAGGTGATCGCATCGACGCTGAAGGGGGAGTCACCCGTGACCACCAGCGAGGCGGCGCCCGCACAGCGGGCCGCCGGCGACGCCGCCGTCACCGGCACGCGTGCCGGTGAGGGTGTCGGCGCCCTGAACGGCGCCGCCGGGGGCGGGGCAGCCGTCACGGCGCCGGGCGAAGCCGGTGGGCCTGACCGACCGAGCGGCCGAACGGAGTGAGACGATGAGCGCCGCCGAAGACAACGAGCAGCCGGGCGCGGCACGCCCGAGTGGTGGGGCGGCCGAGGGCGTTCCGGAGGGCCCGGCGGCCCAGGTCGCCGCGGCCGCGGCAGCCGCCGTGGAGCGGGGCGTGGCCGAGAGCAGGGAGCCCGCGTTCGTCATCGTCACCGGCATGTCCGGGGCGGGACGCAGCACCGCGGCCAAGGCGCTGGAGGACCTCGGCTGGTTCGTCATCGACAACCTGCCGCCGGGCCTGCTGTTCGCCATGGCCGAGGAGGCCGGCAAGGTCAAGCTCGCCGCCGACAAGGTGGCGGCCGTGGTCGACGTGCGCAGCCTCGCCTTCACCACCGACCTCAACGCCGCCATCGAGGAGCTCGAAGGCCGCGGCGTACGCGTGCGCGTGGTGTTCCTGGAGGCCAGCGACGAGGAGCTGGTCCGCCGCTTCGAGAACGTCCGCCGCCCGCACCCGTTGCAGGGCGAGGGCAGGCTCGTCGACGGCATCACCCGGGAGCGCGGCATCCTGCGCGAGGTGCGGGCCAACGCCGACCTCGTGATCGACACCTCCTCCCACAACGTGCACGAGCTCCGCAACAAGATCGTCGCCTTCTTCGGCGGCGAGGACCGTCCCGGGCTGCGGGTCAACGTGGTGTCCTTCGGCTTCAAGTACGGCCTGCCGGTCGACGCCGACCTCGTGGTCGACTGCCGGTTCCTGCCCAACCCGCACTGGGTGCCCGAGCTGCGGCCGATGAACGGGCTGGACGCGCCGGTCCGCGAGTACGTGCTGGGCCAGCCCGGCGCCAAGGAGTTCCTCGACGCGTACGAGGAGGTCCTGAAGGTGGTCGCGGCCGGCTATGCCCGCGAGGGCAAGAGCTATGCGACGCTGGCGGTGGGCTGCACGGGCGGCAAGCACCGCAGCGTCGCCATGGCCGAGCAGGTCGCGGGCCGCCTGCGCGACCGCGGGATGGAGGTCCAGGTGAGCCATCGGGATGTGGGGCGGGAGTGACCGATGACCACCAGGACCAGGGTGTTCCGTCCCCGGACGCGTCGTCCGTAGCCGCATCTTCCGCAGCCGCCTCGTCGGTCCAGGCGTCATCTGTGAACCTGTCGACCGCTGGTGAGTCGTCCCGGAGCGGGGCGTCCGCAGACGGGGTGTCCGCGAGTGCGGTGCCTCGGAGTGAGGCGTCCGCGAGTGGGGCACAGGCGAGTGGGGCACCGGTGAGTGGGGTGTCTCGGAGCGGGGCGTCCGCGAGTGGGGTGACGGCGGGCGAGGACCGGCCTCGAGGGCCGCGTGTCGTGGCCCTCGGCGGCGGGCACGGCCTGTACGCCTCCCTGTCCGCGTTGCGGGCCGTGACCGACACGCTCACGGCCGTCGTGACCGTGGCCGACGACGGCGGCTCCAGCGGCCGCCTGCGGCGCGAGCTCGGCGTCCTGCCGCCCGGCGACCTGCGCATGGCGCTGGCCGCGCTGTGCGGCGACGACGAGTGGGGCATCACCTGGAGCGAGGTGGTCCAGCACCGCTTCCGCAGCGAGGGGGACCTGCACGGCCACGCCGTCGGCAACCTCCTCATCGTGGCGCTCTGGGAGCTGCTCGGCGATCCCGTGGCCGGCCTCGACTGGGTGGGGCGGCTGCTGGGAGCCAGCGGACGGGTGCTGCCGATGGCCTCGGTGCCGCTCGACATCGTCGCCGAGGTGGAGCTCGACGGCGTCACCTCGACCGTGCGCGGCCAGGTGGCGTGCGCTCTCACCCCCGGGCGCGTGCAGGCGATCTCCCTGGTCCCCGAGGATCCTCCCGCCCGGCCGGAGGCCATCGAGGCGGTCCTGGAGGCCGACTGGGTGGTGTTCGGGCCGGGGTCGTGGTTCACCAGCGTGCTGCCGCACCTGAAGGTGCCCGAGCTGGCCAGGGCCCTGCACGAGACCCGGGCCAGGCGGCTGGTCACGCTCAACCTCGCCCCGCAGGCGGGCGAGACCGACGACTTCTCCCCCCAGCAGCACCTGGAGGTGCTCAGGCAGCACGCGCCCGAGCTCATGGTGGACGTCGTCCTGGCCGACACGGGCATGGTCGACGACCTCGACGCGCTGGAGAAGGCGGCCGCCGCGCTCGGCGGTCGTCTCGTGCTGGCCGACGTGGCCGCCGCCGACGGCTCGCCCCGGCATGACCCACGACGTCTTGCCTCCGTCCTGGACGAGATTTTCCTCCAGAAGCGTTGATCCTGGTCGGCGGGGTGCGAAGGTGCGAGAGACTGCTGGGAGCCGGTCTGAATGGGGGAGGACTAACGCTTATGGCGATGACGGGTGTGGTCAAGGACGAGCTGAGCCGACTGCCGGTGCTGAAGCCTTGCTGTCGCAAGGCCGAGGTGTCCACGCTGCTGCGGTTCGCCAGCGGCCTGCACCTGGTGGGCGGGCGCATCGTGATCGAGGCGGAGCTCGACACCAACGCCACCGCGCGGCGGCTGATCAAGGACATCGGCGAGGTGTTCGGCCACAAGGCGGAGGTCCTCGTGCTGGCGCCGGCCGGCCTGCGCAAGGGATCACGGTACGTCGTGCGCGTCTACCGCGACGGTGAGGCGCTCGCCCGGCAGACGGGGCTGATCGACAACCACGGGCGGCCCGTGCGCGGGCTGCCGCGCCAGGTCGTCGCGGGGGCGGCCTGCGACGCCGAGGCGGCCTGGCGAGGGGCCTTCCTGGCACATGGCTCGCTCACCGAGCCGGGCCGGTCGATGTCGCTGGAGGTCACCTGCCCGGGTCCGGAGGCGGCGCTGGCGCTGGTCGGCTCCGCCCGGCGGCTGAAGATCCATGCCAAGGCGCGCGAGGTACGCGGCGTGGACCGGGTCGTGGTGCGCGACGGTGACGCCATCAGCGCGCTGCTCACCCGGCTCGGCGCGCACGACAGTGTGCTGGCCTGGGAGGAGCGCCGCATGCGCCGCGAGGTGCGCGCCACCGCCAACCGGCTGGCCAACTTCGACGACGCCAACCTCCGGCGCTCGGCCCGCGCCGCCGTGGCGGCGGGCGCCCGGGTGCAGCGGGCCCTGGAGATCCTGGGTGACGAGGCGCCGGAGCACCTGGTGGTGGCCGGGCGGCTGCGGGTGGAGCACAAGCAGGCGTCGCTGGAGGAGCTGGGGCAGATCGCCGACCCGCCGCTGACCAAGGACGCGATCGCGGGCCGGATCCGGCGGCTGCTGGCCATGGCCGACAAGCGCGCCTCCGACCTCGGCGTCCCCAACACCGAGGCCAACCTCACGGTCGACATGCTCGCCCCCTGAGGCACGGCACCCACGACCCGCGCCCGGGAGGCCCCTGAGGCGCGGCCACCCGCGACCCGCGCCCGGGAGGCCCCTGAAGGCATGCCCGCGCGGTCGCGGTCCGCGCCTGAAGGCCCTGGAGGCGCGTCCGGGACCCGTAGGCACTGAACACCCTGGGAGTGTGTCCGCCGGGGCGCGGGCCGGGTGTGTGGGCGCCGTGTGCGCGGCCCCGCCTCGCGGGGCGAGCGCGTCAACGTGAGGCGGCCGGGGCGGTCAGTCCTGGACGGGGTCGCGGGGAGTGAAGAGGTTGGCCGTCGTGGCGGTGGGCGCCGGCTTGGGCGGCTGGAGCGGCTCGAACGGCGCCCGGTACTCCGGCTCGGGCTCCGTCGCGTCCGCCACCGGCTCGCCGCCGCCACGCCTGCGGTGGGAGGCCGCCCCGTCCTCGGCCCGCCACCGCCGGCGCACCCGCACGACCCGTACGAGCGACAGCAGGAACGCGGGCACGGCCGCGGCCGCGACGGCGGCCCAGAAGTGCCAGGACGACCGGATGGCCAGCCACACGCCCTGCGCGCCGAAGACGAGCTGCTCGTCGAGGGAGGACAGGGGGAACCCGCGCTCGACGACGAAGCCCATGGAGCCGGCGACGCCGCCGATCGCGCGGACCCCGAAGGCGTAGAGCACCAGCAGCAGCGGAAGGAGCAGGCTGCGCGGCCGAACGGTCCACATGGCGAGACCGAGGATCAGCCCGGCCAGGAGGCAGCAGGCGACGGGGAAGGCGAAGGTCGGGTCCCCTGCGAACCAGCGCACCTCGTAGGGCAGGCGGTAATAGAACGTTGCCATGGCCGCGTATCCCGCCGCTCCGATGATCATCGCGACGAAGCCCACGATCAGGCCGGACAGCAGGCCGGACCTGCGTTGTGACATCTCAGCCCCCAGAGAATGCCCGAATTTACACCAACGAGTCGGGCACTTTACTCGAACGCTGCAAATCACGCCTCCGGAATGGTGATACGCAGGCCGGGGGTTGCAGTGGTCTAAACCAATTTAGGTCCGATAGGGTTGGGGGTTGAGGTTTCAGCCCGCATCACGTACGAGGAGATCGGTTCCCGTGAGCATCCGCGTAGGCGTCAACGGCTTCGGCCGCATCGGTCGTAACTTCTGGCGTGCGGTCGCCGCCGGCGGCAAGGACATCGAGATCGTTGCGGTCAACGACCTGACCGACAACGCCACGCTCGCCCACCTGCTGAAGTACGACAGCATCCTGGGCCGCCTGCCGTACGAGGTGAAGGCGACCAGCGACGAGATCACCGTCGACGGCAAGGCCATCAAGGTCTTCGAGGAGCGCGACCCGGCCAAGCTGCCCTGGGGCGACCTGGGCGTGGACGTCGTGCTCGAGTCGACCGGCCTGTTCACCGACGCCGCCAAGGCCAAGGTGCACGCCGACAACGGCGCCAAGAAGGTCATCATCTCGGCCCCGGCCAAGAACGAGGACGTCACCATCGTCATGGGCGTCAACCACGACTCCTATGACCCGGCCAACCACACGATCATCTCCAACGCGTCCTGCACCACCAACTGCCTGGCTCCGCTGGCCAAGGTCCTCCACGACACCTTCACCATCGAGAAGGGTCTGATGACCACCATCCACGCCTACACGCAGGACCAGAACCTGCAGGACGGCCCGCACAAGGACCTGCGCCGCGCCCGCGCCGCCGCGCTCAACGTGGTGCCCACCTCCACCGGCGCCGCCAAGGCCATCGGCCTGGTGCTGCCGGAGCTGAAGGGCAAGCTCGACGGGTTCGCGATGCGCGTGCCGATCCCCACCGGCTCGGCCACCGACCTGACCGTGGACGTCAGCCGCGACGTCACCGTCGAGGAGGTCAACGCCGCGCTCAAGGCCGCCGCCGAGGGCCCGCTCAAGGGCATCCTCACCTACACCGAGGACGAGATCGTCTCCTCCGACATCGTGACCGACCCGGCCTCCTGCATCTTCGACGCCGGCCTCACCAAGGTCATCGGCAACCAGGTCAAGGTCGTCGGCTGGTACGACAACGAGTGGGGCTACTCCAACCGCCTGGCCGACCTCATCGAGCTGGTGGGCGCCGACCTGTGACGGGTCCGCGCTGAGCGAGACATCCATCACCCGGGACCGTCCGAGCCGCGCTCGGCGGAAGGAGCACAGTTGCGCACGATCGACGATCTCGACGTGAAGGGCCGGCGCGTGCTCGTGCGCGCCGACCTCAACGTCCCTCTCGACGGTGAGACGATCACCGACGACGGCCGCATCAGAGCGTCGGTTCCGACGATCCAGGCCCTGGCCGGGCGCGGCGCGAAGGTCGTCGTCTGCGCCCACCTCGGCCGACCCAAGGGCAAGGCCGAGCCGAAGTACTCGCTGAAGCCGGTCGCCGCGCGGCTGGGCGAGCTGCTCGGCCAGGACGTGGCGTTCGCCACCGACGTGGTCGGCGACAGCGCCCAGGCCACCGTCTCGGGGCTCCAGGACGGCCAGGTGGCCCTGCTGGAGAACCTCCGGTACGAGCCGGGCGAGGAGTCCAAGGACGACCAGGCGCGCGGCGAGTTCGCCGCGAAGCTGGCCGGCCTGGCGGAGCTGTACGTCGGTGACGGCTTCGGCGCGGTGCACCGCAAGCACGCCAGCGTCTACGACGTGCCCCGGCTGCTGCCGCACGCGGCGGGCGGGCTCGTCGTGGCCGAGGTCGAGGTGCTCAAGCGCCTCACCGAGCACGCCGAGCGGCCGTACGTGGTGGTGCTGGGCGGCGCCAAGGTGTCCGACAAGCTGGGCGTCATCGCCAGCCTGCTCACCAGGGTCGACCGGCTGCTCATCGGCGGCGGCATGGCCTACACCTTCCTCAAGGCCCAGGGCCACGAGGTCGGCCAGTCGCTGCTGCAGGAGGACCAGCTCGACCAGGTGCGCGGCTTCCTGGACCAGGCGGCCGAGCGCGACGTCGAGCTGGTGCTGCCGGTGGACGTGCTGGCGGCGACCGAGTTCGGCAAGGACGCGCCCCACGACGTCGTCGAGGCGACCGCGATCCCGGCCGACCGGCAGGGGCTCGACATCGGCCCGAAGACCCGCGAGCTGTTCGCGGGCAAGCTGGCCGACGCCCGGACCGTCTTCTGGAACGGCCCGATGGGCGTGTTCGAGTTCGACGCGTTCTCGGGCGGCACGCGCGCGGTGGCGGAGGCGCTCATCGGCTCCGACGCCTTCACCGTGGTCGGCGGCGGTGACTCGGCCGCGGCCGTGCGCCGGCTCGGCCTCCCCGAGGACGGCTTCTCCCACATCTCCACCGGTGGCGGGGCCAGCCTCGAATACCTGGAGGGCAAGACCCTTCCCGGACTCGCCGCCCTGGAGGATGCGGAGTGACGCGACAGGGTGACCGCCCCTCGGGGGCCGGCCGCAAGCCGCTCATCGCGGGCAACTGGAAGATGAACCTCAACCACCTCGAGGCCATCGCCCTGGTGCAGAAGCTCGCCTTCGCGCTCGGCGACAAGGACTTCGACAAGGTCGAGGTCGCCGTCCTGCCGCCGTTCACGGACCTGCGCAGCGTGCAGACGCTCGTGGACGGCGACAAGCTGCGCATCGTGTACGGCGCGCAGGACCTGTCCCGGCACGACGCGGGCGCCTACACCGGGGAGATCTCCGGGGCGATGCTGGCCAAGCTCGGCTGCACCTTCGCGGTGATCGGCCACTCCGAGCGGCGCGAGCACCACCGCGAGGACGACGACCTCGTCAACGCCAAGGTGCACGCCGCCTACCGCCACTCGCTGACGCCGATCCTGTGCGTGGGCGAGGGGCTGGAGGTCCGCAGGGAGGGCGGCCACGTGGCGCACACCCTGGCTCAGCTGGAGGGCGCGCTGCGCAAGGTCACCGCCGAGCAGGTCAAGTCGATCGTGGTGGCCTACGAGCCGGTGTGGGCGATCGGCACCGGCGAGGTCGCGACGCCGGAGGACGCGCAGGAGGTCTGCTCGGCCCTGCGCGGGCGACTCGCTGAGCTGTACGACGACGAAGTGGCCTCAGGTGTCCGTATCCTGTACGGAGGATCGGTGAAGTCGGGCAACATCGCCGGCATCATGGCGCAGTCCGACGTCGACGGCGCTCTGGTGGGCGGTGCCAGCATCGACGCCGGCGAGTTCGTCAAGATCTGCCGTTTTTCCGATATGCCCGGCTAGCTGAGCCGTTCCTGGGGCGCGACTTGACAGCAAGTCGTACCCTCTAGAGGCAAGTTTGAATCGTCACGCGTCACAGAGCACTGAAGGAACAGGCATACCGTGGAAATCGGAATCTCCATCGCCCTCATCCTGGCGAGCTGTCTCATGGTCCTGCTCGTGCTGCTCCACAAGGGCAAGGGTGGCGGTCTGTCGGACATGTTCGGCGGAGGTTTCTCGTCGAGTTTCGGCGGCTCGTCCGTGGTGGAGCGCAACCTTGACCGGCTGACGGTCATCACGGGCGTGATCTGGTTCGTCTGCATCATCGCGCTCGGCCTGCTGCTGAAGCCGTAGCGATTCGGCGCGTGACAGTGATTCTCCCCCCGTGTCCCGCGGGGCGATCGAGCGAGGAGTTCATCCGTGGGTAGTGGCAACGCGATCCGTGGCAGCCGTGTCGGCGCCGGCCCGATGGGGGAGGCCGAGCGCGGTGAGGCAGCTCCGAGAGTGCGGGTCTCGTTCTGGTGCGCGAACATGCACGAGACGCGCCCCAGCTTCGCCAGTGACGCGGCGGTCCCCGAGACCTGGGACTGCCCGCGCTGCGGCCTCCCGGCAGGACAGGACGAGCAGGCCCCGCCTGCCCCGCCCAAGAACGAGCCGTACAAGACGCACCTGGCCTACGTGAAGGAGCGCAGGAGCGACAAGGACGGCAAGGCCATCCTCGAGGAGGCGCTCGAGCGCCTGCGCAACAACAGGTCCCCCTGGTAGTCCCGCTCGGCTCCGCCTGCGGGGCCGGCAGGACGGGACATCACGTCCGCGCGGCATGACGTGCCTCGAAGGGCCCCGGCAGTACGCCGGGGCCCTTCGGCGTGAGAACCCTCTGGTTCAGGAGCCCGCTCGCCGGTAGACCTGCTCACCGTCCACGAACGTCCGAGCCACCCGGGTCGTCCAGATCTCCTCGGCGGGCAGCGCGAACGGGTCGCGGTCGAGCACGACGAGGTCCGCCGGGCGGCCCGGCTCGATCACCCCGGCGGGGGAGCGGTTGATCCAGGCCGACCCGGCCGTGTACGCGGTCATCGCCGTGGCCAGGTCCAGGCGCTGTCCCGGCAGGAACGGCGTCCCCGCGGTCGGGTAGCCGGCGTGCACCGAGCCGCCCGGCTCCGTGCGGTTGACCGCGACGTGCATGCCCTGCAGCGGGTCGGCGTCCGACACGGGCCAGTCGCTGCCCGCGCAGACCCGGGTGCCGTGCGCCAGCAGGTCGGCGAACGGGTACTGCCACGACGAGCGCGGCTCGCCCAGGAACGGCAGCGTCAGCTCGTCCATCTGGGCGTGGTGCGTGGCCCACAGCGGCTGCAGGTTGGCCGCGACGCCGAGCCGGGCGAAGCGCGGCACGTCGGACGGCTCGATGATCTGCAGGTGCGCGATGTGGTGCCGGTTGGCCGGGTCGGTGCCCTCGAAGCTGTCGAGCGCCTCGCGCACCGCCCGCTCGCCGATGGCGTGGAAGTGCACCTGGAAGCCGAGCCGGTCCAGCTCGGCGACGTACTCCTTGAGCTTGCCGGGGTCCACGTACGACAGGCCCGTGCCGCCGCACAGGCAGTACGGCTCCAGCGTGGCGGCGGTGAAGTTCTCGGTGATGCCGTCCTGCATGATCTTGACGGAGGTGGCGGCGAACCGCTCCAGGCCCTCGGCGGAGGCCCGCCGCTCGACCAGCTCCGCGATCTGGTCGGCGCCGCGCGTGCGGTCCCACCACAGTGCGCCCACCACGCGCGCCCGCAGCGTGCCGGAGCGGGCCGCCGACAGGTACGTGGGAAGCTGGTCGTCCGAGCCCGCGTAGGAGCCGACGATCGCGTCCTGCCAGCCGGTGACGCCGAGGGAGAACAGGTGCCGCTGGGCGTCGGCCAGCGCCGCGTCGAGGTCGGCGGCGGTCGGGCGGGGGGTGAGCAGGCCCACGAGGTCCATCGCCCCCTCGTGCAGCACGCCGCTGGGTGTGCCGTCGGCGTCGCGCTCGATGCGGCCGTCGGCCGGGTCGGGGGTGTCGCGGGTGACGCCCGCCAGCTCCAGGGCGCGGGTGCTGACCCAGGCCGCGTGATGGTCGCGCTGGATCAGGTAGACGGGGCGGCCGACGAAGTCGAGCTGGGTGCGGTGGGGGAGGCCGCCCGGGAAGGCGGACATGTCCCAGCCGCCCCCGTCGATCCACTCCTTGTCCTGATTTTTCGCGGCATAGTCGGAGATCTTGGCTCGGTACGCGTCGAGTCCGTACACCTCGGACAGGTCGCACTTCGAGCGCTCCAGCCCCGCCTGCACCGGGTGGATGTGCGCGTCCGTGAACCCGGGCGTCAGCAGGCCGCCCTCCAGGTCCACGGTCTCGTGGGGACCCGCCTCACGGGCCAGGTCGCGCTCGGCGCCGACGGCGGCGACGAGCCCGTCACGCACCAGCACGGCCTCAGCGAACCCGCCGGTCGCGGTGAACACCCGCCCGCCTCGGAACAGCGTCGTCATCGGCCCTCCCCGGCCCGTCCGCCTCGGAGGCGTCCGGGACGGCCTCCGCCAACAATCGTCAAAACCGGCAAGACCGGCGAAACCAGAACATGTGCGTTCATAGGCGCATATCTTGCTACATGAAACGCGACGGTAGCGGCTGCGTAACAGGGCCCCGTCATGCTGATGCCCATGGGATTCTTGCGCATCCGCACCACGGTGGACGAGCGGCCGGGACGACTCGCCTCACTGGCCGCCGCCCTGGCCGACAGGGGCGGCAACATCCTGGGCCTGAGCGTCCAGTCCGACGCCGACGGCACGGTGGACGAGTTCGTCGCCGACATCCCCGCCGGCCCCGAGACCGTGCGCGAGGCCCTGGAGGCGGCCGGCGGCCGCCGCGTCCAGGTCGTCCCGGCGACCGCGCACGAGCTGACCGACGAACCCACCCGGGCCCTGCTGCTGGCCTCCCGGCTGCGCTCCATGCCGTGGCGCCTGCCCGAGCTGCTGGCCGAGCTGCTGCGCGCGGACGACGCCCGGTGGATCTATGGTGAGGCCGTGAGTGATCTTCCCGACCCCACCCAGCTCGTCGTGCCCGTGGCGCCCCGCCGCGCCGTACGGCTGCGCCGCGCCGAGCTGCCGTTCACGCTCACCGAGGCCGCCCGCGCCGCCTCCTTCGCCCGGCTGGCCCAGCCGCCGGCGGAGCAGGGCTCCGGCGACCGCTCCGTGAAGCTGGCCGAGGGCGTCGAGGTCGCCATCCGCCCGCTCACCTCCATCTACCGTGAGGCCGTCCGCGACCTGCACGACAGGTGCTCGCCCGAGGCCCGCCGGTTCCGCTACTTCACCTCGATGCCGGCGCTGCCGCCGCGCATGTTCGACACGCTGTGCGACCGCAGCCGCGGTCACTCGCTCGTGGGCGGCCACGACGGGCAGGTCGTGGCCATGGCCAACCTGATGTTCACCTCCGACCCCGGCATCGCCGAGATGGCCTTCCTGGTCGAGGACCGCTGGCAGGGGCGCGGTCTGGGCTCGGCGATGGCCAGGGCGCTGATCCGGGCGGCGCGCGACCTCGGGTACGCCGAGGTGCGGGCGACCATGCTCTCGGACAACGTCCGCATGCGGCGGCTCATGCTGTCGCTCGGCGCCTCGATCACCTACACCGAGGACCCGGGCGTGCTGGAGTCGCGGCTGCCCGTGGGCGCGATGGTCTCAACCTGACCCCTCGGCGCGGGGCTCCTCACCGGCATCCTCGCCGGCATCCACGCCGGGCACCTCGGTGGGGCCACCGGCGGGGAGCTCGCCGGTGTCCCCGGGCGCGCGCGGGATGCCGAGATGGCGCTCGATGCGCTCCAGGCTCTCCTCGATCCGCGTCAGCCGCTCGGCCACCGCCGGGCCGCCCGTCGGGTAGTACTCCTCGCCCGGCCTGTCCCTCGGCCCCGCCGTGATCAGCGTGATGACGCGGTCCCGTACCTGCTGCAGGGGCGCCCCCGCCGCCACGAGCGCCTGCGACGCCAGCCCCTCCCCCTCCCGCACGAGGCCGAGCAGGATGTGCTCCGTGCCGATGTAGTGGTGCCGGAGCTGGAGCGCCTCCCGCAACGACAGCTCCAGCACCTTCTTGGCCCGCGGAGTGAACGGGATGTGCCCGGTGGGCCCCTTGGCGCCGCGCCCCACCTCCTGCTCCACGAACCGGCGCACCGGCCCCAGCTCCACCCCGCAGCTCGCGAGCGCCCGCGCCGCGACGTCGTCGCCCTCGTGCAGGATGCCGAGCAGGATGTGCTCGGTGCCGATGTAGTGGTGGTTCAGCATCCGCGCCTCTTCCTGGGCGAGGACGACCACCTTGCGCGCGCGATCGGTGAAACGCTCGAACACGAGGAGACTCCGTTCGGCTGGCCTTGCCTCCACTATGCGCTACAAACCCGGTCATGTGGGGTATCTCACTGGTGTGGATCTTGACGAGGTGGCCGACCGGCTCTACGGCCTGCCGCCGTCCGAGTTCACCGCCGCGCGCGCCGCCGAGGCCCGGGCGGCCAAGGACGCGGGCGACGTACGGCTGTCGCGCGCGATCGGGCGCCTGCGCAAGCCCACGGTCTCGGCCTGGGCCGTGAACCGGGCCGTCCGCGAGCACGCGGACGATCTGCGCGAGCTGCTGGCGGTGGGGGAGGAGCTGCGGCGGGCCTGGGAGGCGCACGACGCGGGCGCGCTCACCGAGGTCACCCGGCGGCGCGGCGCGGTCTCGGAGCGGGTCGCCCGGCTGGTCAAGGAGGACGCCGGGCTGTCGGCGGCCGCCGCGGCGGAGGTGGACCGGACGCTGGACGCCGCCGTGGTGGACGAGGGCGCGGCGGACGAGGTGCGGCGGGGGCGCCTGGTCCGGCCCCTGGAGTACAGCGGCTTCGCCCCGGCCCCGGCTCCCGCCGCTCGCCCGGCGCCGGCGGCCGGCGCCGGGTCGCCGGAGGCGTCCGGCGAGGGCCGCGCGGACCGCAGGAGCCATGAAGGGGAACGGGCGGACCGGGAGGCGCCCGAAGAGAGCCGGGCGGAGCGCAGGGCGCCCGAAGAGAGTCGGGCGCAGCGTAAGGCGGCGGCCGAGGAGCGGGCCAGGCAGCAGGCCGAGGCGCGGGCCGCGCGGGAGGCGCGCAAGGCGCAGGAGCGGGTCGAAACGGAGGCGGCCTACCTGGAGTGGCGCGACGCGCTGGCCGAGGCCGTACGGGAGCACGACAAGCGCGCGGAGAAGGCGGCGCGGCTGGAGCGCAAGCTGGCCAAGGCGCAGAAGCGGCTGCGGGAGAGCGAGCAGCGGCTGGAGGTCGCCCGCCGCGAGGAGCGCCATGCCCGCCACCGCCTGGAGAGCTGAGGCCGCGGCGCCGCGCCGGGTCCCCGAAGATCGCGCGCGCAGACGTGGAGGGCTATGGTGTACGAAACGGTTCCGTACACCTCTCTGGAGTGGCGATGACACCCTGGACCCCCGCCGACATGCCCGCCCTGGACGGCCGGACGGCGATCGTCACCGGCGCCAACAGCGGCATCGGCCTGCCCACCGTGCTGGAGCTCGCCCGCCACGGCGCCCACGTGATCGCCACCGCGCGGTCCGAGGCGAAGGGGGAGGAGGCCGTGGCCGCCGTCCGGCGCGCCGTGCCCGGCGCCCGTGTCGAGCGGGCCCTGCTCGACCTCGCCGATCTGGCCTCGGTGCGCGCGTTCGCCGAGGGCGTGGACGAAGTGGACCTGCTGATCAACAATGCCGGCGTCGGCATGACGCCCCGCAGCCTGACGAAGGACGGGTTCGAGCTGCAGTTCGGCACCAACCACCTGGGCCACTTCGCGCTGACCGGGCTGCTCCTGCCGAAGCTGCTCGCCCGCCCGGGCGCCCGCGTGGTGACCGTCTCCAGCGACGCCCACACCCGCGGCCGGCTCGACTTCGACGATCTCACCCTGGAGCGTGGCTACGGCCGGATGAGCGCCTACGGCCGTTCCAAGCTGGCCAACCTCCTGTTCGCCCTGGAGCTCCAGCGGCGCGCTGAGCGGGCCCAGGCGGACCTCAAGAGCGTGGCCACGCATCCGGGTGCCACAGCGACGAACATCGTCAAGGTGGGGCCGCTCAAGCCTCTCCTGGGGCTGTTCCTGCTGAGCCCCGAGACCGGCGCGCTGCCGTCCCTGTACGCCGCCACCTCGCCGGACATCCGCGGCGGCGAGTTCGTCGGCCCGAAGCTGCGCCTCCTCACCCCGTCCGCCGACGCCGGCTCCGAGGAGCTCGCCGCGCGCCTCTGGGACGTGTCCACCGAACTCACCGGCGTACGATTCGATCGGCTCGCCGCTCGGTGACGCCGTGAGCACCTGACGAACGCCGCCGGGCAGGACCCGGCCGGGCAGGACCGGAGGACGTGTACGTGGCCCCACTCGACCCCGGGCGCGAGAGGGCCATCCTCGACGCCACGCTGGAGCTGCTGTCGGAGATCGGCTACGACCGGATGTCGGTCGACCAGATCGCCAGGCGCGCCAGGGCCAGCAAGGCCACGATCTACCGGCGCTGGGCGGGCAAGCCCGAGCTGGTGGTGGACGTCATCTGCCGCCGCTTCGACACGGACGCGCCGCGCCCCTGCGACACGGGCTCGCTCCGGGGGGACCTGGCGGAGCTCCTGCGGGGACTGTGCGAGACGGCCGAGCGCAAGCACACGCTCATCATGGGCCTGTCCTCGACGCTGGTCTCGCACCAGGAGCTGGCGAGAACGCTGCGCGCGCACATGCTGAGCAGGGACTTCCACGGTGTGGAGGCCCTGCTGGAGCGGGCCCGGGAGCGCGGTGAGCCGGCCGGGCAGCCGGCGGGCGGGCCGATGAAGGGGCCGGCGGACGGGCCGCCGCGCGCGGTGGAGGCCGCCCGGCTCGCCGGCGTCGCCGAGGCCCTGGTGTGGCATCGCCTGATCTTCGTCGGGCCGCCGCTGGATGAGGCGTTCGTGGAGGAGTCGGTCCGCGAGGTGCTGTTGCCGCTGGTCCGGGCCTGGGCCGCCGCACCGGCCGAGTAAATCTAACGTGTTTGTGTGAGATTTGAGCGCCACATCTGTTCCGGGGCGAAGGATCGTCCTAGGGTCGGCGCCATGACCACCGACGCCTCCATCACCGACACCACGGACGCCTCCACCACGGGCGCCCCCACCACGGGTGCACCCGTCACCGGCTCCTCCGGCGACGCCGCGCTCGACGCGTTCATCGACGCGCTGCCCAAGGTCGAGCTGCACGTCCACCTCATCGGCTCCGCGTCCGTCCCCACGGTCCTGGAGCTGGCGCGCCGCCACCCCGGCAGCGGTGTGCCGACGGACGAGGAGGAGCTGCGCGCCTTCTACACCTTCACCGACTTCCCGCACTTCGCGCGCGTCTACCGCGCCGTCAACGCGCTCGTGCGCGAGCCCGGGGACGTCGCCACCCTGGTGCTCGGGCTGGCCCGCGACCTCGCCGCGCAGGGCGCCCGCTACGCCGAGCTCCAGGTCACCCCGTACGCCCACCACATGGTCGGCATGCCGCGGCGCGAGGTCACCGAGGCCCTCGACCTGGCCGCCCGCCGCGCCCCGGAGGAGTACGGCGTGGAGATGGCGTACATCTTCGACATCCCCGGCGAGTACGGCGTCGAGGCCGCGGAGATCACCGTCGCCCACGCGCTGGAAGAACCTCCCGCTGCTTTGGTAGGTTTCGGGCTGGGCGGCATCGAGCAGGAGCGTGCCCGTTATCGCGACGCGATCCGCGACGCGTTCACCGCCGCCCGCAACGCCGGCCTGCACAGCGTCCCGCACGGCGGCGAGATGACCGGACCCGAGACCATCTGGGAGGTCATCGAGGGGCTCGGCGCCGAGCGCGTCGGCCACGGCATCTCCTGCCTCGGGGACGAGCGGCTCGTGGCCCACCTGCGCGAGACGCGGCTGCCGCTCGACGTCTGCCCCACCTCGAACGTGTGCACCGGGCAGGTGGCCCGCATCGAGGACCACCCGCTGCCGCGGCTGCTGGAGGAGGGGCTGTTCGTGACCCTCAACAGCGACGACCCGCCGATGTTCGCCACCACGCTGGCCGGGGAGTACCGGACCGCGGCGCGGGTCTTCGGCCTCGGCCGTGGGGAGCTGGCCGAGCTGGCCCGCAACGGCGTGACCGCCTCCTACCTCGCCCCCGAGCGCAAGCGGGAGCTCCTGGCCGAGATCGGCGCGCTGGAGGCCGGTCAGGCGGGCCCGGTCACGGCCGGGACCGCCTGACGAGATCAGGGAGCCTCAGGGGGAGGCGAGCCGGCCGAGACCGGGCGGGATCTTGCCGGCGGCCGTGCGGTCCAGCAGGAACAGCGTGCGCGACCGCCCCCGGGCCCCCGCCGCCGGCACCTGCACCGGGCCGGAGTCGGACAGCGCCAGCCGCACCGCGGCGGACTTCTCCGCGCCGGCCGCGATCACCCACACCTCGCGCGAGGCCTGGATCGCCGGCAGCGTCAGCGAGATCCGGGTGGGCGGCGGCTTGGGGGAGCCGTGCACCGCCACCGCCGGGCGCGTGTCGTACAGCGCGGGCATGCCGGGGAACAGCGAGGCCACGTGCGCGTCGGGCCCCATGCCGAGCAGCGTCACGTCGAACGACGGCGACGGCCCGTGGTCCTCCGGCCGGGCCGCCTTGGCCAGCTCGGTGGCGTAGGCGTCGGCCGACTCCTCCGCCGTCAGCCCCGAGTCGGGGCCGAGCATGACGTGGACCCGCTCCGGATCGACGTCGACGTGGTCGAGCAGGGCCCGCCGGGCGCCCGTCTCGTTGCGCTCGGGGTCGCCGTCGGGCAGGAAACGCTCGTCACCCCACCAGATGTCGAGGCGGCGCCAGTCGACGGCGTCGCGCGCGGGCGTGCCCGCGATGGCCGCCAGCGTGGCGATGCCGACCGTGCCTCCGGTCAGCACGAGCGACGCGGTGCCCTTGGCGGACTGGGCGTCGACGAGGCGGGTGATGATCCGCGCGGCCACGGCCTTGGCCAGGATGTCGGCGTCGCGGTGGACGACTACGGTTGGAACGCTCACGGGACCAGTCTTCCACCCCCGCGACCACGACCACGCCACGGCCGTCCCCGCGCGGCGGCTGGGAGTCGCGTCAGCGCCGGGAGAGCCGACGGCTGGGCGCCCGAAGAGCCGACGGCTGGGCGCGCGAGAGCCAGGAGCGCGAAACGGCCGGGCGCCCGTGAAGGGCACCCGGCCGTCGCACCGACTTCCTGACGCCGGGGCGTCAGGACTTGTACGAGCGAGCCAGCCGTTTGACGGCCGCCTCGTAGATTTCGTCGGAGTCGAGCCGCCGCAGCTCCTCGGCCAGCAGCTCGGGGGTCTGCCGGCGCGACAGCGCCACGTTCCGGTCCGGCTGCCCCGGCCGCGACAGCGTCGCCAGCCGGGCGTCGGCGCGGGCCACCGACAGGTCGCCCTCGGGCGTCGACAGCCGTACGGAGGTCAGGCCGGGACCGGCCGACTCCGCGACCTTCACCGTGGCGCCCAGCCGCTCCGACAGCCAGGCCGCCAGCAGCGGCGCGCTCGGGTTGCCCGCGGCCGCCTCCACCACGCCCTTGCGGACCTTGCCGACCGGCTGGTCGAAGGCGGCCGCCAGCAGGCTCCGCCACTGCGTCAGCCGGGCCCAGGCCAGGTCGGTGTCGCCCGGCGCGTAGCCCTTGGCCCGCGTCGCCAGCGTCCTGACGCCGCCGTCGGCGATGGCGCGGGCGTCGGTGATGCGCCGCTGGGCGAGCATCCCGATCGGGTCCTTGGACGGCACGTCCGGCGCCGTCCCGGGCCACCACGCCACCACCGGCGTGTCCGGCAGCAGCAGCGGGCTCACGACCGAGTCGGCGTGGTCGGTCAGCTCGCCGTACAGGCGCAGCACGACCACCTCGCCCGGCGTGGACTCGCCGATGCGCAGCTCCGCGTCGAGGCGGGTGGCCTCGTCGGTCTCCCGGTTGATCACCACGAGGATGCGCGACGGGTGCTCGCGGGCCGCCTCCGTGGCCGCCCGCAGCGAGTCGTACTGGTCACGCTCCTCGCAGACCACCACCAGCGTCAGCACCATGCCGATGGCCGGCGCGCCCATCTGGTGACGCAGCATGGTGAGCTGGTTGGAGATCTTCCCGGCCGTCGTGTCGCTCAGCATGAACGTCGTCATCAGAGCCTCCTCCACACGCGGCCGTCACGCGCCATCATCTCGTCGGCCGCCGGCGGACCCCACGAGCCCGACGGGTACGGCTCCGGCTGGCCCTGCGTGGCCCAGAACTCCTCGATCGGGTCGAGGATCTTCCACGACAGCTCGACCTCGCGCTGGTGCGGGAAGAGCGGCGGGTCGCCGATCATCACGTCCAGCAGCAGCCGCTCGTACGCCTCGGGGGACGACTCCATGAACGACTCGCCGTAGGCGAAGTCCATGGACACGTCGCGCACCTCCATGGCCGTGCCCGGCACCTTCGAGCCGAACCGTACCGTGATGCCCTCGTCCGGCTGCACCCGGATGACGAGCGCGTTCTGGCCGAGGATCTCGGTGTCGTCCTTGGAGAAGGGCAGGTGCGGCGCCCGCTGGAACACCACGGCCACCTCGGTCACCCGCCGGCCGAGCCGCTTGCCGGTCCGCAGGTAGAACGGCACGCCCGCCCAGCGCCGGTTGGCGATCTCCAGCTTGACGGCGGCGTACGTCTCGGTGACGGACTCGGGCGAGATGCCGTCCTCCTCCAGGTAGCCGACGACCTTCTGGCCGCCCTGCCAGCCGGCGGCGTACTGCCCGCGCGCCGTGTTGGCCGCCAGGTCGGCCGGCAGCCGGACCGCCTTGAACACCTTCTCCTTCTCCCGCCGCAGCGACTGCGCCTCGAAGGACGTGGGGTCCTCCATGGCGACCAGGGCGAGGAGCTGGAGCAGGTGGTTCTGGATCACGTCGCGGGCCGCGCCGATGCCGTCGTAGTAGCCGGCCCGGCCGCCGATGCCGATGTCCTCGGCCATCGTGATCTGCACGTGGTCGACGAAGCTGCGGTTCCAGATCGGCTCGTAGAGGTTGTTGGCGAACCTCAGGGCCATGATGTTCTGGACCGTCTCCTTGCCCAGGTAGTGGTCGATCCGGAAGATCGAGCTCTCCGGGAAGGCGGAGGTGGTGATCTCGTTCAGCTCGTGGGCCGACTGCAGGTCGTGCCCGAAGGGCTTCTCGATGACCACGCGCCGCCACGATCCGGGCGGGGCGTCCGACAGGCCGGTCCGCTTGAGCTGCTCCACCACCACGGGGAAGAACTTCGGCGGCACCGACAGGTAGAAGGCGTAGTTGCCGCCCGTGCCGCGGGTCTCGTCGATCTCCTTGAGCGCCATGGCCAGCGCGTCGAAGGCGCCGTCGTCGGAGAAGTCGCCGGGCACGAAGTGGATGCCCTCGCGGATCTGCTTCCAGACCTCCTCGCGGAACGGCGTCCGCGCGTGCTCCTTGACGGCGTCGTGCGTGAGCTGGGCGAAGTCCTGGTTCTTCCAGTCGCGCCGGGCGAAGCCGACCAGGGAGAAGCCGGGCGGCAGCAGCCCCCGGTTGCCCAGGTCGTAGATCGCCGGCAGCAGCTTGCGCTTGGCCAGGTCTCCCGTCACGCCGAACAGCACCATGACGCACGGCCCCGCCACCCGCGGCAGCCGCTTGTCATGCGGGTCGCGCAGCGGGTTGGCCGCCGCCGCCTCGATCGTGGTGGACGTGCCCGCGGCCGAGGTCGCCGCGGCCGAGGCCGAGGCCCGGACCGAGCCGGCCGCCGGCCGGGCGGCTCCCTGGATCACGCCGTCGACCGTGCTCTCCACAGCCTGCGCCTCCTCCGCGGGCGCCTGCGGATCTGTCATCTCAAGCCTCCTGTGCTACCGCGGGCGGTGCGCCGCCGGAGGAGGCGGCGCACCGCGGCCGCCTCCTCGCGGTCGTTGACGTCCATCGAAGGACCGGGCATCAGGGGACCAGGTTCTTGGTGACGCTCTCGAGCAGCTCGTTCCAGGACGCCTCGAACTTCTCGACGCCCTCCTCCTCGAGCACCCGCACGACGTCGTCGTAGTCGACCCCGGCCTCCTTGAGCGCGGCCATGGTGTTCCACGACTGCTCGTAGTACGGGCGGACGGTGTCGCCGGAGACCTGGCCGTGGTCGGCGGTCGCGTCGAGCGTCTTCTCCGGCATCGTGTTGACCGTGCCCGGCGCGACGAGCTGGTCGACGTACATGGTGTCGGAGTACTCGGGGTTCTTGACGCCGGTCGAGGCCCACAGCGGACGCTGCGGGCGCGCGCCGGCCGCGCGCAGCCGCTGCCAGCGCTCCGAGGCCATGACGTCCTCGAACGCCGCGTACGCCAGACGCGCGTTGGCGATGCCGGCCTTGCCCTTGAGCTCCGGCTTGCCGAGCTGGTCGAGCCGCTTGTCGATCTCGGTGTCGACGCGGCTGACGAAGAACGAGGCCACCGACTCGATCGTGGCCAGATTGAGGCCCTTGGCCTGCGCGGCCTCCAGGCCGGCCAGCCAGGCATCCATGACGGCGCGGTAGCGCTCCAGCGAGAAGATCAGCGTGACGTTGACGCTGATGCCCTCGCCGATGGCCTGCGTGATCGCGGGCAGGCCCTCCAGCGTCGCCGGGATCTTGATGAACAGGTTGGGCCGGTCCACCAGCCACCACAGCGCGCGCGCCTCGGCGATGGTCTTGTCGGTGTCACGCGCCAGGCGCGGGTCCACCTCCAGCGAGACGCGCCCGTCGGAGCCGCCCGTGGCGTCGTAGACGGGGCGCAGCACGTCGGCCGCCCAGCGGATGTCGTACGTGGTGATGGCGCGGACGGCCTCGCCCACGTCGACGCCGCGCACGGCCAGGTCGTGCATCTGCGTGTCATAGGCGTCGCCCTTGCTGAGGGCGCTGGCGAAGATCGTGGGGTTGGAGGTCACGCCGACCACGTTCTTCTCGCGGATCACCTGCTCGAGGTTGCCCGTGCGCAGCCGCTCGCGGCTGATGTCGTCGAGCCAGATGGACACGCCCTGGCCCGACAGCTTGTTGAGGATCTCGCTCATCTTCAGTTTCCCGTCGTCTCACCCTTGTCCTGGCCCAGCTTGGCCAGGCTGGACTTGGCCGCCGCCGCCACACGCTCGGCCGTCAGCCCGAACTGCTCGTACAGCGTCCTGTACGGCGCGGAGGCGCCGAAGTGTTCGAGGCTCACCACTTCCCCCGCCTCGCCGACGAACTCGCGCCAGCCCAGGGCGACCCCCGCCTCGACCGCGACCCGGGCCTTGACGTCCGACGGCAGCACGCTCTGCCTGTACGCGGAGTCCTGCCCGTGGAACCATTCGACACACGGCATCGACACGACCCGCGTCGGGATGCCCTGGGACTCCAGCAGGTCGCGGCCGCCCATGGCCACCTCGACCTCGCTGCCGGTGGCGATGAGGATCACCCTCGGCTGCCCGTCGGACGCCTCGCGAAGGACGTAGCCGCCGCGGGCGACGCCCTCGGAGCTGGTGCCCTCGAAGACGGGGAGGTTCTGCCGGGTCAGCGCCAGCGCGGCCGGCCGGTCGGTGTGCTCCAGCACCGCCTTCCAGGCGTAGGCCGTCTCGTTGGCGTCGCCGGGACGGACCACGTCGAGGCCGGGGATCGCGCGCAGCGCCCACAGGTGCTCGATCGGCTGGTGCGTCGGGCCGTCCTCGCCGAGGCCGATCGAGTCGTGCGTCCACACGTACGTGACCGGCAGCTTCATCAGCGCGGCGAGCCGCACCGACGGGCGCATGTAGTCGGAGAAGACGAGGAACGTGCCGCCGTAGGGGCGGGTGCCGCCGTGCAGGGCGATGCCGTTGAGGATGGCGCCCATGCCGTGCTCGCGGATGCCGAAGTGCAGCGTGCGGCCGTAGCGGTTACCGGGGAAGTCCTTGGTCTGGTACTCCTCCGGGATGAACGACGGCTCGCCCTTCATCGTGGTGAGGTTGGACTCGGCCAGGTCGGCCGAGCCGCCCCACAGCTCCGGCAGCACCGGCGCCAGCGAGCTCAGCACCTCGCCGGACGCCTTGCGGGTCGCCATCGAGGCGCCCTTCTCGAACTGCGGCAGCGCCTGCGCCCAGCCGGCGGGCAGCTCGCGGGCGGAGATGCGGTCGAGCTCGGCCGCGCGCTCCGGGTTGGCCTCGCGCCAGGCGTCGTAGGACTTCTGCCAGGCGGCGCGCGCCTCGTGACCGCGCCGGGCCACCTCGCGGGCGTGCTCCAGCACCTCGGCGGGCACGTCGAAGCTCTTGTCGGGATCCATGCCGAGCACCCGCTTGGTGGCGGCGACCTCCTCGGCGCCGAGCGCGGAGCCGTGGATCTTGCCGGTGTTCTGCTTGTTGGGCGCGGGCCAGCCGATGATCGTGCGCAGCCGGATGAACGTCGGCCGGTCCGTCTCGGCGCGGGACTCCTCCAGCGCCGCGTGCAGCGCCTGCACGTCCTCGACGTAGTCGCCGGTCTCGGTCCAGTCGACGCTCAGCGTCTGCCAGCCGTACGCCTCGTAGCGCTTGACGACGTCCTCGGACTTGGCGATGAGGGTGTCGTCCTCGATCGAGATGTGGTTGTCGTCGTAGACGACCGTCAGGTTGCCCAGCTTCTGGTGGCCGGCCAGCGCGCTGACCTCGTGGCTGATGCCCTCCTCGATGTCGCCGTCGCTGACGAAGCACCAGATGTGGTGGTCGAACGGCGAGGCGCCGGGAGCGGCGTCCGGGTCGAACAGGCCGCGCTCGCGGCGGGCGGCCATGGCCATGCCCACGGCGTTGCCGAGGCCCTGGCCCAGCGGGCCCGTCGTGGTCTCCACGCCGAGCGTGTGGCCGTGCTCCGGGTGGCCGGGAGTGAGGCTGTCCCACTGGCGCAGCCGCTCCAGGTCGCCCAGCGAGAGACCGTAACCCGACAGGTAGAGCTGGATGTACAGCGTCAGGCTCGAATGACCGCAGGACAGCACGAATCGGTCACGACCGATCCAGGTCGGGTCCGTCGGGTCGTGGCGCATCGTACGCTGGAAAAGCAGGTATGCGGCGGGTGCCAGGCTCATGGCGGTGCCGGGGTGTCCCGAGCCCGCCTTCTCCACTGCGTCCATGGCCAGGGCTCGAACGACGTCGACCGCCTTCTTGTCGAGGTCGGTCCATTCGAGGGCTGGCACGAGTTCGGTGCTCAAGTGCTCGATCTCCGGAATCTAGTTGTCATTGGTGGATGGTGCCGGTCTGGCATATCCCGCCCACACCGGACCCTAACCGAGTGGGGAAGGCGAAGCTTCCCCACTCCCTCCCATGCATGCTCCGTACATGTTCCGTCAGTGATCCGTGCGCCGGCGGCGCGTGGCCCGAGCCCCCCATTGGCCGGACCGGCCGACCCTGCGACTACAGTTTTGGTTGTTGTCCGCAGGGCCGCCACGGCGCCCCGTCCACGGATCCGCTCTAATCAGAGGTTACGCGTTGACTCCGCACGTGCTGGAAGCGCCTTGACGGTGCTGACGAACAGGCAGGCGACGGCCCCCGCTCCGGCGGAGGATGCGCCGCGCCCGAGCGGCCGCTCGATCGGCATGATCGTCAAGGCCTACATCGCCTTGACCAAGCCGCGGATCATCGAGCTGCTGCTCATCACCACGCTGCCGGTGATGTTCCTGGCCGCCGGAGGGCTGCCGCCGCTGTGGACGTCGGTCGCGGTGATGGTGTTCGGCACCCTGTCGGCGGGCAGCGCCAACGCCCTGAACTGCTACGTCGACCGTGACATCGACCAGAAGATGCGCCGCACCCGGCGCCGCCCGCTGGCCCGTCACCAGGTCTCCCCACGGGGCGCCCTGATCTTCGGCATCGTGCTCGGCATCCTGTCCACGCTGGGACTGTGGCTGTCGACCAACGTGCTGGCCGCCGCACTGAACACGGGCGCGATCCTGTTCTACGTGCTCGTCTACTCGATGATCCTCAAGCGGCGCACCGCCCAGAACATCGTGTGGGGCGGCATCGCCGGCTGCATGCCCGTGCTGATCGGCTGGGCCGGCATCACCGACCGGCTCGACTGGGCGCCGCTGGTGCTGTTCGGCGTGGTGTTCTTCTGGACGCCGCCGCACACCTGGACGCTGGCCATGCGCTACAAGGAGGACTACGCGGCGGCCGAGGTGCCCATGCTGCCCGTCGTGGCCACCGAGCGCCGGGTGATCCTGGAGTCGATCGCCTACACCTGGGCGACCGTGCTGTGCTCGCTGGCGCTGTGGCCGGTGGCCGGCACCACGCTGTTCTACCCCGTCGTGGCCGCCGTCCTGGGCGTCATGTGCCTGTGGGAGGTGCACCGCCTGCTGGCCCGGCTCAACGCCGGCAAGACGGGGGTGGCGCTGCGGCCCATGCGCTTCTTCCACTGGTCCAACGCCTACCTGGCGCTGCTCTTCCTCGCCGTCGCGATCGACCCGCTGCTGTCCTGAGCGACGGTCGTGCGGGGCCGTCCCGGGGCAGGTCCCCGCGCGGGACACCTGCCCTGTGATCCGTTAAAGTCACCGTATGACGTCCCGTGATCCACGCTGGGTGTTGAAGGACCGCCCGTCGTTCGCGTTGATCACCGGGCTGGTCGTCACCGGCATCTGCGCCCTGGTCTCGTTCTCCTTCGACGTGATCAACGGGGCGCCCGTGCAGTTCTTCATCGCGCTCGTGCTGGCCCTCGCGCCCGTGCCGCTGCTGCTGGCAGCCGTGCTGGCGCTCGACCGGATGGAGCCCGAGCCGCGCAGCAACCTGGTCTTCGCCTTCGCCTGGGGCGCCGGCGTCGCCGTGCTGGTCGCCGGCCTGATCAACTCGCTCAACCTGCACTACATCATCGACACGGCCAACCTGTCCGCGGCCAGCGCCCGCAACCTCACCGCCACCTTCGGCGCCCCCGTGGTCGAGGAGACCATGAAGGGCCTGGTGCTGCTCGGGCTGCTCAGGTTCCGGCGGGCCGAGCTCGACGGGCCCACCGACGGGGTCATCTACGCCAGCATGGTGGGCCTCGGCTTCGCGATGAGCGAGAACGTCAGCTACTACGTCCAGGCGCTCAACTCCGAGGCCGGCGGCGTCGGCCTGGCCGTCACCGTGGTGCTGCGCGGGGTGCTGTCGCCGTTCGCGCATCCCCTGTTCACCTCGATGATCGGGGTCGCGGTCGCCTACGCCGCCCAGCGGCACGGGCCCGAGCGGGTGTTCTACATCCTGGCCGGCTGGACCGGGGCCATGGTCCTGCACGGCCTGTGGAACGGGATGGTGTCCTACGGCGGGCTGGCCGGCCTGGTCGTCGCGTACGCGACGCTGCTGGTGGTGCTGGCCGTGCTGATCGCGGTGGTCTTCCGCGACCGGCGGCGCATCGTCGCGCTCCTGCAGCGCTACCTGCCGCCGTACGAGCCGACGCGGCTGGTCGACGCGGCCGACATCCGCATGCTGTCCGCGCTGCCCCGCCGGCGCAAGGCCCGGCAGTGGGCCAGGGCCTACGGCGGCAAGCGGGGGCTGCGGGCCATGCGCGACTACCAGCTCGCCGCCACCGAGCTGGGCCTGCTGCACGAGCGGGCCGCCCGCCACGTCGTCGACGAGCAGGCCTTCCACGAGGAGCAGCGGGCCCTGCTGGAGATCATGAGCATGTCCCGCGCGCGGTTCCCGTCGGTCAGCGGGAGCGCGCCAGGATCGTGGTGAGCGACGTCTCCCGCGGCCCGGGGAAGACCGGGTCGGAGTGGAGCAGCAGGGCGTCGGCGAGCCCCTTGGCGGTCGCCGCGAGCTCCCGGGTGGCGTAGACGTAGGTGGTGGCGGCCCACTGGCGGGTCGAGTCCTCGCCCACGCCGAACGTCTCCAGGCCCGCCGCCCGGCACAGCGAGACCGCGCGGGGCAGGTGGAAGGCCTGGGTCACCACGGTCACCCGGGCGGCGCCGAACACCCGGCGGGCCCGTACGCAGGAGTCCCAGGTGTCGAAGCCGGCGTAGTCCAGCACCATGACGTCGTCCGGCACCCCGTGGGCGCGCAGGTAGGCGGCCATCGCCGACGGCTCGTCGTAGTCCTTCCTGCTGTTGTCGCCCGACAGCAGCACGGCCTTGACCTTGCCCGTGCGGTACAGCCGGGCGGCGATGTCGAGCCGGCCGGCCAGCATGCCGGTGGGCCTGCCCCGGTACAGGCCGGCGCCGAGCACGAGCGCGGTCTCGGCGGCGGGCACCCGCGCCTCCCAGCCCGGGGCGCCGGCCACCGCGCGGTGCGGGGCGCTGCCGAGCCAGGCCCAGGTCATCGGGGCCAGCGCGAGCGCGCTGACCAGCACCGACCCCTGGTAGGCCCGCCGCAGCGTCTTCCGGGAGGGGCGACGCAGCCGCGAGGACTTCCAGAAGGAGCGGACGAACTGCCGCAAAACGGCACCTCACATCGGTGGGGGAGTGGCCGACTTCTCACCCCATACCCTGGCATAACCGATCAGTGGACGGCGGCCACTTCGGTGGGGGAGGGGGCGGACGCCTCCTCGACCGGGCCGCGCACGCGCAGGGAGGTGACGGCACGCAGCGCGAAGATCCACACCAGGGTCGCGCCGAGGACGTGCAGCCCCACCAGGAACGCGGGCACGGCGAGGAAGTACTGGACGTAGCCGATCACGCCCTGGAGCAGCTCGATCCCGAGCAGGGCCAGCGCCGCCCGGCGGGCCGTGCGAGGCGCGTCGGTGACGTGCAGGGCGAACGCCAGCGCGAAGGAGAGCCCCACCACCAGGTACGCGATGTCCGCGTGCAGCCGCACCACGCTCTCGATGTCGAGGTCGAAGCGCGAGGCCAGGACGTCGCCCGAGTGCGGGCCCGTGCCGGTCACGACCACCCCGGCGAGCAGGAGGACGGACACCGCGGCGATCAGGACGTGGCCGAGCCGGCGGATGTCGCGGTGGACCACCCGCCGGATCGGGCCGTCGCCCTCGCGGGTGCGCTGGTAGAGCATCCAGCACGCGGCGACCAGCGCGATCGAGATGAGGAAGTGCACGGCCACCGTGAACGGGTTGAGCATGGTCCTGACCACCAGGCCGCCCCACAGGGCCTGCGCCAGCACGCCCAGCGGCTGGAGCAGGGCCAGCCCGAGCAGCGAGCGGCGGCGCGGCGCCAGCCGCAGCGCCGACAGCACGCAGGCCACCCCCACGGCCAGCACGAGGAACGTGACCAGCCGGTTGCCGAACTCGACGAGCATGTTGGCCATCGCGACCTCGGGATGCGGCACCGGCACGAAGCTGTCGGGTGTGCACCTCGGCCAGGTCGGGCAGCCGAGGCCGGAGCCGGTGACGCGCACCGCGGCGCCGCTCACGGTGATGCCGGCGTTGGCCGCCACGGACGCCAGCGCCCACGCCCGGAACGACGCCGCCGTGGGCGCCCAGGGCGACAGCAGGCTCCGGACGAGGGGGTTCGGGTGGTCCGTGGGTACCTTCACGTCATCGATGGTATGGGCCGTACCGGCCGGTCCCGTCACCGGGGAACGCCCTTCTCAAGCCGGGCGGTATGTGACACATTACTGACGACGCAGCAGCCCGCGCAGGAGCGCTCCGAGCCCCGGTCTGGAGGACTGGTCATGACCCATCGCCGGCCAGGGCAGGGCGAGAACGGCGTGGTCACCACGGTCGACTACCACACCGGCGGCGAGCCGTTCCGCGTCGTCACCGGCGGCGCGCCGGAGATCCCCGGCGCGACCGTGCTCGACCGCCGCGAGCACGCCCGCCGCCCCGGTGGCGAGGCCGACCGGCTGCGGCGGCTGCTCTGCCACGAGCCGCGCGGCCACGCCGACATGTACGGCTGCTTCCTCGTCCCTCCGGACGACCCGGGAGCCCACCTCGGGGCGCTGTTCTGGCACAAGGACGGCTTCTCCACCGCCTGCGGGCACGGCACGATCGCGCTCGGCGTCCACGCCGTCCGCGAGGGCCTGGTGCCCGCCGCGCCCGACGGGGAGACCGACGTCGTGGTGGACGTGCCGTCGGGGCGCGTCACCGCCCGGGTCCGCCGCGCGGCCGGGCGGATCGTGGCCGTCACGTTCGTCGGCGTCCCGTCGTTCGTGCTCGCCCGCGGCGTCCCCGCGGACGGCACCCGCGTGGACCTCGCCTACGGCGGCGCCGTCTACGCCAGCCTGCCGGCCCGCGCGGCGGGGCTGGAGGCGCGGCCCGAGCACCTGACCGAGCTGATCGCCCGCGCCCGCCGGATCAAGCGGGCGCTGGAGGGACACCCGGCCACGCGGCACCCCGAGGACGAGCGGCTGTCCGGCGTCTACGGCGTGATCTTCCATGACGACCTGCCCGGCGAGGACGGCCACGTCCGCCAGCGCAACGTCACCGTCTTCGCCGACGGCGAGGTGGACCGCTCGCCGTGCGGCTCCGGCACGGCCGCGCGCCTGGCGCTGCTGCACGACGACGGCGTCCGCGAGCCGCTGATCCACGACAGCGTCGTGGGCTCCACCTTCCGGGCCCGCGTCGCCCGGGTCACGGGGGAGGCGGTGGTGCCGGAGGTCGAGGGAATGGCGTACCGCACCGGCCGGCACGCCTTCGAGCTGGATCCGGACGACCCGCTCGGCACCGGGTTCGTGCTGAGGTGACGCGTGCAGGATGATCCGAGCATGGACCCCCGGCCCGGCCCCGCCCCGCGGAGTCCGGGCCCGTCCGCTGCGGCGCTGCCCTACCTCGACGCCGGCACGCTGCGACGGCTGGTGCCCGTCGCGCGGGCGGTGGGCATCCTGGAGGACGCGCTGCGGGCCGGGCTGGACCCCGAGGACACGCCCCTGCGCACCGCCGCGGACCTGCCCGGCGGCCAGCTCCTGCTGATGCCCGCAGCCGCGGGGCGGTACGCGGGGGTCAAGGCCGTCACCGTCGCCCCGGGCAACGCGGAGCGCGGGCTGCCCCGCATCCAGGGGACGTACCTGCTGTTCGAGGGCGGCACCCTGACGCCGCTGGCCGCCCTCGACGGGGTCGCCCTCACCTCGCTGCGCACCCCGGCCGTCTCCGCGCTGGCCGTGCGCCACCTGGCCGAGCCGGACGCGCGCGACCTGCTGGTGTTCGGCACGGGGCCGCAGGCGTACGGGCACGTCGAGGCGTTCGCCGCGGTACGCCCCGTCGAGACCGTCACCGTCGCCGGCCGCGACGCCGCCCGCGCCGAGGCGCTGGCCGCCCACTGCCGTGAGCTGGGCCTGCGCGCCCGCGCGCTGCCCGTGACGGGCTCCGCCCCGGAGCCGGGCGCGCTGCGCGAGGCGCTCTGCCGGGCCGACCTCGTCGCCTGCTGCACCACCGCCAGGGTGCCGCTGTTCCCCGGCGCCCTGCCCCGCGACGGCGCCACCGTCGTCGCCGTCGGCTCCCACGAGCCCGACGCCCGCGAGCTCGACGACGAGCTCGTCGCCCGCGCCACCGTGGTCGTCGAGGCCCGCTCCTCCGCCCTGGCCGAGGCGGGGGACGTGATGGCGCCGATCCGCCACGGTACGATCACCACTGGTCATCTCGCCGGAAACCTCGCCGAGCTGATCGCCGGCCGGGTCGCCCCGGGTCCCGGGCCCCGCGTCTTCAAGAGCACGGGCATGGCGTGGGAGGACCTGGTGGTGGCGGCCGCCGCGTACGAGGCGTGGGACGTAGCGAAGGGATGAGCGCATGGGCGCGGAGCACCGGCTCGACCTGCCGGCCGTCGGAGAGCGGCAGAGCCTGCGCGAGCAGGTGGCCCACGCGCTGCGCGCGGCGCTGGTCACGGGCGAGATGCGCCCCGGGGTGGTCTACTCCGCGCCCGCGCTGGCGCAGCAGTTCGGCGTCTCGGCCACGCCCGTCCGCGAGGCGATGCTCGACCTGGCCAAGGAGGGCCTCGTCGAGGCCGTGCGCAACAAGGGCTTCCGCGTCGCCGAGCTGTCCGCCCGCGACCTGGACGAGCTGACCGAGCTGCGGCGGCTGATCGAGGTGCCGACCGTGACGCGGCTGGCCGGCGGCGCCCCCGCCACGGGCTTCGCCCGGCTCCGGCCGCTGGCCGAGGAGATCGTCGCGGCCGCCGAGCGGGGCGACCTGCTCGCGTACGTGGACGCGGACCTGCGCTTCCACGTGGAGCTGCTGGCCCTGTCGGGCAACTCCCGCCTGGTGTCGATCGTCACAGACCTGCGCACCCGCGCCCGCCTGTACGGGCTGTCGACGCTGCCGGGCGACAAGCTGGCCGGGTCGGCGCGCGAGCACCTGGCCCTGCTCGACGCGCTGGAGGCCGGCGACCGCGACGCGGTGGGGCACATCATGGCCGAGCACATCGGCCACGTCCGCGGCATCTGGGCCGGCCCCGAGCAGACCGGGGCCGAGCCTGCCGGCGCCTAGAACGCCCTGGAAGGCCCTGAAGCGTTCGGGAGGTCGGGCTCAGCGGGAGCGGGTCGCGCCCAGGCTCGCCGCCACGATGCAGGCGATGGCCGCCCACTGCTGCATGTGCAGCACCTCGCCCAGCACCACCAGCCCGATCATCGCCGCCACGGCCGGCTCCAGGCTCATGAGGATGCCGAACACGTGCTTGGGCATCCTGCGCAGCGCCTGCAGCTCCAGCGAGTACGGGATCACCGACGACAGCAGCCCCACCCCCAGCCCGATGAGCACCAGCTCGGGCTGGAGCAGGTCGGCACCGCCCGTCGCGACGCCCACCGGCGCCACCACCACGGCCGAGACGATCATCGCGAACGACAGCCCCGACGTCCCGGGGAAGCGCCGCCCCGCCGCGGCCGACAGCACGATGTAGGCCGCCCAGCAGACGCCGGCCACCAGGGCGAACCCGATGCCGGCCCAGCTCACGCTCTGCGACTGGCCCCACGGCGCGAGCAGCACCACGCCCAGCCCGGCCAGCCCGACCCACAGCAGGTCCAGCCGCCGCCGCGACGCGGCCACGGCCACGCCGAGCGGGCCGAGGAACTCGATCGCCACCGCGATCCCCATCGGCAGCCGCGACAGCGCCTCGTAGAACGACAGGTTCATCAGGCCGAGCGTCGCGCCGAAGCCGAGCCCGACCGCCCAGTGGCGCCAGGACATCCCCCGGAGCTTCGGCCGGGCCACCGCGCCCATGATGATCGCGCCCGCCGTGATGCGCAGGAACACCACCGCGCTCGGCGGCAGCGCCGCGAACAGCTCCTTGGCGAACCCGGCGCCGAGCTGCACGGAGAAGATCGCCAGCAGGACGAGCCCCGACGGCGGCATGGAGTCGGCCGCCGAGCGCAGGAGACTTCCCGGCCGCGGTACTCCTGACCTGCGGTCGAAGGGGTCGTCGAGGGCGAAGGCGGTCACGGTACTCCTCGGGGAGCTGGTCAGGCGCGCGGCCGGAACAGGGCGATAGCTGAGGATAGTCGCCGACCTCGACATTTCCCCACTTGGGGTGGTAGGACGAATGTCCGTCACCCGAACACCTCCCCGTCCCGCGATGGAGACATGACCGCACCCGCTCCGCCCGTCACCCTGGTGCGGCCGCCGTTCGCGCTGTCCGCGGCGTCCTTCGTCAGCAGCTTCGACCGCTTCGCCGTCGGCCCCATGCTGGTGCTGATCGCCCTGGACCTCCGCGTCACGCTCGCCGCGGCTGTCGCGGCGGCCAGCGGCTACTACCTCGCCTACGGCCTGTCCCAGCCGCTGTGGGGGGTGCTGTCCGACCGGTTCGGGCGCATGCCGGTGATGCGGGCCGCGCTGCTGGGCGCCACCGCGGCGGGCCTGGCCTCCGCGCTGATGCCCTCGCTCGTCCCGCTGGTCGCGCTCCGCGTCGTGGCGGGCGCCTGCTTCGGCGCCGTGATCCCCACCTCGCTCACGTACGTCGGCGACACCGTCGCGGCGCCGATCCGCCAGCGCGCCCTGACGGACCTCATGGGCACCGCCGCGCTCGGCACCGCCGTGGCGACCGGCTTCGGCGGCGTGCTGGCCGACCTGGTGAGCTGGCGCGTCGTCTTCGTCACGGCCGCCCTGTGCGCCCTGGCGTGCGCGCTCGGCCTGCGCTCGGTGCCGGAGCCGTCCCGGGGCGCCGTCGGCGGGCTCGGCGCGCACGTGGGCGCGGTGCTGCGGGAGCGGTGGGCCCTGCTGGTGTTCGGGCTGGCGTTCGTGGAGGGGGCCGTCCTGCTGGGGCTGCTGCCGTACCTGGCCACCGCGCTCCAGCACCACGGGGTCACGGCCGCCGTGGCGGGCCTGGCCACCGCGGTGTACGGGGTGGGGCTGTGGCTGCTGAGCCGGCTGGTCAAGCGGCTGTCGCGGACCTGGCCGGCGCCGCTGCTCATCGCGGTCGGCGGCACGCAGCTCTGCCTCGGGCACGCGCTCGTCGCCGTCCACGTGAGCCTGGTGACGGTGATGGCGGCGGCGCTGCTGTTCGGCGGCGGCTGGTCGTTCATGCACTCGTCACTGCAGAACTGGGCGACCTCCGTCGCGCCCCGCGCCAGGGGGACGGCCGTGGCGTTCTTCGCGGCGGCGTTGTTCATCGGCGGGGCGGCCCCGTCCTGGGCGGGCGGGCCGCTCGCCGGTGACGGGTCGTACGGGCTGCTGTTCGGCGTGGCTGCGGCGGTGGCGCTGCCGCTCACGGCCGTCGCCGTCGTGGGGCGCCACAGGTACGGCACGCCCCCGCCGGACGCCCCGCCGCCACCGGCCTGACCGTTCGCACCGGCCGCGGGACGTGCGTGCGTCACCGGTGCCAGGCGTCACTCCCAGCGGAACGTGCGCGAGGCCAGCCCGAGGGACAGCACCGCCCACGCGGCCAGCACCCCCAGCGCGCCCAGCGGGAGCGCCCCGCCCGACAGCACCGTCCGCAGCCCCCCGGTGAGCGCCGAGATGGGCAGCACCTCCAGCGCCGGCCGCACCGCCTCCGGCAGCTTCGACAGCGGGAACATCACCCCGCCCGCCCCCAGCAGCACCAGGTAGACGAGGTTGGCCGCGGCCAGCGTCGCCTCGGCCCGCAGCGTGCCGGCCATGAGCAGCGCGAGCCCGCTGAAGGCAGCCGTGCCCAGCACCACGAGCAGCGCCGCCGCCGCGAACGACCCGTGCGGCCGCCAGCCGAGCGCCAGCCCCACCGCCGTGACCACCACCACCTGGAGGAGCTCCACCACGAGCACCGCCGCCGTCTTGGCCAGCATGAGCCCGGCCCGCGACAGCGGGGTCGCGCCGAGCCGCTTCAGCACGCCGTAGCGCCGCTCGAACCCGGTCGCGATCGCCTGCCCGGTGAACGCCGTGGACATGACCGCCAGCGCGAGCACGCCAGGGGCCAGGAACGCCACCCGGCTGCCCCCGCCCACGTCGATGAGCGGCGCCACCGTGAACCCGGCGAGCAGCAGCACCGGGATGACGAGGGTGAGCAGGAGCTGCTCGCCGTTGCGCAGCGTCGCGCGCACCTCCGCGCCCGCCTGGGCGAGCACCATGCGCGGGAACGGCGCCGCCCCCGGCGCGGGCGTGAGGTCCAGCGTGGTCGTGTGCGGCGCCGTCATCGCAGCTCCCTGCCCGTCAGTTCCAGGAAGACGTCCTCCAGCGTGCGGCGCTCGATGCGCAGGTCGTCGGCCGTGACGCCCTCGGCCGCGCACCAGGCGGTCACGGTGGCCAGCAGCTCGGGGCCCACCTGCCCCTCGACGATGTAGTGGCCGGCCGGCGACTCCTTGGCCGCGCTGCCCGACGGCAGGGCGTTGAGCAGCTCCTCCAGCGCCAGCCCGGGGCGGGCGCGGAAGCGGAGCTGCCGCTCGGCGCCGGTCAGCGTGGCCGGGCTGCCCTCGGCCACCACCCGTCCGCCGTCGATGATCACGACGTGGTCGGCCAGCCGCTCGGCCTCGTCCATGTGGTGCGTGGTGAGCACCACCGAGACGCCCGCCGCGCGCAGGTCGGCCACGAGGTCCCAGCAGGCGTGCCGGGCCTGCGGGTCGAGCCCGGCCGTCGGCTCGTCGAGGAACACCAGCTCCGGCCGCCCGACGACCGCCGCGGCCAGCGACAGCCGCTGCTGCTGCCCGCCCGACAGCCGGCGGTACGGGGTGCGGGCGTGGGCGGCCAGGCCGAGCCGTACGAGCAGGGCCTCGACGTCGAGGGGACGGGCGTAGAAGCGGGACACCAGGCGCAGCCACTCGCCGCAGCGCGTCGCGGGCGGCACGCCGCCCGACTGGAGCATGACCCCCACCCGGGGCCGCAGCGCGGGGGCGTCGGGCGGCAGGCCCAGCACCCGCACGGTGCCCCCGTCGGCTTTGCGGAACCCCTCGCAGATCTCCACCGTGGACGTCTTGCCCGCGCCGTTGGGCCCGAGCACGGCCGTCACCGCGCCGCGGCCGGCGCGCAGCGACAGGCCGTCGACCGCGGTCGTGCCGTCGTAGCGCTTGACCAGGCCGATGATCTCGACGGCTGGGGAGTCCATGGCCACGAGTCTAAGGACTGCGGGCAGCGGTCTCGTGCGCAGCCCGGCCGCTGCCGGATCACCCAACCGATCACCCGCCCCGGCACCGCCCGGCCCCTGGCCGGATATGGCCACCTGTTTGCCCGGCGTTTCCCGGCAGGGGCACGGACCGGGTGAAAGCCTGATGACGGGGGAGAGCCGGGCGGCCGTCGACGGCGACGGCGGCCGGCGAGGACGGCAAGGAGGGTTCCCATGTCAGAGCGCAGCGCCTACGAGCCGGGTGTCCCGTGCTGGGTGGATCTGTCGAGTTCCGACGTCGGCGCGTCGGTGCGCTTCTACGGTGAGGTCTTCGGCTGGCGGGCCGAGATGGCCGACGACCCCGCGGCCGGGGGCTACGGCCAGTTCTTCCACGGTGACAAGCGGGTCGCCGGCGTGGGCCCCCTGTACGGCGAGGGCATGCCGCCCCACTGGAACACCTACGTGGCCGTCGAGGACGCCGACGCGACCGTCGACCGGGTCAAGAACGCCGGCGGGGCCGTGGTGGCCGGGCCGATGCAGGTCATGGAGGAGGGCCGGATGGCGGTCCTCCAGAGCCCCGACGGCGCGTACGCGTCGATCTGGCAGGCGGGCCGCCACCCCGGCGCCGAGCTGGTCAACGAGCCGGTCTCGTTCTGCTGGGCCGAGCTGGTCACCCGCGACCCCGGGGCGGCGGAGCGGTTCTACCGGACGGTGTTCGGCTGGACCCCGCAGCCGCAGCAGATGGACGGCGTCACCTACACCGAGTGGCACTCCGGCGGCCGGGGCGTCGCCGGCATGATCGAGATGAGCCCCATGTACCCGCCGGAGACGCCGTCGCACTGGATGGTCTACTTCGCGGTCGCCGACCTCGACGCGACCATCGCGGCGGCCCGGCGCGGCGGCGCGCAGATCCTCGTGGACTCCATGGACGCGCCGCCGGGCCGGTTCGGGATGCTCACGGACCCGCAGGGGGCGGCCCTGTCGGTGATCCAGCTCACCGAAAATCAGTAAAAATCAGATAACCGGGAATTAGGAGGACTTTACCGCTGTTGAACTCCCTCGGCCCTCGTGGGCCGCAGCCTGCGAGGGAGAGGGGTACACGCATGTCCGTGGCGCCGGCGGCATCGTCCGCATCAGCGTCGTCCGTAACTGGGTCGTCCGTAACTGGGTCGTCCGTAAACGGGCCGTCCGTATCCGGGTCACCGACGGCATCCGAACCGGCGGGGATCGAGGGGGACGACCGTCAGGCGAAGCGGGGCACCGCCCTGCTCCTGTTCGTGCTCGGCGCGCTGTCGGCCATCGGCCCGCTGTCCATCGACATGTACCTGCCCGCGCTGCCCGCCATCACCGGCGAGCTGCTCAGCACGCCCGCCCAGGTCCAGCTCACGCTGACGGCCTGCCTCATCGGCGTCTCCGCCGGCCAGGTGGTCGCCGGGCCCGTGAGCGACGTGCGCGGGCGCAGGATGCCGCTGCTGGTCGGGGTCGCCGGGTTCGCGCTGTCCTCGCTGCTGTGCGCGTTCGCCCCGTCCGTGCCCGTGCTCATCGGGCTGCGGCTGCTGCAGGGCGTGCTCGGCGGCGCGGCCCTGGTGATCGTCCGCGCCGTGGTGCGCGACCTGTACGACGGCCCCGCGATCGCCCGCATCTTCGCCACGCTCATGCTCGTCAGCGGCCTCGCGCCGATCCTCGCGCCCGTGGCCGGCGCCCAGCTGCTGGAGTTCACCTCGTGGCGGGGCGTGTTCGTCGCGCTCAGCGTCGCCGGGGTGGTGCTGCTGCTGGCCGTCGTCTTCGGGGTGCGCGAGACCCTGCCGGCGGGAAGCCGGGAGAGCGGCGGCCTGCGGCACACCCTGCGCACCTTCGGCCGGCTGCTGCGCGACCGCCCGTTCATGGGCTCCGCCCTGACGGCCGGGCTGGGGTTCGCCGCGATGTTCGCCTACATCTCCGGATCGCCGTTCGTGATCCAGGAGGTGTACCACGCCACGCCCTCGCAGTACTCCCTCATCTTCGGGCTCAACGCGCTCGGCCTGACCGTCATGGCGCAGGTCGGCGGGCGGCTCGCGGGCCGGGTGGCGCCGGCGCGGCTGGTCTTCACCGGCCTGGCCGTCGCCGTCGCGGGCGCCGCGCTGCTGCTGGCGGCCGCGGCCACCGGGCTCGGGCTGGCCGGGATCGTGGCGGGGTTGTTCGTCATCATGTGCGGGCAGGGCCTCGTCCTGCCGGGCACCGGCGCGCTCGCCCTGGCCGGGCAGCCGCCGCAGGTCGCGGGCAGCGCCTCCGCCCTGCTCGGGGTGCTGCAGTTCGCGCTCGGCGCGCTGGCGGCCCCGCTGGTGGGTCTCGTGGGGTCCGGCTCGGCGACGCCGATGGCCGCCGTCATGCTGGTGCTGCTCGTCCTCGCGGCCCTCGTCTTCACCGTTCTGCGGGGACGGTCCCGGGGATCCCTCCAGGCCGCCGAGCAGGGGATTAGGTAAGCCTTACCTGAGTGAGAAATTGCATTGACCCATTCCACGGATCCATTTGTGGGGCGGGAAGGAATTACGGCACACTGATGTTGTGAAAAACGTGTCCACCACGATCGAGCCAGGCAGTGAGCGCAGCACCCGTGCGCGCGTGGCCCGGCTCATCCTGGAGCACGGTCCCATCGCGGCCGCCGCGCTGGGCGAACGGCTGGGGCTGACCCCGGCCGCCGTCCGCCGCCATCTCGACGCGCTGCTGTCCGACGGGATGATAGAGCCTCGCACGGTACGGCCACGCGGCCAGCGCGGGCGAGGGCGACCGGCCAAGCTGTTCGCCATCACCGACGCGGGGCGCAGTGCCTTCGAGCACGCCTATGACGACCTGGCCGGGAGCGCCCTGCGCTTCCTGGCCGAGCGCATGGGGGACGAAGCGGTGACCGACTTCGCCCGCACACAGGTCTCCGGCCTGCTGCGGCGGCTGGAGCCGGTCATGAGCTCGGTGCCCCCGGAGCGGCGCGTCGAGGTGCTGGCGCAGGCGCTCTCCGCGGAGGGCTACGCCGCCTCCTCCACCAAGGCCAAGTCGGGCGGTGACCAGCTCTGCCAGCACCACTGCCCCGTGGCGCACGTGGCGGCGGAGTTCCCGCAGCTCTGCGAGGCCGAGACGGAGGCGTTCGCGCGACTCCTCGGCACCCCCGTGCAGCGCCTGGCCACGATCGCCCATGGCGACGGGGTCTGCACCACGCACGTCAGCCCGCAATCGCTGGGTGATCCCGTACATAGAGACAAGAGCAAGGAGACCGGAAGGTGACTGTCACCGACCGCCCGGAGCTGGAAGGCCTCGGAAATTACAAGTTCGGCTGGGCCGACCCGGATGCCGCCGGGGCGGCGGCCAAGCGCGGCCTGTCCGAGGAAGTCGTGCGCAACATCTCCGGGCTCAAGAACGAGCCGGAGTGGATGCTCGACCTTCGCCTGAAGGGCCTCCGCCTGTTCGACAAGAAGCCGCTGCCCACCTGGGGTTCCGACCTCACCGGCATCGACTTCGACAACATCAAGTACTTCGTCCGCTCGACGGAGAAGCAGGCCGCCTCCTGGGACGAGCTGCCCGCGGACATCAAGAACACCTACGACAAGCTGGGCATCCCCGAGGCGGAGAAGCAGCGCCTCATCGCCGGCGTCGCCGCCCAGTACGAGTCCGAGGTCGTCTACCACAAGATCCGTGAGGACCTCGAGGAGAAGGGTGTCATCTTCGTCGACACCGACACGGGCCTGAAGGAGCACGAGGAGCTCTTCAAGGAGTACTTCGGCTCGGTCATCCCGGTCGGCGACAACAAGTTCGCCGCTCTCAACACCTCCGTGTGGTCCGGTGGCTCGTTCATCTACGTGCCGCCGAACGTCGAGGTCGAGATCCCGCTCCAGGCGTACTTCCGGATCAACACCGAGAACATGGGCCAGTTCGAGCGGACCCTGATCATCGTGGACGAGAACTCCTACGTCCACTACGTCGAGGGCTGCACCGCGCCGATCTACTCGTCCGACTCGCTGCACTCCGCGGTCGTCGAGATCATCGTGAAGAAGAACGCCCGCTGCCGTTACACGACCATCCAGAACTGGTCGAACAACGTCTACAACCTGGTGACCAAGCGCGCCGTCGCCTACGAGGGCGCCACCATGGAGTGGATCGACGGCAACATCGGCTCCAAGGTCACGATGAAGTACCCGGCCGTCTACCTCATGGGCGAGCACGCCAAGGGCGAGACCCTGAGCGTCGCGTTCGCCGGCGAGGGCCAGCACCAGGACGCCGGCTCCAAGATGGTGCACCTGGCGCCCCACACCAGCTCCAGCGTCATCTCCAAGTCGGTGGCGCGCGGCGGCGGCCGCACCTCCTACCGCGGTCTCGTGCAGATCGAGGAGGGCGCCCACGGCAGCGCCAGCACCGTCAAGTGCGACGCGCTGCTCGTCGACCAGATCAGCCGCTCCGACACCTACCCCTACGTCGACGTCCGCGAGGACGACGTGTCGATGGGGCACGAGGCCACGGTCTCCAAGGTCAGCGAGGACCAGCTGTTCTACCTCATGAGCCGCGGGCTCGGCGAGGACGAGGCGATGGCGATGATCGTGCGCGGCTTCGTCGAGCCGATCGCGCGTGAGCTGCCGATGGAGTACGCGCTCGAGCTCAACCGGCTGATCGAGCTGCAGATGGAAGGAGCCGTCGGCTGATGGGCCTGAACGAGAAGCCCCTGTCGACCCTGCACGAGAAGGCGTCGTACGACCTGGGCGACTTCGACGTGCCCACCGGGCGCGAGGAAGCCTGGCGCTTCACCCCGCTGTCGCGCCTCAAGGGCCTGCACAACGGCAAGGCCGAGGCCACCGGACAGGTGGTCGTCCAGGCCTACACCCCGGCCGGCGTGAGCGCCGAGTGGGTCGGCCGCGACGACCCGCGCATCGGCCAGGCGTACGTGCCGGCCGACCGGGTCAGCGCCCAGGCCTACAACGCCTTCGAGAAGGCCCTGGTCATCACGGTGCCGAAGGAGGCCACCCCGCAGGAGCCGATCCGCGTCGAGGTGCGCGGCGGCGGCACCGACGGCGCCTCCTACGGCCACACCGTGGTCAAGGTGGAGCCGCTGGCCGAGGCCGTGGTCGTCATCGAGCACCAGGGCGGCGCGGTCTACGCCGACAACATCGAGTTCGTCGTCGGCGACGGCGCCTCGCTCAAGGTCGTCAGCCTCCAGGACTGGGACGGCGACGCGGTCCACGTGTCGCACCACCACGCCCAGCTGGCCAAGGACGCCACCTTCCGCAGCTTCGCGGTGACCCTCGGCGGCGACCTCGTCCGGCTGTCGCCCAGCGTGTCCTACACCGGCCCGGGCGGCGACGCCGACCTGTCCGGCGTGTACTTCGCCGACGCGGGCCAGCACCTGGAGCACCGCCTCCTGGTCGACCACTCGCAGCCCAACTGCAAGAGCAACGTCGACTACCGCGGCGCCCTGCAGGGCGAGAACGCCCACGCCGTCTGGATCGGCGACGTGATCATCAGGGTCGAGGCCGAGGGCACCGACACCTACGAGCTCAACCGCAACCTCATCCTCACCGACGGCGCCCGCGCCGACTCGGTGCCCAACCTGGAGATCCTCACCGGCGAGGTCGCCGGCGCGGGTCACGCCTCGACGTCGGGCCGCCTCGACGACGAGCACATCTTCTACCTGCAGGCCCGCGGCATCCCCTTCGACGAGGCGCGCCGCCTCGTCATCCGGGGCTTCCTCGGCCAGCTCATCGAGCGCATCCAGATCGACGAGATCCGCGAGCGCGTGATGAGCGCGGTGGAGGCGGAGCTGGCCCGATGAGTTTCGAGAAGGTGTGCAGCGTCACCGACATCCCCGACGGCGGGGTGATCGGCGTCGAGGTGGACGACACCCCGGTCGCGCTCGTCCGCAAGGGCGAGGAGGTCTTCGCCCTGCACGACATCTGCTCCCACGCCGAGGTCAAGCTCAGCGAGGGAGAGGTCTACGACGGCACGCTGGAGTGCTGGCTGCACGGCTCGTGCTTCGACGTCCGGACCGGCAAGCCCACCGGCCCCCCCGCCACCAGGCCCGTGAACACCTACACAGTCAAGATCGACGGCGACGACGTCCTCGTCTCGCTCTCGAAGGAGTCATAAACAATGTCCACCCTTGAGATCCGTGACCTCCAGGTCGCCGTCGACGACAAGGCGATCCTGCGCGGCGTCAACCTCACCGTGAGCTCCGGCGAGACCCACGCCATCATGGGCCCCAACGGCTCCGGCAAGTCCACCCTGGCCTACGCCATCGCCGGCCACCCCAAGTACACGATCACCGGCGGTCAGGTGCTGCTCGACGGCGTCGACCTGCTGGAGCTCTCGGTCGACGAGCGCGCCCGCGCCGGCCTGTTCCTCGCCATGCAGTACCCCGTCGAGGTCCCCGGCGTCTCGGTGTCCAACTTCCTGCGCTCGGCCGTCACCGCGGTGCGCGGCGAGGCGCCCAAGCTGCGCGAGTTCGCCAAGGACCTCAAGGGCGGCATGGACGCCCTGTCCATCGACGCGGCCTTCGCCCAGCGCAACCTCAACGAGGGCTTCTCCGGCGGTGAGAAGAAGCGCCACGAGATCCTCCAGCTCGAGCTGCTCAAGCCCAAGATCGCGGTGCTCGACGAGACCGACTCCGGCCTCGACGTCGACGCGCTGCGCGTGGTGTCGGAGGGCATCAACCGCTTCCGCGCCTCCGGCGAGACGGGCGTGCTGCTCATCACCCACTACACCCGCATCCTGCGCTACGTGAAGCCGGACTTCGTCCACGTCTTCGCGGCCGGCCGGATCGTCGAGGAGGGTGGACCGGAGCTGGCCGACAAGCTCGAGTCCGAGGGCTACGAGCAGTACACGAAGGCGACTGCATGACTTATCCCACCAGCTTCGACGTGGAGAGGATCAGGAAGGACTTCCCGGTTCTCTCCCGCGAGCTGCCCGGCGGGCGCCCGCTCGTCTACCTCGACTCGGGCAACTCATCGCAGAAGCCCACACCGGTCGTCGAGACGGTGCGCGAGCACCTGGCGATGCACTACAGCAACGTCGGGCGCGCCATGCACGTGCTCGGCGCCGAGTCGACCGAGGCGTACGAGGGCGCGCGCGACAAGGTGGCCGCGTTCGTCGGCGCGCCCTCACGCGACGAGGTGATCTTCACCAAGAACGCGTCCGAGGCGCTCAACCTGGTCGCTCACGCCTTCGGGCCCCACCTGTGGGCCCCGGGCGGCGAGGGCGCCGGCCAGGACGCCGACCCGCGCTTCGCGCTCGGCCCCGGTGACGAGATCGTCATCTCCGAGATGGAGCACCACTCCAACATCGTGCCGTGGCAGATGCTCGTCCAGCGCACCGGCGCGACGCTCAAGTGGTTCGGCGTCACCGACGAGGGCCGCCTCGACCTGTCGAACCTCGGCGAGCTGGTCACCGAGCGGACGAAGATCGTGTCGATCGCCCACCAGTCCAACGTGCTCGGCACCGTCAACCCGGTCGCCGACGTGCTGCGGCGCGCCCGCGAGGTGGGCGCCCTGGTGATGCTCGACGCCTCCCAGTCCGTGCCCCACCACCCCGTGAACGTCGCCGAGCTGGGCGTCGACTTCGTGGCCTTCACCGGTCACAAGATGCTCGGCCCCTCCGGCATCGGCGTGCTGTGGGGACGCGGCGAACTGCTCGACGCCATGCCCCCGTTCATGGGCGGCGGCGAGATGATCGAGGCGGTCTGGATGGACCACTCGACGTACGCGCCGATCCCGCACAAGTTCGAGGCGGGCACCCCGCCGATCGTCGAGGCCATCGGCCTCGGCGCGGCCGTCGACTACCTCCAGGCCGTCGGCCTGGACGCCATCGAGGCGCACGAGCGCACGCTGACGGCGTACGCGCTGGACGCGCTGCGCGAGGTGCCCACGCTGCGGCTCATCGGGCCCGACTCGCTGGACCGGCGGGGCGCCACCCTGTCCTTCACGCTGGAGGGCATCCACCCGCACGACGTGGGGCAGATCCTCGACGACAGCTTCGGCGTCGCCGTGCGCGTCGGCCACCACTGCGCCCGCCCCCTGCACCTCAGGTTCGGAATACCGGCGACCACGCGGGCGTCGTTCTACCTGTACAACACCACGGGCGAGATCGACGCCCTGGTGCGCGGCCTCCACCACGTCCAGAAAGTGTTCGCATAGCCATGATCGGCGAGTCGATGTACCAGGAGCTGATCCTGGAGCACTACAAGCACCCGCAGGGGCGGGGGCTGCGTGACCCGTACGACGCCGAGGTCCACCACGTGAACCCGACGTGCGGCGACGAGATCACGCTCCGGGTGAAGCTCGGCGACGCCGGCCGGATCGAGGACGTCTCCTACGACGGCCAGGGCTGCTCCATCAGCCAGGCAGCCGCGTCGGTCCTGCACGAGCTGACCGCCGGCTCCACGGTGGAGGAGACCCTGTCGGTCGTCGACGAGTTCACCCGGCTCATGCAGGGCAGGGGCCAGGTGGAGGCCGACGAGGACGTCCTCGGCGACGCTGTGGCGTTCTCCGGGGTCGCGAAGTTCCCGGCCAGGGTCAAGTGCGCGCTGCTGTCGTGGATGGCCTACAAGGACGCTGTAGTGAGGAGTGCCAGCAGATGAGCAAGCCGGTGGAGACGCCCACCACGTTCGACGGTGAGGCCACCGTCGAGGAGGTCATGGAGGCGCTCAAGGACGTCGTCGACCCCGAGCTCGGCATCAACGTCGTCGACCTGGGCCTGATCTACGGCCTCAACCTCGACCCCGCCGAGGACGGCCGCCCCGTGGCCACCATCGACATGACGCTCACCAGTGCCGCCTGCCCGCTCACCGACGTGATCGAGGATCAGGCGCACTCCGCGCTCGATGGTATGGTCTCCGATGTGAAGATCAACTGGGTGTGGCTCCCGCCGTGGGGCCCCGACAAGATCACTGACGAGGGCCGTGAGCAGCTGCGTATGCTAGGCTTCAACGTCTGATCTCCTGACCTTCAGCATCAGTCAGCAGTATCAGCTTTCAGCACCACGTTCTGAGCAGTTCCAGCAGTACGTTCTGAGCAGTACGGCCGGCACCCCGGTGCCGGCCGCGTCCGTGCCACGGTCCGAGAGTCGGACCGGCCGGGGAATACCCGAGGTCTTCCCCGCGTTGGCACCACGTGCACCTAACGCACCATCGCGTGCGTTCGCCGCCTGCGGCCGGCAAGCGGGTGCGCGTAGACGGCCCTGATGCGTGCCGGTGAGATCACCGGCCGGGCCTGTCCCCACCCCAGCGGGTGCCGATCACCCGCGCCTGGCAATGAGTGCGGCACGGCGCCGCACGTCCTGGCTCGTCCTTTCGCAGAAGTGACGCGCCACTTCGACTGAAAGGCACGACGTTCGTGACCATGCTTGACGCTGTCCTGCCCGAGCTCGCCCCCGAGCAGGGCCTGCCCGAGCTCGCCCCCGAGCAGGGCCTGGCCAAGCTCGCCTCCGAGCAGGGCATCTCCGAGTTCGAGCTGCTGGGTCTTCCCAAGCCGCTCGTGACCGGCCTGGCCCGCCAGGGCATCGACAGCCCCTTCCCCATCCAGACCGCGACCATCCCCGACGTCCTCACCGGCGCCGACGTCCTCGGCCGCGGCCAGACCGGCTCCGGCAAGACGCTCGCCTTCGGCCTGCCCACCATGGCCCGCCTGGCCGGCGTCCGGCCCGCGCCGGGCCGTCCCCGCGCGATGATCCTCGTCCCCACCCGCGAGCTGGCCCTCCAGGTCCACGACGCGCTGGAGCCGCTCGGCCGTGGCCTCGGCCTGCGGATGAAGGTCATCGTCGGCGGCATGTCCATGGGCAAGCAGATCGAGGCGCTGCGGCGCGGCGTCGACATCGTCATCGCCACGCCCGGCCGGCTCGGCGACCTCATCCGCCAGGGCGAGTGCTCGCTGTCCGACATCGAGGTGAGCGTCCTCGACGAGGCCGACCACATGTGTGACCTCGGCTTCTTCCCCGTCGTCACCGAGCTGCTCGCGCAGACCCCGGCCGGCGGGCAGCGGCTGCTGTTCTCCGCCACGCTCGACGGCGACGTCGACAAGCTCGTGCGGCGCTTCCTCAAGGACCCGATCACGCACTCCGTGGCTCCCGCGACCTCCCCGGTCGACACCATGGAGCACCACGTGATGCAGGTCACGCGTGACGACAAGTTCGACATCACGGCCGAGATCGCCAACCGCGAGGGCCGCACGATCATCTTCGTCCGCACCCAGCACGGCGTGGACCGGCTGTGCAAGCAGCTGGCCCGGGTCGGCGTCAAGTCGGGCGGCCTGCACGGCGGCAAGCGCCAGAACCAGCGCACCCGCATCCTGGCCGAGTTCCGCGAGGGCTCCGTCAACGTGCTCGTCTGCACCGACGTCGCGGCCCGCGGCATCCACGTCGACAACATCAGCCTCGTGCTGCACGTCGACCCGCCGCAGGACCACAAGAGCTACCTCCACCGCGGCGGCCGCACGGCCCGCGCGGGCGAGAAGGGCACCGTCGTCACGCTGGTGCTGCCCAACGAGCGCCGCTCCACCGACCAGCTCACCCGCCGGGCCGGCATCCAGCCGTTCCGCCTCAAGGCCACCCCCGGGCACCCGCGGGTCGCCGAGGTGACGGGCGCCCGCATCCCGAGTGGCGAGTCCATCCCGGTGTGGGAGCCCGACGTCCGCAAGCCGCTGCGGCCGCGCCGCGAGCACGGCAACGGTGGCGGGCAGGGCGGCGACCGTCGTGGCGGCCGTCGCGGGCGCCGTGACTTCGGGCGCGACTTCGACGGCGACCGGCGGCCCCGCCGCCACGACGACGGCGCTCCGGCCTCCGGCGGCGAGCAGGGCTCCGGCCCGCGCTCGTTCGGCGATGACCGCCGCTCCGGCGAGCGCGGCTTCCGCCGCGACGACCGTGGTCCGAGGGACGGCGGTTACCGCTCCGACGACCGTGGTCCCAGGGACGGCGGTTACCGCTCCGACGACCGTGGTCCCAGGGACGGCGGTTACCGCTCCGACGACCGTGGTCCCAGGGACGGCGGTTACCGCTCCGACGACCGTGGTCCGAGGGATGGCGGCTTCCGCTCCGACGACCGTGGTCCGCGCGGCGGCGGCTACCGCGGCGACGACCGTGGTCCGCGCGACGGCGGCTACCGCTCCGACGACCGCCCCTTCCGCTCCGACGACCGCGGCCCCAGGGACGGCGGCTTCCGCTCCGACGACCGCGGTCCGCGCGGCGGCGGCTACCGGGCCGACGACCGCGCCCCCCGCACCGGTGACCGTGGCCGGCCGTTCTCGGCCGACCGTGAGCGCGGCGTCCGCTCCGAGGACCGTCCCCGTGACGGCCATCGCTCGGCGGGCTACCGTGGCGACGACCGCGGTCCGCGCTCGGGCGGCTTCCGCTCCGAGGGCCGTGGCAACAACTTCCGCTCGGGTGAGCGCCGCTACGGCCGCTGCCCCGCGCACCACCCTCGACGGCCCGCCGTACCACTCGAAGAGAGCGGTACGGCGGGCCTCGCCGTTTCCGGCGGTACGTCCCACTGGGACGGTCGCCGTGTCGTCGTCCGGTCGTCCCTCCAGCGGAGCGGTGCCCAGAGTGGTGCGGGTGCGCGGAGCGCGGTCAGCCCTTGAGGCCGCTGAGCGCGATGCCCCGGGTGAAGTACTTCTGGAAGACGAGGAAGAACACGATCGTCGGCACCGAGGCCAGCAGCCCGCCCGCCATGATGGCGCCCTGGTGGTCGGGCCCGGCGAAGTAGGAGTTGAGCCTGGCCAGCGCCACGGGCAGGTTGGCCATCTCGTCGCTCTGCACGATGATCAGGGGCCAGAGGAAGTTGTTCCACTCCGCCAGCACGATGAAGATCGACATGGCGGCCAGGGCCGGCCGCAGCAGCGGCAGCACGATCGTCCACCAGATCCGCCACTCCCCGGCGCCGTCCACCCGGGCCGCCTGGATCAGCTCGTTCGGCAGCGACTGGAGGAACTGCACGAGGAAGAACAGCACGAACGCCTTGGCCAGTGCCGGCACGATGTAGGCGGCGTAGCTGTCCAGCCAGCCCAGGTTCCGCATGATCACGTAGTTGGGGATCAGCGTGGTCTGCCACGGCACCATCATCGACGCGATGATCATCAAGAAGATCACCCGCCGCCCCTTGATGTCGTGCTTCGCGATCACGTACGCCGCCAGCGAGCAGACCAGCAGCGATCCCACCGTGATGGCACCGGTGATGAACAGGCTGTTGAACAGGAACCGCCAGAACCCGAAGTCCACCTGGAACCGCTGGAAGATGCCCTGCAGGTGGCCCGGGTTGATCTGCTGGGCCGACCACGCGGGGTCGTAGAAGTTGTGGAGCGTGGGCGACTCGGGCACGAACGACGGCGGTGTCCTGGCCAGCTCCGCCGGGGGCTTGAAGACGGTGATGACCAGCCAGTAGAACGGCGCGATCATCGTCAGCGACAGCAGGTAGAACGGCAGGCGCAGCAGGTGCCTGTTGACCCGGGTGCGCCGGTCGCCGGCCCGCGCCGGCTGCCGGGCGTGAGGGGCGGGGGCGATGGTGTCCAGCGGGGCGACGGCCATCACAGCTCCTTCATCGCGCGGCCCAGCCGCAGGTTGACGAGGCTCAGCACGAAGATGATCAGGAACAGCACCCAGGCGATCGCCGAGGCGTAGCCGAGCTTGAAGTGGGTGAAGCCCTGGTCGTACAGGTAGGGGACGATCATCAGGCCGGAGTCGAGCACGCCGCCGACGTTGTTGGTGCCGCGGAAGACGATGTACACGGCCTCGAACACCTGGAACGCCCCGATCAGCCCCGTGACCACCACGTACGTGGTGACCGGCCGCAGCAGCGGCAGCGTGATCCGGCGGAACTGCTGCCAGGCCGAGGCGCCGTCGATCCGGGCCGCCTCGTAGTACTCCTCCGGGATCGAGCCCAGCCCCGCCACGTACAGCACCATGCCGTACCCCATGCCGCCCCACACCGACATCAGCACGAGGACCGGGATGGTCAGCCCCGGCGTGGCCAGCCAGGCGACGGCCTTGCCGCCGAACCAGCCCACGATCGTGTTGGCCAGGCCCACGTCGCTGGGGAACAGCACCCACTTCCACAGGAGCATGAGCGCGATGGAGGAGGTGACCGAGGGCAGGAAGAACAGGGTGCGCATGATCCGGTGCGGCCAGCTCGTGCCGTTGAAGGCCAGCGCCAGGCCCAGCGAGAGCAGCGTGCCCAAGCCGACCGACGCCACCACGTACAGGGCCGTGTTGCCGAGCGCGTGGCGGAACCTGGCGTCCTCCGCGAGCTGGCGGAAGTTGTCCAGGCCGGTGAACACGGCCGGGTTGATCCCGTCGAACCGGGTGAAGCTCAGGAACAGCGAGTTGGCCAGCGGCCAGATGAGGAAGCCCGCGAACAGCGCGAGGAACGGCAGCAGCATCAGGTACGAGGTGCCGTAGCGGCGCAGCGCGCTGCGCAGGGGAGTGGTCACGGCGGAGGTCGCCATGTCGGCCATGTCAGGCTCCTGGATCGGTGGCCGGGACCGGCGCCCACCGGTCCCGGCGGGCGGCTATCCGGCGTTGCGTTCCATGACCTTCGCGGCCTCGGCCAGCGCGGTCTTGACGTCCGCCTTGCCGAGGATGGCCGACTGGAGCTGCTTGGCCACGTCCCCGGCGCTCTCGTCCCAGCCGGGGCAGCCCGGCGCGGCCTTGCCGGTCCTGATCGAGGCCTCGAACACCTGGGCCTGCTCCGGGGTGAACGTCGAGTCCGACACCACCTTGTCGGGGCGCGGCGGGATGAAAGGCAGATTCCGCCTCTTGGCCTCGTCCACCATCGTGGTGATCGCCGGGTCGGAGTAGAGGAACTTCACGAAGTCGGCGCCGATCTGGGCGTACTTGCTGAAAGACGTGACGCCGATCGCGCGCCCGCCGATGAACGTGGTGGGCCCGGCCGGACCCGCGGGCAGCGTGGTCATCGCCCACTTGCCCTTGAGCTTCGGCTTGTTGATGTCGATGCCCTTGGCGATCCAGTTGCCGGCGACCACCAGCGCGGTGCCGGTGTCGAGCGCGTCGGAGCCCTCCACCTGGGCCGTCGGCGCGCCGTGCTTGCGGTAGAGGTCCACCCAGTACGTCAGCGCCTGCTCGGCCTGCGGGGTGTTCAGCGACGGCTTGCAGTCGGGCGTGTAGAACGTGCCGCCCGCCTGGTAGAGGTAGTTGAAGTAGCCGATCCAGTCGAGGTTGCCCCAGTCCTGGCTGTACGGCTTCTTCACCCCGGCGGCCTTGAGCTTGTCGATGTCGGCGACCAGTTCCTCCCACGTCCTGGGCGGAGCGTCGATCTTGGCCTGTTCCAGCAGGTCCTTGCGGTAGAACAGGGCGAACGTCGACATGTCGAGCGGCACGCCGTACACCGAGCCGTCGGGGGAGACGGCCGACTCCCACTGGGCGGGCTGGGCCTGCGCCTTCAGCGCGTCCAGGCCGTGTTTGCGCAGGTCCACCATGGCGCCGCGGGCACCGAACTGGATCGTCCACGTCATGCCGCCGGACAGGACGTCCGGGCCGCTGCGGCTGGTGGCCGCCGCCAGCAGCTTGGCGTACGCGTCGTCCCACGACAGGGTCTGCACCTTGATCGTCACGTTGGGGTGCGACTGTTTGTACAGGTCGGCCGCCTTCTGGAAGATCGCGGTCTCGTCGTCCCCGCCCGTGGACCAGAAGGACAGGTTCGCGGGGGCGTTCTGATCGGCCTGCTTGGTCTCCGACTGGCCGCTGGTGGCGCACGCGGCGCTCAGGAGTGCCACCAGGACCGTGCTGCAGACTGCCGTTGTTCGTCGCATGGGGGCTGTCCGATCTGTCGGTCGGATGGGCGCCCGGTTCCCCTGGCGGAGGCATGCGGAATGTGCGGGGCATCCCGCGCCCGGCGCCCGAATTCACGGGTATGGGGATCTCACCACTTAAACGGGTAAGTTACAATAGGCGGCGATCGAGATTGCCGGAATGTTTCCAGCCCGCCGACCGTCGGCCGTGGTCCCGCCGCCGGGCAGCTGCGATGAAGCGGTTCAGGGGCGGTTCAGGGGGCGGTGCGGGGCGGCGGGGCGGTGCTCCCGCGCGGGCGCAGGCGCGCCGCCGGTTCCTCCACGCCGCAGATCTCCTGGCCGGCCGCCCTCCGCAGCAGGAGCCCGGCGGCCCGCGCGCCCGAGGCCGGGATGTCCCGCGTCAGCGCCGTGAGCGGCGGCCGCACCACCTGGCACAGCGGCGAGTCGTCCCAGGCCACGATCGACAGGTCGGCCGGCACCTCCAGCCGCATCTCCCGGGCCACCGACAGGCCCGCCAGTGCCGTGATGTCGTTGTCGTAGACGATCGCCGTGGGCCTGGCGCGCGAGCTGAGCAGCCGCCTGGTGGCCCGGGCGCCCGCCTCGCCGGTGTAGTCGGTGTGCGGGACGGCCGTCTCCTCCAGCCCCAGCGCCGCGAGCGACTCGGTGAACGCCGCGTCCCTGATCGCGGTGTGCGCCAGGGCGGACGGACCGGCCACCCTGGCGACGCGGCGGTGGCCGAGCGCCGCCAGGTGCTCGATCACCTCGCGCATCGCGGCCGCCTCGTCCGACCACACCGCGGGCAGCGAGCCCGCCGCGGACGGGTGGCCGATCACCACCGCCGGCATGCCCAGCCGCTCCATCACCGGCACCCGCGGGTCGTCCGCGTGCAGGTCCACGAGGATCACCCCGTCCACCCGCCCCTCGCCCCACCAGCGGCGATGTACGGCGATCTCGGCCTCGTGGCCGGCGACCACCTGGAGCATCAGCGCGCAGGAGCGGGCCGCCAGCTCGTCCTCGATGCCGCTGATCAGCTCCATGAAGAACGGCTCCACGCCGAGGAAGCGCGCCGGGCGGCACACGACGAGCCCGATCGCGCCCGAGCCGGCCCCGGTCAGCAGGCGCGCGGCGACGTTCGGCCGCCAGCCGATCTCCTGGGCGATCGCCTGGATGCGCGCCCTCGTCTCGTCCGACACGCCCGGCCGGCCGTTCAGCGCGTAGGACACCGCGCCCTTCGAGACACCGGCCCGCCTGGCGATGTCGGCGATCGTCGGCCTCTTCACGCGCACCTCCGGCATGAAAGTTTCACTGAACCGTATCAGCGGGATTGTCAGTGTTCACGCCACAGCCTGCGGTCACGTGCTTATCCGGTTCATCGACCCTGACCGCCCGGGCCTGATCTCGGGGGGTGTCACCCAGATCGTTCCGGCGCGACGTCCGGCGGCGGCGCCGTCCGGGCGGCGGCCCGGCCGGGGCGCAGCAGCGTGACCAGCGCCAGCCCCAGCGTCGCGCTCGCCGCCACCACGACCGGCGCCGGGACGAGCTGGGCCGCCGCGCCCGCCACGGCGAAGCCGACGCCCTGCCAGAACATCAGCCCCGACGTCTGGATGCTCAGCGCCCGCCCGAGCAACCTCTCCGGGGCCGCGTCCACCAGCAGCGCGTCCAGCCCCAGATGGTGCGCCAGGCCCATGCCGGACAGCACGAGCAGCGCGACGGCCGACGGCAGCCCCGGCCAGAGCCCGAAGCCGAGCTGCGGCGCGAACATCAGCAGGGCCAGCGGCACGATCAGCCGCAGCCGCCGCTCCGGCGAGGCGATCCACAGGCACAGGACCTCACCCAGCACCGTGCCCACGGGCAGCGCCGACATGAGCAGGCCCAGCCCCAGCGTGCCGAACCCCTTCAGCTCCGCGTACGGGGCCGCCAGCGCCTCCGGAGCCACCGCCAGCGCGGGTACGGCCCAGCCGAACACCAGGACCCGGCGCAGCCGTACGACCCGGAAGACCCGCCCCAGGCCGCCCACCGAGTCGCGGACGAGCGAGGCCGCGGGCCCGGCGGAGGCGGCCGGCCTGACCCTGACACCCGCGGCGAGCACCGCGGCCGAGACCAGGAACGCGGCCGTGTCGATCAGCAGCACGGTCCGCGGCGTCACCACGACCAGCAGCAGCCCGCCGAGCGCGAAGCCGCTCACCTGCGCGGCCTGCGCCACCAGCCGGAAGAGGCTGCGACCGGCTATGTAGACGTCGCCGTCGAGCACGCGGGGCAGCACCGCGGCCCGCGCCCCCGCGAAGACCGGCGCCACCAGGCCGATCGCGAACGCGGCGAGCAGCACCGCCACGACCGGCAGCCCGGGCAGCGCCATCACGGCGGCGAGCGCGGCCGTGGCCAGGTTGCACCCCACCAGCAGCCGGCGGACCGGCACCCGGTCGACCAGCGCGGACAGCAGCACCCCACCGAACAGGTAGGGGACGAACGCCACGGTGAACACCAGGGCCGAGAGCAACGGCGACCCGGTCTGGCGGTAGACCAGCACGGTGAGCGCGAACTGGGTCATGATCGTGCCCAGCATGGCCGCCACGTGCGACAGGAACAGGGCACGGAACTCGGGGACGGCCAGGGCATCGCGGTAGCGGCCGCGCGCCGTCACGGCCGGGCCGCCGGTCGAGACGGTTTGGGGGGCCGGCCGGTGGATCGGTCCATGGGGCCTCCTCGGAGGGTGGGACGCCGGCGCGGCCGGCCGCGCCGGTCATCGGGCGACCGGCCACGCGGCTACCGGTCAGTAGGCGTAGCGCATGCGGGATCACCTCCTCGGGAGAGCGTGACGGGCAGGGCTCGCACCCCGCGCAGGGTGCCGCTGTCCCACATGACCGGCTCGCCGTCGCGGCGTACGCCCGCGTAGCCGGCCAGCTCGGTGAACAGCACCCTGGCCTGCATCGACGCGACCCCTGCGCCCAGGCAGGCGTGCAGGCCGCGGCCGAAGCCGAGGTGCGGGTTGGGGTTGCGGCCCAGGCGCAGGGAGTCGGGCTCCCGGAAGACGGCGGGGTCGCGGTTGGCGGCGCCGATGATCAGCGTCACGCCGTCGCCGCCGCGCACCTTGTGGCCGCCCACCTCGGTGTCCGTCAGACAGCCGCGGGCGAGCACCTGCACCTGACTCGTGTAACGGACGACCTCTTGCACCGCGGATTCCGGATTTCCGGTGAATTTTGGAAGGACGCCCGGATTATCGGTGAAGGCGAGCAGCGCGAGCGACAGCAGCCGGGCGGACGATTCGAAACCGGCGTGAAATGTGGACCGCAGGGAATTCATTACCAAACGACGATCCGCGCCGAGCGCGTCGAGTTTTTGACTGACATATGCGAACATGCCGCCAGGACGGTGGTCGCTCATCCAGCGCTCGATCATCTCGTCCAGCTCCGCGCGCGCCGCGAGTCCGGCGGGTATCACCTCGGGTCGCAGCCCCGCGTCCATGGTGTCGATGACGGGCGGGGACACGCGCCGCAGCAGGGCGAGGTCCGGGGGGTCGACCCCGAGCAGGTCGCAGATCGTCCCGACCGTCAGCGGCAGGGCCACCTCGTCCACTAAGTCGGCCGTCCGCCCGTCCACCCCGGCCAGCAGCGCCGTGACCCGGGAGGCCGTGCGCCCGACCAGCGCGACGTGGTCGCACGCCCGGTAGGCGGCCGTGAGCAGCCGCCGCACGGGAGGGTGCTCGGGCGGGTCCACCGTCTGCAGCATGACCAGCTCGTCGGGGACGCCCTCGCCGAGCCGCCGCCAGTCGGAGGTGAAGCAGTCGAGCCGCTTGAGCACCGCCGTGCAGTCCTCGTGACGCGTCAGCACCCAGGTGCCGAGCTCCTCGTACCAGAAGAACGGGTCGTTCTCGCGCCATGCCGAGTACACCGGAGCGGGGTCGCGCAGTATTTCGGGGCGGAGCAGTGTACGGAGCGAAAGCGGAAAGAGGCTTTCCGTCGGCACAAAAGCCTCCATCGGCTGGTCGAAAATTCCCCTGTTCATTTGCCAAATGGACCATAGATGAATGACAGAATGGGGTCAAGATCAGTTCGCCGGCATCGTGTCTCGCGTTCCGGACACCGGACGTGCGACCCACGCGGGCCGACTAGGCTGGTCGTGCACGTCAGCCGACCGACGAGAGAGACCATGAAGACCTTCGAAGAGCTGTTCGCCGAGCTGTCCGAGAAGGCGCGCACCCGGCCCGCGGGGTCGGGCACCGTGGCCGCGCTCGACGCCGGCGTCCATGCCATCGGCAAGAAGGTCGTCGAGGAGGCCGCCGAGAGCTGGATGGCCGCCGAGCACGAGTCCAGCGACCGGGCCGCCGAGGAGATCTCCCAGCTTCTCTACCACGTGCAGGTGCTCATGCTCGCGAAGGGCATCGGGCTGGACGAGGTCTACAAGCATCTCTAGGGCGCCCGGCGCCCGCCTCGCCCGACCCACGCCCGCACCCGCGAGACACGAAGAGACGACACCGACATGATCCGACTGGCAGTACCCAACAAGGGCGCCCTCAGCGAAGCCGCCCAGGCCATGCTCAAGGAGGCCGGCTACCGGCCCCGCCGGGACAGCAAGGAGCTGTTCGTCCTCGACGAGGACAACGGCTGCGAGCTGTTCTTCCTGCGCCCGCGCGACATCGCCGTCTACGTCGGCGAGGGCACCCTCGACGCCGGCATCACCGGCCGCGACATGCTCGTCGACTCCGGCGCGCCGGTCGAGGAGATCATGCCGCTCGGCTTCGGCGACTCCACGTTCCGCCTGGCCGCCAGGCCCGGCACGCTCTCGTCGGTCAAGGACCTCGACGGCATGCGCGTGGCCACCTCCTACACCGGGCTGCTCGGCAAGTACCTGTCCGACGCGGGCGTCGACGCGCGCGTCATCAAGCTCGACGGCGCGGTCGAGACCGCCATCCGGCTCGGCGTGGCCGACGCGATCGCCGACGTCGTCGAGACCGGCACGACGCTGCGCAACGTCGGCCTGGAGGTGTTCGGCGAGCCGATCATGCGCTCGGAGGGCGTGCTGATCAAGCGGCAGAGCGCCCCGGAGTCGCCCGGCGTCCAGCAGCTCGTGCGCCGCTTCCAGGGCGTCGTGCACGCGCGCGACTTCGTCATGATGGACTACGACATCCGCGCCGAGCGCATCGAGGAGGCCATCGCGCTGACGCCCGGCATGGAGGGCCCGACGGTGTCGCCGCTGCACCGCGAGGGCTGGGTCGCGGTCCGCGCCATGGTCCGGCGCAAGGGCCACCAGCAGGTGATGGACCAGCTCTGGGACATCGGCGCCCGCGCGATCCTGGTCACCGACATCTACGCCTGCCGCCTCTGACCGGCCCTTCTCCTGTCCCCGGCGGCTTTCGGGTCACCGCCGGGGCCTCCCTCGCGTGCCGCACGCCGCCGGGCGGCCCGCGCCGCGCATGCCGTGGGGCTCGCGCGCGGTCGTTTCCGGCCGGACACCCCGCTCGGCCGACCGGTGCAGCGGGCGCGTCGGTCAGCCTTCCGGCATGAGCGCGCGACCGGCCAAGGGTGGCCTTCCGGCATGAGCGCGCGACCGGCCAAGGGTAGCCTTCCGGCATGAGCGCGCGACCGGCCAAGGGCGGCGGACGGTGGGTGTCCGTGCCCCCCGAGCGGGTCCACCCGTGGATCGACGGGTTCGCCGACCGGCACGGGCCGTTCGAGGCGACGGGTGACGACCGGGCGGTGCGGCTGGTGGCCGCCGACGGGGCGCTCGCCGAGCTGCACGCGCCCTTCCCGCCCATGCGCCCGGGGCCGCCGCACGTCACCCGGCTCGTCGCGCACGCCCGCGCGGAGCGGCGGATCGGTGTCGTGCTGGTACGGCTCGGCGGGTACGCGGCCGGGGTGTTCCAGGGCTCGGAGCTGGTGGCGTCCAAGGTGGGCTCCCGGCTGGTCCAGGGCCGCACGGCGGCGGGCGGCTGGTCCCAGCAGCGCTTCGCCCGACGGCGCCGCAACCAGGCGGACCAGGCGCTGGACAGGGCCGCCGACACGGCGCTGCGCGTGCTGACGCCGTACCTGCCGGAGCTGGAGGCCGTGGTGCTCGGGGGAGACCGGCGGGCCGTGGACGCCCTGCGCGCCGACCGCCGGCTCGCGCCGCTCCTGGCGCTGGAGGCGGAGCCGTTCCTGACGGTCCCGGACCCCAGGCTGGCGGTGCTGCGGGAGACGCCCGCCCAGTTCCGCGCAGTCCGCGTCCACGTGGTGGACCCGCCATCGCCCACGGGCACGGGACCCGCTGCGGGCGACCCGGCTTCCCGGCTGGACCGCGGGGGACCCGCGCCCGAAGGTTCGTGACTCAGGCCCGGTGACGCGGCTTCCCGGCTCGATCGCACGGGGCCCGCGCGCGGCCGTCCGCCGTCTTGGGAGGCGCGGGACCGGCTTCCTCGCTCCGAGTCCGTTCGGTGGGTGAGTTGCAGGGGCATTCGGCGGGGACACAATGAAACACGAAGTAGAATATTGTTCCGGTAAGCGGTTGCCAGAGAAACCGCAGGTTGAGTCGATTCAAAAGAATGTTCAAGGCCGCTATGATGAGCGACGTTCACCCCCGGCGCGGCCTCGTGAGGATCCATGGCGACAAGGAGCATCAAGGAGGTCGCGCGTCTGGCGCGCGTCTCGGTCGGCACCGTGAGCAACGTGCTCAACCGGCCGGAGATCGTCGCGCCGGCGACCCGGGCACGGGTGTTCGACGCCATCCGCGAGCTGGGCTTCGTGCGCAACGAGGTGGCCCGCCACCTGCGCGTCGGCCGCAGCCGCACGGTCGGCCTGGTCGTGCTGGACGTGGCCAACCCGTTCTTCGCCGACGTCGCCCAGGGCGCCGAGGCGCTGGCCGACGAGCACGACACGATGGTCGTGCTGTGCAACAGCGGGGCCGATCCGAGCCGCGAGCGGCGCCATCTCGACCAGCTCGAACAGCAGCGCGTCATGGGCATACTGATCACCCCGGTCGACGCGCAGCATCCCCGGCTGGCCGAGCTGGCCGCCCGGGGGACGCCCGTGGTGCTGGTCGACAGCGCCGCCACCGGCCTCCAGTGCTCGGTGGCCGTGGACGACCGGCTCGGCGGCCAGATCGCCGCCGCCCACCTCATCGAGCGGGGACATCGCCGCATCACGTTCGTCGGCGGGCCGCCGTCGATCAAACAGGTGGCCGACCGGCACGCGGGTGTGGCCGGGGCCGTCGCCGCGGCCGGGGGCGTGGAGCTGATCGACTCCTCGATGCCCATGCTCAGCGCCGCGGCCGGGCGCGCCGCCGGTGAGCGCGTCGCGGCCCTGCCCGCGGGCGAGCGGCCGACGGCCGCCTTCTGCGCCAACGACCTGCTCGCGCTCGGGTTCCTGCAGGCCATGGCCGCGTGCGGGCTGCGCGTGCCCGACGACATGGCGATCGTCGGCTACGACGACATCGACTTCGCCGCCGCCGCGGCGGTCCCCCTCTCGTCGGTGCGGCAGCCGCGCGAGCTGCTCGGCCGCACGGCCATCGAGCTCCTGCTGGAGGAGGTCGCCCACCCGGAGCGGCACCGGCACCGGCAGGTGATCTTCCAGCCGGACCTGGTCGTCCGGGAGTCCAGCGCACCGCGAAGGCGCAGCTAGAAGGAGCACCACCGTGACCGAGATCTACCGCAACCGGCTCGCGGGACCCGACGACCTGGCGGGGTTCCGGATGGAGGGGGCCGGGGCGGTCTCCTTCCCCATGGGCAGGATGCGGCTGGAGAGCCTGCGCCCGCCGGCCGACGGGCAGGCGGCCAACCTGGTGCTGTGGTGTCCCGAGGACTTCCCCGCGGACGTGCGGATCGAGTGGGACTTCTGGCCGGTCAGGGAGCCGGGCCTGGCCATCCTGTTCTTCCACGCGCGGGGCAGGGGCGGCGAGGACCTGTTCGACCCGGCGCTGGCCAGGCGTGACGGGCCGTACGAGCAGTATCACAGTGGCGACATCGACGCCTACCACGTGTCCTACTTTCGACGGATGTGGCCCTCGGAGCGAAAGTTGCATACCTGCAACCTGCGCAAGAGCCACGGGTTCCATCTGGTCGCGCAGGGGCCCGACCCGCTGCCCGCGGTGCTCGACGCCGAGGGGCCCTACGCCATGCGTCTCGACATCCGCGCAGGTGAGGTCACGTTCTCGGTCAACGATTTGGTCTCGTTCAGCTGGATGGACGAGGGCCTCGCAGGCGGTCCGGCCCTGGCCGGAGGCAAGGTCGGCTTCCGGCAGATGGCCCCATTGATTGGCGAATACGGAAATCTCCGGGTTTCGCGTCATTGACTCTGAGTCGATTCAACACTACGTTCGCCACCACCGAGACGTTCATCCGTCCGTAACGGGGCGGGAACCACGGTGCAACACCCCCATCGCCGTGTCCGTGCACACGCCACGAGAAAGTGCTGCCGGATGAGCCATACCACCACGTCAACCAGGGTCTACGCGGTCTGCTCGGAGCTCGTCTGGGCGGTCCTCCTGAACCTGCTGTGGATCGCCTTCACTCTCGCGGGTGGAGTCGTCCTGGGTCTGGGCCCCGCCACCGTCGCCGCCTACACGCTGGCTCGGAGGCACGCCCGTGGTGAATCGTTTCAGGCGATTCCGGAGTTCTGGTCCGTCTACCGGCGGGAGTTCGTCCGCGGCTCGCTGCTGGTGCTGCCGGTGGCGGTGCTGGCCGTCCTCATGGTCGGCAACTACCTGTACCTCTCCGCACTCGGGCCCAGCATGGGAACGCTGCGGATCGCGACCTTCGTGGCGCTCATCGCACTGGCCGGTGTGGGGGCGTACGTGGGACCGCTCTACGCGCACTTCGACCTGCCGCTCCGGGCGTACTGGCCCAAGGCGGTACAGCTAGCGCTCCTGCGCCCGGCCTCGTCCGTGCTGTTGCTGCTAGCCCTCTCAGCCATCGCCTACGCGACCTCGGCGGCGCCCATCCTCGCCCCGGTGATCAGCTTCGGCGCGTGGATCTACCTCAACACGTGGCTCTGCCTGCGCTTCTTCGAGGAGAACGAGGCGCGCCTGCATTCGAAAGGGAACACATGAGCGCACCCCGTCGCCGCCGGCTCATCGCCGGTGCGCTAACGCTCACGGCTGCACTCACCGCCTCGGCCTGCTCCGGCGGCGGTGACGCGCCGGCGGCAGACCCCAACACGATCACCGTGATGTCCAAGCTCTTCGGCACGGCGCCCGACCCGAAGGGCGAGATGCAGCAGGCGGTGGAGAAGCTCATCGGCAAGAAGCTCAAGGTCAACTGGGTTCCCAACGCCGAGTACACCGACAAGCTCAACGTCACGCTCGCCTCGGGCAACCTTCCGCAGGTCATGGTCGTGGACCCGAAGCTTCCGGGGTTCGTCAAGGCCGCCCAGGCAGGTGCGTTCTGGGATCTGACCGACAAGCTGGACAAGTATCCGAACCTGAAGCCCGCGGACCAGCGGACGGCGCTCAATGCCTCCGTCAACGGCAAGATCTACGGTCTCTACCGGATGCGGCCCCAGCTCCGCTCGGCGATGATCATCCGTAAGGACTGGCTGGACAAGCTCGGCCTGAAGCTGCCCGAGACGGTCGACGACCTGTACACCATCGCCAAGGCGTTCGCCGAGAAGGACCCCGACGGCAACGGCAAGAAGGACACCTACGGCCTCATCATCCCGAAGTGGCCGGGCAACTACGCCAGTGCCAGCCCCTACGACGTGCTGGAGACCTGGTTCGGCGCGCCGAACGGCTGGGGGGAGCGCAACGGCAAGCTCGTCCCCGGGTTCGACACCCCCGAGTTCCTCGAGGCGAACAAGTTTCTCAAGAAGATGGTCGGCGAGGGTCTGGTCAACCCCGACTTCGCCACGCTCGACTCGGCCAAGTGGAACGAGCCGTTCCACCAGGGCAAGGGCGGCATCATCATCGACGTGAACCTCCGCTCCCGGCAGGTGCTCGACCTGTTCAGGGAGGACGACCCCGAGCACTACGGCGACAAGGTCGCCATGGTCGGCAACCTCAAGCGGTCCGACGGCCAGAAGTTCTCCTACCCGTTCACCGGCTACAACGACACCCTGGCCATCTCGAAGCAGAGCGTGCGGACCGAGGCCGATCTCGACAACCTGCTGAAGTCCCTGGACAAGCTGGCCACGAAGGAGGGTCAGGTGCTGCTGCAGAACGGCATCGAGGGCCGCAACTTCAAGGTCGTGGGCAACACCGCCTCGCTGATCAACGAGACCGACCCCAAGGTCGAGATCGTCCAGAAGGACGTGGACAACGCCTTCACCCAGCTCAGCACCAAGGGCACCGCGGACATCGGCGGCATCGCCTACCAGCGCACGCCTCCCGGGAAGCCGTACCAGGACATGATCAACCTCCAGAACAAGCTGATGGTCGAGGACCTCAAGACCGCCGTGTTCAATCCCGCGTTGCCGGTGGTCTCGCCCACGGCCGTCGCCAGGGGCGCTCAGATCGACACGATCATCCCCGACGCCCGGATCAAGTACCTGTCCGGCGAGCTCACTGAGGAGCAGCTGAAGGGCGAGATCAAGCGCTGGTACGACAGCGGCGGCACGCAGGTCGCCGCCGAGATCAACGACCTGGTCTCCAAGCTCGGCACCACCAACTGACCCCGCCCTGAGGGACCCGGGGAACTGCCCGGGTCCCTCATCTGAAAGGAGGCCGCTGTGGCCACCGACCTGGCGCCGCCTCCCACGAGGGCGGCGAGCACACCCGGGCACCGACGCCATAGGCTGGGGTTGCGCACCGCGTTCGTGCGCTACCGCTGGCTCTACCTGATGCTCCTGCCGGGCGTCCTCTACTTCGCGCTCTTCAAGTACCTGCCGATGTACGGCGTGACGATCGCGTTCCAGGACTTCCTGCCGTTCCTCGGCTACTCGGGCAGTCCATGGGTCGGGTTCAAGCACTTCGAGGAGCTGTTCGCCGGCCCCGACTTCGGCCGGCTGATGTTCAACACGCTCCTCCTGGCGCTGCTGCACATCGTCGTCGTCTTCCCGGCGCCGATCATCGTCGCGCTGCTGCTGAACGAGCTGCGGATCAACATCCTCAAGCGCTCGGTCCAGTCGCTGATCTACATTCCGCACTTCCTGTCCTGGACGATCGTCGCCTCGCTGACGTACGTGCTGTTCGCGGCGGACTTCGGCGTCATCTCCGGATGGATCCGCGACATCGCGGGCGACACCTCGAAGATCGACTACATGGCGCAGGAGGACTGGTTCCGGCCGCTGATCATCCTGCAGCAGCTGTGGAAGCAGACCGGCTGGGGCACGATCATCTACCTGGCGGCGCTCGCCGGCGTGGACCCGCAGCTGTACGAGGCGGCGCGCATGGACGGCGCGGGACGCTTCAAGCAGCTCTGGCATGTCACCCTGCCCGCCATCCGGCCCACGGTCGTCGTCATGGCCATCCTCGCCTCCGGCAACCTGCTCGACTCGGGCTTCGAGCAGATCTGGCTGATGACCACGTCGCTGAACCGCTCGGTGGCGGACGTGTTCGACACCTACGTCTACTACACCGGCATCACCCAGGGCGCGATCAGTTACTCCACTGCCGTCGGCCTGTTCAAGGGCGTGGCCGGCGTCATCCTGATCTTCGGCTCCAACTGGCTGGCCAAGCGCCTCGGCCAGCGTGGACTCTTCTGAGGAGCCTGGCATGCAGACCAACACCAAGAAGCTCGCGGACGACTACAGCACCACGGGCAGCCGCGTGTTCGACGTGGTCAACATCGCCATGCTGGCCGGCGTGGCGATGATCACCATCCTGCCGCTGCTCTACGTCCTGGCCGGGTCGTTCGCCGGCGAGGCGGAGATCTCCTCACGGCCGTTCTTCCTGTGGCCGGAGAAGTTCGTCACGGAGTCGTACCGCTACATCTTCGCCACGGACACCTTCGTCCGCGCCCTGCTGACGACCGTCGTGGTGACGGCGGTGGGCACGGTGATCCAGCTGCTGCTGACGCTCACCATGGCCTATCCGCTGGCCAAGCGGTATTTGCCGGGCCGGGCGCTGGTGCTGAACCTGGTCATCTTCACGCTCGTCTTCTCCGGCGGCATGATCCCCACCTACCTCGTGGTGCGCGACCTGGGGCTGCTGGACAGCTACTGGGCGCTGATCCTGCCGCTGGCGATCAACCCGTTCTACCTGATCATCGTGAAGAGCTTCTTCCAGGAGCTGCCCCAGGCGCTCGAGGAGGCGGCGCGCATCGACGGCGCCAACGAGATGGGCGTCTTCTTCAAGATCGTTCTCCCGCTCTCCAAGCCGATCATCGCGACGTTCTCGCTGTTCTACGCGGTGGGCATCTGGAACGACTACATGTCGCCGCTGCTCTATATCAACGACCCGAGCAAGTGGACGCTGCAGATACTGGTGCGCCAGCTCACCAGCACCGACGCCGCCAACGCCCTGGCCCAGATGGACCGGACCTGGGTGCCGCCGGAGCAGGGGCTGAAGTTCGCGGTCGTCGTCATCGCGACGCTGCCGATCCTGTTCTTCTACCCGTTCCTGCAGAAGCACTTCGCCAAGGGCGTGCTGATCGGGGGCGTCAAGGAGTGACCCGCGCCGTGCTGCTGGCGGGCGACTCGACGGTGGCCTCGTGCCCGGCCGTCGAGGCGCCCATGTCCGGGTGGGGAGCGCAGCTCGGGGGCCACGTCGGCGGGCCGGTGCGCAACTTCGCCAAGGGCGGGGCCACCACGGCCGGCCACCGGGCCGAGGGCCTGTGGGCCGCGCTCCTGCTGGAGGCGGCTCCGGGCGACCTCGTGGTGATCCAGTTCGGGCACAACGACCAGAAGGAGCCCGAGCTGCCGTACCGCGACAACCTGCGCGCCTTCGTCGAGGAGGCGCGCAGCGCGGGCGCCCTGCCGGTGCTGTGCACGCCCGTGCAGCGCCGCCGGTTCGTGGGGGACCGGCTGGCGCCGACGCACGGCGACTACCCGGACCGGGTCCGCGCGCTCGCCGCCGAGCGGGACGTGCCGCTGATCGACCTGACGGCCGCCACCACCGAGCTGTACGAGCGCCTCGGCCCGGAGGGGTCGAAGGCGCTGTTCACCCATTTACCGCCCGGCCGGCACCCCCTTTACCCGGACGGGGTGGCCGACGACACCCACTTCTGCTTCCGCGGTGCCGACGAGGTGGCCGCCATCGTCGCCGAGCGACTGAAGGAGATCGCATGACCGTGCTGCGCTGGCTGGACCGACCCGCGGAGCAGGGGGTGACCTGGGGAGTCCCCTGGTCGCGCGGCACGGTGGAGCCGGGCGCGGCGTTCGCCCTGGCCGATCCGCAGGGCCGCGAGGTCCCGGTGCAGAGCTGGGTGACCGCGACCTGGCCGGACGGCTCGGTGAAGTGGTCGGCGCACGCCGTCGCCCCGCAGGCGGAGCCCGCCGCGACGTACCGGCTGGAGCCCGGCCGCGGCCCGGCCGCCCCCTCCTCGCCCGTCACCGTGACGCGCGGGGACGGCGTGCTGCGCGTGAGCACGGGCGTCGTGACCTGGACGATCGAGGAGTCGGGCGCCACGCTCGCGCGCTCGGTGGAGCGCGGCTCCCAGGAGATCGTCCGCGACGTCCGCCTGGTCAGCCTGCACCAGGACGGGCCCACGCCAGACGACGCCGGCACGCTCACGAGAGCCGAGGCGACCGGTCACGTCACCCGCGTCACCGTCGAGCAGGACGGCCCGGTCCGCGCGGTCGTCCGGCTGGAGGGCCACCACGTCCGCACGCCGGGAGTCACGGTGGGAGGCCCGCTGGGAGTCACGGCGGGAGGCCCGCTGGGAAGCACGGTGGGAGGAGACGGCGGCGCGCGGCTGCCGTTCAGCGTGCGGCTGTACTTCTACGCCGGGGCCGAGGACGTCCGCGTGGTCCACACGTTCGTCTGGGACGGCGACCCCGAGCGGGACTTCCTGGCCGGGCTCGGCCTGCGCGCCGATGTCGTCATGCGCGACGAGCTCCACGACCGGCACGTACGGCTGGCCGGGCCGGACGGGTTCCTCACCGAGGCCGTGCGCGGGCTGACCGGGCTGCGCCGCGACCCGGGCGAGGTCGTGCGGCGGGCGCAGGTCGAGGGCCGGCCGTGCGGCCCGATCGGCAACCCGGAGGTGGCCGGCCGCCTGCACCTCATCCCGGCCTGGAACGACTACACCCTCGACCAGACCTCCGCCGACGGCTTCACGCTGCGCAAGCGCACCGGCGAGGGCCACGCCTGGGTGACGATTCCCTCGGGCACCCGCTCGGCCGGCTACGGCTACGTGGGCGGGGTGAGCGGCGGGCTCGGGTTCGGGCTGCGCGACTTCTGGCGGCTGCACCCGACGCGGCTGGACGTGCGCGGCGCGGCCACGGACCTCGCCACGGCGACGGTGTGGCTGTGGTCGCCGTCCGCCCCGGCCATGGACCTGCGGTTCTGGCACGACGGCATGGGCCAGGACACGTACGCCGAGCAGCTCGAAGGGCTGGAGATCACCTACGAGGACCACGAGCCGGGCTTCGGCGACGCCCACGGCGTCGCCCGCACCCATGAGCTGACCCTGCGCGTCCACGAGGCCACGCCCCCGGCGGAGGCGCTGGCCGCGCACGCCGCGGCCATGAACGACCCCGCGCTGCTGACGGCCCCGCCCGCGCGGATCCGCGCGGCGGGCGTGTTCGGCGACTGGGCGCTGCCGGACCGCTCGACCCCGGCCCGCGCCGCGATCGAGGACCGGCTGGACTTCCTGTTCGACCTGTACACGCGGGAGCGGGAGCAGCGCCGCTGGTACGGCTTCTGGGACTACGGCGACGTCATGCACACCTACGACGCCGACCGGCACACCTGGCGCTACGACGTGGGCGGCTACGCCTGGGACAACTCGGAGCTGTCGCCCGACCTGTGGCTGTGGTACCAGTTCCTGCGCACCGGGCGGGCCGACGTCTTCCGCTTCGCCGAGGCGATGACCCGCCACACCGGCGAGGTCGACGTCTACCACCTGGGCCGCTGGAAGGGGCTGGGCAGCCGGCACAACGTGCAGCACTGGGGGTGCAGCTGCAAGCAGCTGCGCATCTCCAACGCCGCCTACCGGCGCTTCTTCTACTACCTGACCGCCGACGAGCGCGCCGGCGACCTGCTCGACGAGCTGTCCGAGCCGGAGGCGACGTTCGTGGCGATCGACCCGCAGCGCAAGGTGCGCGAGGACGTCTACACGCCGGACCCGTCGGCGTTGTCGGTCGGGCTCGGCACCGACTGGGGCGCGCTCGCGGCGGCCTGGCTGACCCGCTGGGAGCGGCACGGCGACGAGCGGGCGCGTGACCGGCTGCTCGGCACGATGGCCGGCATCGGGGCGCTGCCGCAGGGGTTCCTGACCGGCGAGGCCCGGCTCGACCTGGCCACGGGGCGCTTCGACGCCTCCCGCGACGCGATCATGGTCTCGCACCTGTCGTCGGTGTTCGGCCTGCCGGAGATGTGCTCCGAGCTGATCGCGCTCGACCTGGACGTGCCGGGCTTCGAGCGGGCCTGGCTGGACTACTGCCGGCTCTACCTGGCGCCCGCCGCGGAGCAGGCCGCCGAGGTGGGGGAGCCGCTGCGCGGCATCTCGCTGGTGCAGGCGCACAGCCGGCTCACCGCGTACGCGGCGGCCCGCACGGGCGACGCGGCGCAGGCGGCGCGGGCCTGGCGCAAGTTCTACCTGGACGAGGACGACCAGCTCAACCGCAACGAGCTGCAGCGCGAGCCGCACTGGCGGCTGACCCGCGTGGAGGGGCCGGGCGTGCTCGCCGCCGTCGAGGAGGCGCCGTTCGTCTCGACCAACGACGCCGCCCAGTACGGCCTGGCGGCCATCCAGAATCTCGCGCTCATCGGCGACCACCTCCCGGAGCAGGCTCCCGGCGAGAAGGAGAACCCGGAGGAGGCGTCCCGGCGGTAGGGGAGGGAGCGGCGGGACACAGGTGACGAGCAGGGCGATAACGGGAGGTGGGACTCCAGCTCAGGGGCCTACACTGATCGGTATGCACACTCCCGATTGACGGCACGGCGCACGCGGCCGCCGCACACCCCATCCCTCGTTTCCTAGCTCGGGAGTGTTCCGTCAACCATGATCATTGCCAATGACATCGAGCTGCGCGCCGGCGCGCGCCTGCTCATCGAAAGCGCCTCCTTCCGGGTCAACCCGGGCGACAAGATCGGCCTGGTGGGCCGCAACGGCGCGGGTAAGACCACGCTGACCAAGGTCCTGGCCGGAGAGGCGCTGCCCGCCTCCGGGACGGTCACCACGAGCGGCAGCGTCGGCTACCTGCCGCAGGACCCCCGCACCGGCGATCTGCAGGTGCTCGCCCGCGACCGCATCCTGTCCGCCCGCGGGCTCGACGAGGTGCTGCGCAAGCTGCGCGAGGCCGAGCTCGGCATGTCCTCCGCCGACGACAAGACCCGCGAGAAGGCGGTGCGCCGCTACGGCCGGCTGGAGGACCAGATGCACGTCCTCGGCGGCTACGCGGCCGAGGCGGAGGCCGCCTCGATCGCCTCCAGTCTCGGTCTGCCGGACCGCGTCCTCGGGCAACCGCTGGAAACGCTTTCCGGCGGACAGCGCAGGCGCGTGGAATTGGCGCGCATTCTTTTCAGCGGTGCGGAAACTCTCCTTCTTGACGAGCCGACAAACCACCTAGATGCGGACTCAATCGGGTGGCTTCGTGATTTTTTGCGTTCCCATCAGGGCGGCTTGGCGATCATCAGCCATGACGTCGGTCTTCTTGAAGCCACGGTCAACAAGGTCCTGCACCTCGACGCAAACCGCTGTGTCATCGACCACTACAACGTCGGCTGGAAGGCCTACCTGGCCCAGCGCGAGACCGACGAGAAGCGGCGCAAGCGCGAGCGGGCCAACGCCGAGAAGCAGGCCGGAGCCCTGCTCGCCCAGGCCGACAAGATGCGCGCCAAGGCCACCAAGGCCAAGGCCGCGCAGGACATGATGCGGCGCGCCCACCGGCTGCTGGCCGGCACCGAGGAGGAGCGCCAGAGCGACAAGGTGGCCCGCCTGCGCTTCCCGCAGCCGCAGCCGTGCGGGCGCACCCCGCTCACCGCCGAGGGCCTGTCCAAGTCGTACGGCTCGCTGGAGGTCTTCACCGACGTCAGCGTGGCCATCGACCGAGGTCACCGGGTCGTCATCCTCGGGCTCAACGGCGCGGGCAAGACCACGCTGCTGCGGATTCTGGGCGGCATCGAGAAGCCCGACACGGGCGAGGTCCGCCCCGGCCACGGCCTCAAGATCGGTTACTACGCCCAGGAGCACGAGACGCTCGACGGCGAGCGCACGATCCTGGAGAACATGCGCTCGGCCGGCGGCGAGTTCACCGACACCGAGCTGCGCAAGGTGCTCGGCTCCTTCCTGTTCAGCGGCGACGACTCCGACAAGCCGGCGGGCGTGCTGTCCGGCGGCGAGAAGACCCGCCTCGCGCTGGCCATGCTGGTCCTCTCCAGCGCCAATGTCCTCCTCCTCGACGAGCCAACGAACAACCTCGATCCGGTCAGCCGCGAGCAGGTTCTCAACGCTCTGAGGTCGTATTCAGGAGCAATCGTCCTCGTGACCCACGACGAGGGTGCCGTTGACGCCCTGTCACCGGATAGGGTGATCTTGCTACCGGACGGAACTGAAGACGCATGGAGCGCCGAATTTTCCGATCTTGTGGCACTTGCCTGATCTTAATTTGGGCGGGTACGGATCTTTTCCCATGGAGTAGGTAGCCGATCCCGCTGAAATGACTGATCATGGCGGAGTAACGCTGCGGAAGTCCGGCACTACAGGAGGTACTCGTGGCCGAGACACTGAAGAAGGGCACCCGGGTCACCGGGGCCGACCGTGAAAAGCTGGCCGGCGATCTCAAGAAGCGCTACGCCGCGGGTGAGAGCATCCGTGCGCTCGCCGCTTCGACCGGTCGGTCCTACGGGTTCATCCACCGCATCCTGAGCGAGTCCGGTGTGACTCTGCGCGGGCGCGGCGGGGCGACCCGAGGCAAGTCCAAGCGCTGACGGCCGCCTCGGAACGTGCGACCGCAGCCGCTCGTCCCTAGTCAGCCAGCCGCCGCGCCCGGGCCCAGAATCTCATTCTGTAAGCTCGGGCGCGACGGTTCAGTGGCGAAGAGGGAGCGGGCGATGGCGGAAGCGAAGGCGCCACAGCAGCGCGGGGGGAACGCGGACAACGTGTTCACCGAGGATCCGGCGGAGACGGGACTGCGCTTCGAGGTGGACGGTGAGATCGCGACGATCACGCTGGACCGGCCGGACAAGCGGAACGCTCAGACGTTCGCGACCTGGTCAGCGTTGGCCCGAATCGGTGATGACCTACCGGACCGGGTGCGCGTCGTCGTTGTGAGAGGTGAGGGACCGTCCTTCTCGGCAGGCATCGACCTGCGGATGTTCACACCAGAGGGGGTGCCCGGACAGGGCTCGTTCAGTTCGACGGCGCGGCTCGGGGCCGCGGCGTTCGAGCAGCGGTTGCGGCAGGCACAGCGGGGGTTCCTGTGGCTGCGCCGCCCCGAGATCGTTTCCATCGCGGCCGTGCAGGGTCACGCGATCGGCGCGGGTTTCCAGCTCGCGCTCGCCTGCGACCTGCGGATCGTGGCCGACGACGTCAAGTTCTGCATGAAGGAGCCCGCCCTGGGGCTGGTCCCCGATCTGACCGGGACCAAGCCGCTGGTCGAGCTGGTGGGCCTGGCCAAGGCGATCGACATCTGCCTGACCGCCCGGACCGTGGAGGCCGACGAGGCCCAGCGGATCGGGCTCGCCGAGCAGGTCGTCGCCCGCGACGGCCTGGACCGGGCCGTACACGACAAGATCGCCGGGCTGCTCTCGACCAACCGGGACGCGGCGGCGGCGACCAAGCGACTCCTCCAGGGAGCGCGCTCGCGCACCCTGGAGGAGCAGTGCGCGGCCGAGGGCGCCGAGCAGGCCGAACGCCTCCGCGCGCTGTTCTCCTCTCAACCTTGACCCCCGGACGGGTTTCGCGCTGAGCGGAGCCGGGAATCACCGGGCGTCCCGGCGGCGCTCATACCGGGGAGGAGGGCCCCGGATGGCGATGATGGGAGGGGGCTTCGGCCCCCAGTTGATGGCGTCGCTGCGCCGCGACGAGTCGGTCACCAAGCAGCGGCTCACGCCCGGCACCGTGCGGCGCATCGCGGGCTACGCCCGGCCGTACACCCGGCAGATCACCGCGTTCCTGCTGCTGGTGATGGCGGGCGCGGTCGTCGTGGTGGCCAACCCGCTGCTGATGAAGGCGATCATCGACGACGGCATCCTGCCCCGCCGCACCGACGTCGTGGTGGGGCTGGCGCTGGCGATCGGGGCGCTCGCGCTCCTCGACGCCGGGCTCACGCTGGCGCAGCGGTGGTTCTCGGCCCGGCTCGGCGAGGGGCTGATCTACGACCTGCGCACCGAGGTGTTCGACCACGTGCAGCGCATGCCGGTCGCCTTCTTCATGCGGGCGCAGACCGGTGCGCTCGTCTCGCGGCTCAACACCGACGTCATCGGCGCCCAGCGCGCCCTGACCAGCACCCTGTCGTCCGTCGTGTCCAACGTGATCAGCCTGGTGCTCGTGCTGGGCGCCATGCTCGTGCTGTCGTGGCAGGTGACGCTGGTCGCCCTGGTGCTGCTGCCGATCTTCGTGATCCCGGCCAAGTGGGTGGGCCGGCGCATGTCGGCGCTGACGCGCGAGCAGATGCGGCTCGACGCCGAGATGAGCTCCGTCACCACCGAGCGCTTCAACGTGGCCGGCGCGATGCTCGCCAAGCTCTACGGCCGGCCCGAGGACGACGCCGCGATGTTCGGCGGGCGCGCGGCCCGGGTGCGCGACGTCGGCGTCACGGTCGGCATGTACGGCACCGTGTTCCGGGTGGCGCTCGGCCTGGTCGCGGCCCTGGCGACCGCCCTGGTGTACGGCATCGGCGGCGTGCTGGCCATCGGCGACGTGTTCGAGCTGGGCACGCTGGTCGCCCTGGCCGCCCTGCTCATGCGCCTGTACGGCCCGCTGACGTCGCTGTCGAACGTGCACGTGGACGTGATGACGGCGCTGGTCAGCTTCGACCGGGTCTTCGAGATCCTCGACCTGAAGCCCATGGTGGCCGAGCGGCCCGACGCCCGGCCGGTGCCCGACGGGCCGGTGACGATCGAGTTCGACGACGTCCACTTCCGTTACCCGGCGGCCGAGGAGGTGTCGCTGGCCTCGCTGGAGTCGGTGGCCCGGCAGGACACCGCCCCCTCGCACCCCGTGCTCAAGGGCGTGTCGTTCACCGGCAGGCCGGGCCGGCTCGTGGCGCTGGTCGGCCCGTCCGGAGCGGGCAAGACCACGATCACCTCCCTGGTGTCCCGGCTCTACGACGTGAGCGAGGGCGCGGTCCGGCTCAACGGGCTCGACGTGCGCGAGGCCACGCTCGCCTCGCTGCGCGACACCGTCGGCGTGGTGGCCCAGGACCCCCACCTGTTCCACGACACGATCGGCGCCAACCTGCGGTACGCCCGGCCCGGCGCGAGCGACGAGGAGCTGTGGGAGGCGCTGCGCGCCGCGCAGATCGGCGAGCTGGTGGAGGGCCTGCCCGACGGGCTCGACACGGTCGTCGGCGACCGCGGCCACCGGCTGTCGGGCGGCGAGAAGCAGCGGCTGGCGCTGGCGCGGCTGCTGCTGAAGGCGCCGCGCGTCGTCGTCCTCGACGAGGCCACGGCGCACCTCGACTCGGAGTCGGAGGCGGCCGTGCAGCAGGCGCTGAAGACCGCCCTGGCGGGCCGCACCTCGCTGGTCATCGCCCACCGGCTGTCCACGATCCGCGAGGCCGACGAGATCCTCGTGGTCCAGGACGGGCGGATCGCCGAGCGGGGCACCCACGACGAGCTGCTGGCACGCCGCGGCCTCTACGCGGAGCTGCACCGCACGCAGTTCAACTCGTCAGGTAGCCCAGCGTCGTGAGCTCCTGCCGGGCGACCTTCTCCACCAGCGCGAGGTCGTCGGGCCGCAGCCGGGAGCGGCGGGAGCCCGGCTCCGAGGGGCCGCCGTACAGGGCGACCTTGGAGACGCGCGTGCCGAGGAAGTCCGCGACCGAGGCCGCCGCCTGGGCGGGCCTGAGCGCCAGGTCCTCGTAGCGCAGCGTCAGGAGCTGGTCCTCGGGCAGGTCGCGGCGGAGCGTGGCGCTGAGGCGCACGGCGCTGCGCCAGCGCAGGGCGCTCTTGCCGGCGACCGGCATGCCCTTCCACTTGTCGAGGTGCTCGTCGCGGTTGACGCCGAGGAACGCGTTGGGGAACTCGGTTCCCTCCGACAGCATCGCCGGCTTGAACCAGGCCAGGCACGCCGGGTCGGCCAGCATGTCGGCCACCACGTCACGGCCGTCGCGGACGATCTGCACGAACCGGGCGTCGGGGAAGGCCCGCAGCAGTGTGGCCGCGCTGTAGATCAGGTCGGGGCTCGCGTCGCCGAAGCGGGTGACGTCCCCCGTCGAGACGCAGGGACCGGCGCCGGTGACGCCGCCCGCGTCGCGGCACGCCTCGCCGCACTGGCGGCACGAGCCGGGCAGCACCTGCCACGACTCGGCGAGCGCGTCACGCAGCACCCGCACGGCGCCGGAGCTCTCGCCGAGGGACGGCTTGCGGGCGAAGGCGTACAGGACATGGGCCACGCCGGTCCGGCCCATGGTCACGTGGAATCCCGGTGACCGTTTCAGGGCGCGGCCGAGCAGGTCCGTGCCGGAATGCGGCGCTCCGAGCAGGAAGACCGGCCGGCGGACCTTGATGCCGTTGACCACGAGGATGTGGGGCGGAAGTCGCATACGAGATGCAAGTGTGACACCGTTTTCCCCGTGAACGAGCCAGGGAACGAGCCAGGGAACGGGCCGTCGCGGCCTGACGGACAGATCACCCCGATCCGGCCCGGGGACACCGTCGCCGTCGTGGCGCCGTCGGGGCCGCCGGACGCCGCGCTGCTGAAGCGCGGAGTCGAGCGGCTGGAGGGGCTGGGGCTGAAGGTCGTGGCCGGCGGGCGGGTCCTCGACCGGCAGGAGCTGCCGTACCTGGCCGGCTCGGACGCGGACCGCGCCGCCGACCTGCAGGCCGCCTGGTGCGATCCGGCCGTCACGGCGGTGTTCTGCGCCAGGGGCGGGTACGGGGCGGCGCGGCTGCTCGGCCTGATCGACTGGGACGCGATGCGGGCGGCCGGCCCGAAGACGCTGGTCGGCTCCAGCGACATCACCGCGCTGCACCACGTGTTCGCGGCCGAGCTGGGCGTGCCGACCCTGCACGGCCCGATGCCGGCCTGCGACACGATCGCCGGCGGTGACGCCCCCGAGCCGGTGTCGTGGGAGCACCTGCGGGCGGCCCTGACCGGGCAGGCGCCCCCGGTCACCGGCGACCGGGCGCTGGCCCCGGGCCGGGCCGAGGGCGTGCTGGCCGGGGGCAACCTGTCGCTGCTGGCCTCGATGTGCGGCACCCGCCACCACCCGTCGTTCGACGGGAAGATCGTCCTTCTGGAGGACATCGGCGAGGAGCCGTACCGGATCGACCGGATGCTCACCCAGCTCCTTCAGGCGGGCGCCTTCGACGGCGTCCGGGGCCTCGTGCTCGGCTCGTGGGTGGACTGCGGCGACCCCGCTCCGGTGCTGCGTGACCGGCTGCTGCCGCTCGGGGTGCCGGTCCTGGCGGGCCTGCCGGTTGGACACGGATCACCACAGCTGAGTGTGTGGCTTGGAGCCCCGGCCGTTATCGATACCGAATCGTGCTCGCTGGCTGGGCCGCTCCGCAGTGGGGAGCAGGCAAGGTAGGAGATACATATCGGGATGAAACGGACATGATGGGACACGGCACGTGACGTTCTTCAAACGTGGCCGGAAACCCCCGCGCAGGGCGGTCGAGGACGTCGACCTCGACTCCCTGCTCGCACTCGTCGCCGAGACTCTCGGCTTCACCTGCGTCTTCGCCGCCGACGGCGGCTCGCTCACCCTCGGTCTCCCGGCTCCCCGCCGGCCGCGCGAAGGCGAGATCCTCGTCCGGCTGGCCGGGCTGCGCCGCGAGGCGGGCCGCCGCCCGCGCGAGGACTGGCCGACCCTCGTCTCCGAGCACCTGGCACGAGCCGTCGGCGCCGCGGGGGACCGGGTGGACGTGTGCGACTTCGAACAGGCGGCGCCGCTGCTGCGCACCCGCGTCGAAGCGGTGGACGAGGTGCCCGACCCGGCCCGCGTGGTCGGCCGGCACCTCAACGGCGACCTGGTGGAGCTGCTCACCGTCGGGGACCGCCCGGTGCTGCCCGAGGAGGCCGGCTGCTGGCCCCTGCCCACGGCCGAGGCCCTGGAGCTGGCCGTCGCCAACGTCCGGCGCGGCGAGAGGCTGACGGTGGAGGCCGTCGAGCTGTCCGGCACGGCCGTCGTCCGGCTGACCGGGCCCACGCCGTCGGCGGCCACGCACCTGCGCTGGCTCGGCGACTACCTTCCGGTGCCCGCCCACGGCGCGCTCGCCGTGCTGCCCGACCCGTACACGCTGCTCGTCCATCCGGTGAACGGGATCGGCGTGGTGCGCGCCATCGAGCGGCTGCGCGTCCACGCCGCCCGCACCGGCGGGCTCAGCCCGCAGGTCTACTGGTGGCACGGCGGGCGGTTGACGCTCATCCGGGCCGACATCGAGCTGCGGGGCGGCCAGACGAGACTGGTCGTCGCCCCGCCGCCCGACTTCGCCCGCGTCCTGGCCCGCCTCGCCGCCTGAGCGGGGCGCCCGGCTCAGGTGTCGCGGCCCAGCTTGGGGGTGCGGTCGCTCTCCGACAGCGCGCGGGCCGCGTGGATCAGCGGCACGTGGCTGAACGCCTGCGGGAAGTTGCCCACCAGGCGGCCGTAGCGGGGGTCGTACTCCTCCGCCAGCAGCCCCACGTCGTTGCGCAGCGCCAGCAGCCGCTCGAACAGCTCCTTCGCCTCGTCCCTGCGCCCCTGCAACGCCATCACCTCGACCAGCCAGAAGCTGCACGCCAGGAACGCGCCCTCGCCGCCGGGCAGGCCGTCCACCGCGTTGTCCTCGGCCACGGGGTAGCGCAGCACGAAGCCGTCGGCCATGAGCTCCTTCTCGATGGCTGCCACGGTGCCCACCATGCGCGGGTCGTCCGCCGGCAGGAAGCCGACCATGGGCATCAGCAGCAGCGACGCGTCCAGCTCGCTGGAGCCGTAGGACTGCGTGAAGGTGTTGCGCCTGGCGTCGAAGGCGTGCTCGCACACCTCGGCGTGGATGCGGTCCCGGATGCTCCGCCACTTGTCGGCGGGGCCGAGCCGGCCGTACCGCTCGACGTACTTGACCGCCCGGTCCAGGGCCACCCAGCACATGACCTTGGAGTGGGTGAAGTGCCGGCGGGGGCCGCGCACCTCCCACAGGCCCTCGTCGGGCTCGTCCCAGTGCTCCTCGACGTAGTCCAGGAGCTGCCGCTGGATGGACCAGGCCCGCTGGTCGGCCGTGAGCCCGGAGGCGCCGGCCAGGTAGAGGGCGTTCATCACCTCGCCGTACACGTCGAGCTGGAGCTGGTTGACGGCGTCGTTGCCGATGCGGACGGGCCGGGAGCCCTCGTAGCCGTCGAGCCAGTCGAGCTGCATCTCCGGCAGCCGCCGCTCGCCCGCCACGCCGTACATGATCTGGAGGTCCTGCGGCCGGCCGGCGATCGCGCGCAGCAGCCAGGCCCGCCACTCGGCGGCCTCGCCGAGGTAGCCGTTGTTGATGAGCGCCTCCAGCGTCATCGTGGCGTCGCGCAGCCAGCAGAAGCGGTAGTCCCAGTTGCGCACCCCGCCGAGGTCCTCCGGCAGGGACGTCGTGGGGGAGGCGACGATGCCGCCGGTGGGGGCGTACGTGAGTGCCTTGAGGGTGATGAGGGAGCGCACCACGGCCTCGCGCCAGGGGCCCTGGTGGGTGCAGGTCTCCACCCACTCCTTCCACAGGGCCTCGGTCTCGGCGAGCTGGGCCTCGGCGTGGATCTGCTCGGGCATCGGCTCGTGCGACGGATGCCAGGTGAACACGAACGGCAGCCGCTGGCCCGCCTTGACGTGGAAGGTGGCGCGGTGGGCGTAGTCGCCGCCCTTGAGGGGGACGGGGGAGTGCAGCCAGGCGGAGTCGGGCCCGCCGACGGCCTGGAGGTGCCCGTCGGTACGGCGCACCCACGGGACGATCCGGCCGTAGTCGAAGCGCACCCGCAACTGCGTGGCCACCTCCACCGTGCCGGAGACGCCCTCCACGATCCGCACCACGTCGGGGTTGCGGTCACGGGGCGGCATGAAGTCGATGACCCGGACGGTGCCCGTGGGGGTGTCCCACTCGCTCTCCAGGATCAGCGTGTCGGGGCGGTAGCGGCGGCGGGTGGCGGGCTGCCTGCCGGGCGGGCCGATCCACCAGTGGCCGTTGCGGTCGCCGCCGAGCAGCGCCGCGAAACAGGCCGGGGAGTCGAATCTGGGCAGGCAGAGCCAGTCGATCGAGCCGTCCCTGCCCACCAGGGCGGCCGACTGCATGTCTCCGATCAGCGCGTAGTCCTCGATCCGCATGCCTTGACGCTACTCGGCCGGAGGGTGATCACGCGGCCGGGTCCGATCACGTCGCGTCGTGACGGGCCCTGCCGCGCGATCACGTCAGGGGGAAGCGGCGGGCGAACAGCTGGGTCAGCGGCCCGATCGCGAGCGCGAACACCAGCGTGCCGATGCCGACGGTGCCGCCGAGCAGCCAGCCCACGGCCAGCACGGCGATCTCGATGAGGAAGCGGCCGAGCCGCAGGGACACCCCCAGCCGCGCCAGGCCGGTCATGAGCCCGTCACGCGGTCCGGGACCCATGCCGGCGCCGATGTAGAGCACGGTGGCCAGTGCGATCGACACGATGGCGAGGCCCAGGTAGAGCCAGCTCAACGCCCAGTGGCCGGAGGCGGGCAGCACGAAGAGCGCGGCGTCGGCGAACAGACCGAGGAGGATCACGTTGCTGACGGTGCCGAGACCGGGCCGCTGCCGCAGCGGGATCCACAGCAGCATCACCAGCGCGCCGACCCCGATGATCACGGTGCCGATCGACACCCCCAGGCGGCCGGCCAGGCCCTGGTGGAAGGCGTCCCACGGGTCGTTGCCCAGCCCCGAGCGGACCTGGAGGCCGACGCCGAGGCCGTACAGGGCCAGGCCGCCGTAGAGCCGGACGAGACGGGAGGGGAGGGAGCCCAGGTGCGGGACGGTCGCTTCGCTCATAGTGGACCCAGAGTGGCAGGCCACCCCCTTGCCAAAACAGGGCCAATCATCAAAAGTGGCCTGATGAGATATGTGGGAGCGGCGCAGGTGGCCCGGCTCGCCGACGTGCCGCCGGAGGCCCGCCCGTACTACCGGGCGCTCGCCGACGCCGTGCGCGCGCTCATCCTCGACGGGCGCATCCCCGTCCGCGTGCGCATGCCCGCCGAGCGGCACCTCGCCGCCACCCTGGGCGTCAGCCGCACCACCGTGACGGCCGCCTACGACCTGCTGCGCGAACGAGGCTACCTCGACAGCAGGCAGGGCTCCGGAAGCTGGACCGCCCTGCCCGACCCCGCCTCCACCGACGACAACCCGTGGCTGTCCACCGGCCGCGACGGGCTCATCCAGCTCCACGCCGCCGCCCCGCCCGCGCCGTCCGCGCTGCGCGAGGCGATGGCCGAGGCCGTCGAGGACCTGCCCCGGTACGGCATGGGCCACGGCTACGACCCCATGGGCCTGGCCGTGCTGCGCGAGCGCGTCGCCGCCCGCTACACCGCGCGCGGGCTGGCCACCCGGCCCGAGCAGATCCTCGTCACCACCGGCTCCCAGCACGCCCTCCACCTCGCCATGAGCCTGCTGGCCGGGCCCGGCGACCCCGTGCTCGTCGAGTCGCCCACCTACCCGCACGCCATCGACGCGGCCCGCCGGTGCGGCGCCCGGATCGTCCCGGTCGGCATCTCCCACGAGGGCTGGCAGGCCGACCTGGTCGCCTGCGCGCTGCGCCAGTCGGCGGCCCGGGTGGCGTACCTCATGCCCGACTTCCAGAACCCCACCGGCGCGCTCATGGACGACGCCACCCGCGCCGCCGTCGCCGGCGCGGCCCGGCGCACCGACACCACGATCCTCATCGACGAGACCTGGGCCGAGCTGGACCTGTCCGAGCCCGACCCGTCCGAGCCCGACCCGTCCGAGCCCGCCCCTCACACGGCTGTCAGGAGCGGGACCGTCGCGCCCATGGGCGCCTTCGACTCCGACAACCGGATGATCAGCATCGGCTCCGCCTCGAAGCTGTGGTGGGGCGGGCTGCGCATCGGCTGGCTGCGCGCCAGCGCCGCGCTGATCCGCCGGCTGGCCGTGCACCGGGCCGCCGTCGACATCGCCAGCCCGGTGCTGGAGCAGCTCGTGGTGGCCCGCCTGTTCGACCGGCTGGAGGAGACCAGGGCCGAGCGCCTGCGCGGGCTGCGCGCCTCCCGCGCCACGCTTGTGGCCGCGCTGCGGGAGCGACTGCCCGCCTGGGAGTTCACGGTGCCGCGCGGCGGCGGCACGCTGTGGGTACGGCTCGACTCCGGCTCGGCCGTCACCCTGGCCGAGGCCGCCGCCACGCGCGGGGTGCGGCTGGCGCCCGGGCCGTGGTTCGGCGTCGACGGGACGCTGGAGGGGTACCTGCGCCTGCCGTACACGCTGCCGCCGGCGGTGCTGGAGGAGGCCGTGGAGCGCATCGTGGCCGCCCGCGACCACGGCCCCGCAGGAGGGGACAGGCCCGCCGACTCGCTGGTCCCGATGGTCTGACCGGCTCTCACTCGGAGCGTGTGACTCCCCGGGTCAGCGGAGCGCGCCACTTGTAGCGCATCGCGACCACGCGCAGCCCGAAGGCCACCAGCGCCGAGGCCAGCGTGGCCGGCCAGCCGTGCAGCCCCAGGGTGGACAGCTCCGCCATCATGGCCGAGCCGAGCAGCGCGGGCACCGCGTAGAGCTGGCGGTCGTACAGCAGCGCAGGGATCTCGCGTGCCAGCACATCGCGCAGCACGCCGCCGCCGACGGCCGTGGTGACGCCGAGCAGGGTGGCGTGCAGCGGGCTCAACCCGTAGTCCAGCGCCTTGACCGTGCCGACCGCGCAGAACAGCCCGAGTCCGGCCGCGTCGAACACCAGGATCGCCGGCATCAGCCGCGCCACGTGCGGGTGCCAGAAGAACACGATCACCGTGGCCGCCAGTGGCACCAGCACGTACCCCACGCTCTGGAACGCGATCGGCCGCACGTTCAGGATGAGGTCGCGCACCACGCCCCCGCCCAGCGCCGTCATCTCGGCGAGCACCGCCATCCCCACGACGTCGAGCCGCTTGCGCACGCCCATGAGCGCGCCGGACAGCGCGAAGACGAAGATTCCCACCAGGTCGAGCAGTTCGGGCACGGTCACATGTCTATCGGATCGGCCGTCCCGCGGGCGCGTGCGGGGCCGCCCGGACGGGCTCAGCGGGCGGACTCAGCGGGCGGGACGGGCGGGCGGAGTCAGCGGATCGGCGGCGTCGCGGGCTCGTGGTGCTCGGACATCAGGTGGCGCAGCCTGCGGGTGAACATCAGCAGGGCCAGCCCCGCCACGATCGCCATCAGCGCCAGCAACGTGTAGTACATCGGCTCGGACACGACGCCGCTCAGCCGCCCGGTCTGCCCGCCGACCGCGTCGCCCACCGAGACCGCGATGAACCACAGCCCCAGCATCTGCCCCTTGAACGCCCGGGGAGCCAGCTTGGTGGTGACCGACAGCCCGACGGGGCTCAGCGACAGCTCGCCGAACACCTGGATGAGGTAGACCAGCACCAGCCACCACACCGACACCCGGCCGCCCTGGGCGAGCGTGGCCGCCACCGCCATCACCAGGAAGCTCAGCCCCACCATGACCAGCGCGAAGGAGAACTTCTGCGGCGTGCTCACCCGCGTGCCCAGCTTCACCCACAGCGCCGCGAACACCGGCACGAAGATCATGATGAACAGCGGGTTGAAGGACTGGGTGGTGGCCGCGTTGATGTGGATCCCGAACAGCGTCAGGTCCGTGTCGTTCTCGGCGAAGAACAGCAGCTTGCTCGGCGCCAGGTCGTACAGCATCCAGAAGATCGCCGCGGCGGCGAACAGCCACACGTACGCCTTCACCCGGGAGCGCTCGTCCTCGGTCAGGTCGTGGCTGCCCAGCAGGATGTAGCCGAAGTAGACGACCGGCACCGCCAGGATGATCACGGTCACGACGACCGTGAACCGGTCGATGGTGAACGTGCCCGTCGCCACCCAGATCGCCATGGCCGCCACGACGCCGAGCGTGCCCAGCCCCACGTGCCGCAGCACCTGCCGGCGGTGCTCCGGCGGCAGCGGCATGCCGGGCCGGTCGCCGACGCCGCGCAGGTTTCCGCGGCCGAGGACGTACTGGGCCAGGCCGAGGGCCATGCCGACGGCCGCGGCGCTGAATCCCAGGTGCCAGCGGTCGCCGTCGGCCAGCCAGCCCACCACGATCGGCGCGAAGAACGCGCCCAGGTTGATCCCCAGGTAGAACAGCGAGAACCCGGCGTCGCGGCGGCCGTCGTCCTCGTCCGGGTAGAGCTTGCCCACCATGACGGAGATGTTCGGCTTGAGCAGGCCGGTCCCGGCGATGATCAGCCCCAGCCCCAGCCACACGAAGACCGGCGACGTCACCGGCACGGCCATGCTGATGTGGCCGCACATGATGACGAACCCGCCCCAGAACACCGAGCGCCGCGGGCCGAGGATGCGGTCGGCGATCCAGCCGCCGGGCAGCGCCACCAGGTAGATGAGCGCGCCGTACACGCCGACGACGGCCGTCGCGGTCTGCTCGCTCATGCCCAGGCCGTGCTGGGCGGGGGACGCGGCCATGAAGGTGGCCAGGATGGCGCGCAGGCCGTACCAGCTGAACCGCTCCCACATCTCCGTGCCGAAGAGCGTGGCCAGCCCCCACGGATGGCCGAAAAAGGTGCGTTCGTGCGTTTTCATGCGCGCCCCCGGGCATTCTTCCGCAGTCGATTCATCACTCTACGTGATAGCGGACTCCGTCACCGGTGAGGCCTTGCCGCTACCCCGGTCGTGTGGTGCGATGCATGCCACGCGGACAAGTGAGCGGACAAGTGAACAGCTGCGGAGGCGGTTGCCATGGCCGATGTCCTCGACGTGCGGGCGGAGATCGACGAGCTGATCGCCGGCCGTACCATCTGCGACCAGCTCAGGACGGCGGCCGAGCGGCATCCCGGCGCTCCCGCCTATTCGGATCCGGCCGGAGGCGGCTGGGTCACGCTCACCTACGCCGAGGCGCGGCTGCGGGTGCTGGAGATCGCCGCCGGGTTCGCCGCGCTCGGCCTGCGGCCCGGTGAGACGGTCGCGCTCATGATGGTCAACCGCAGCGAGCACGTGCTGGCCGACCTGGGCGCCGTCCACGCGGGCGGCGTCGGGTGCACGATCTACTCCACGTTCGCGCCCGGCCAGATCGCGTTCGCCGCCGCCGACGCCGGCGCGGCCTACGCCGTGCTGGGCGGCCCCGACGACCTCGCGCGCTGGCAGCCCGTGCTCGACGAGCTGCCCGGCCTGCGGAAGGTCATCCTGCTGGAGGGGGCGCCGGCCGGCGACCGGTTCATGGCGTGGGACGACCTGCTCGCGCTCGGCCGCTCCGCGCTGGCCGCCGATCCGGAGGCCGCCGAGGCCCGCCTGCGCGCCGTCACCGCCGAGGACGTGGTGACCGTCCTCTACACCTCGGGCACCACCGGCACGCCCAAGGGCGTGCCGCTCACCCACCGCAACGTGCTGTACGAGGTCGCGGCCACCGACCGCATGGCCCGGCTGCCGGAGCGCGGCACCCAGGTCTCCTACCTGACGTACGCGCACATCGCCGAGCGGGTCCTCAGCCTCTACCTGCCGCTGGTGAAGGCGTCGCACGTGCACTTCTGCACCGACCTGGCCCAGCTCGGCGCCACGCTCGGGCAGGTGCGGCCGATGCTGTTCTTCGGCGTGCCCCGCGTGTGGGAGAAGATGATGGCCCGCCTGCTCGCCGTGCTCTCCGCCCAGCCCGAGGAGCGCCAGGAGGCGGTGCGGCGGGCCATGGCGGCGGGCCTCGCCTACGTCGAGGCGGGGCAGCACGGCCACACCGTCACCCCGGAGGTCCGCGCCGCCTACGAGCGCGCCGACGCGGAGCTGCTGGCCGGAGTGCGCGCGCTCATCGGGTTCGACCGCGCGGAGTGGACCGCCACCGGCGCCGCGCCGCTGCCCGCCGAGGTGCAGCGCTTCTACGCCGGTCTCGGCCTCAAGGTCATCGACGTGTACGGCATGACGGAGACGACCGGCGCGTTCACCGGCAACGGCCCCGGCTGCTACCGGCTCGGCACCGTCGGCCGGGCCGAGCCCGGCGTCGAGGTGCGCATCGCCGAGGACGGCGAGATCCTCACCCGCAGCCCCCTCAACACCCGCGGCTACCTCAACCGGCCCGACGGCACCGCCGCGCTCGTCGACGCCGGCGGCTGGCTGCACACCGGCGACATCGGCACGGTCGACGACGACGGCTTCTACCGGGTCGTGGACCGCAAGAAGGAGCTCATCATCACCTCCGGCGGCGAGAACATCTCGCCCGCCGCGATCGAGAACCACCTCAAGGAGCACCCCCTCGTCGGCCAGGCCCTGGCCTACGGCGACAATCGCCCCTACCCGGTCGCCCTCCTCACCCTCGACGCGGACATGGCGCCCGGCTGGGCCCGGGCCCGCGGCATCGAGGGCACCCTCGCCGAGCTGGCCGCCCACCCCGACGTGCTCAAGGAGGTCGAGACCGCCGTCGCCGCCGCCAACCAGCGGCTCGCCCGGGTCCAGCAGGTCAAGCGGTGGGCGCTGCTCGGCGCCGAATGGACGGCCGAGACCGAGGAGCTGACGCCCAGCCTGAAGCTGAAGCGGCGGGTCATCCACGCCAAGTACGCGGACCTGATCGAGGAGCTGTACTCCGGCTGACGAGTCTTTGCCCTCCGGGGCGTGTGTCGTGGTCACTGCCATGACCGGGCGCTTCCTACGGTCTGGATCATGACCAGAAGACTCGTTCTCGTCTCGCTCGCGGCGGGGGCCCTCACGGTGCCCGCGCCGGCGTCCTCCGCCGCCACGACCCTGCCCGGGGCCGCGAGTCCCGCCGGGGTCGCCTCCACCTCCACCTCCGCCTCCGCCTCCGGCCCTGGGCTCGCCGCCGCCGCGCGCGCCGCCCGTGTCCCGACCATCCGCGAGATCAACCTGCGGCCGGCGTCTCCCGTCGTCGGCGCCGGAGACTCCGTCCGCATGGTGATCGACGTCGTGGCCAAGGACGTCAAGGGAAGGAACGGGGTGAGCGTCAAGGTCGAGCCCGGCGCACCGCCCCAGTCGGCCCCCGGCGCTCCCGGCTCTTCCGACGGGACTTCCCCGGCCACGGGAGCCGCCGCCCCCGGCGAGCCCGCCGCCCAGGCGCCCCGCCCGGCCGCTCCGGCTCCCCGCCCCGCCGCTCCCGGCACGGGCAGGCCCGGATCAGCCGCCTCAGGACCCGGGACGCAGGACCGGACGCCGCCCGCCGGCTCACCCGCCGTGGCGCCCGCGGTGGCCTTCGACGACCTGGGCGCGCCGATGCCGTCCGGCCACGCCATCCGGCCGGCGGGCCGTCCGCTGCTGCCCACGCGCGACCACCAGCCGGGCGTGGTGGTGTCCCACGACCACTCCTCGTCCGCGTCGCCCGGCACGGCCCGTGAGATCCACGGCGCGGCCCGCCTGGCGCCGCGCTCCCCGGAGCGCGACCACAAGCGGGGCTCCGCCGCAGGCCGGGACGCGGGGCGCGACAAGGGCGACGCGACGGTGTCCTGGCGCCCGACGCCGGGCTGGATGCGGTTCGACGGCGACTGGCAGACGTGGCGCTTCCTGCCGGACAAGGCGCTGAACCGCACCTATCCGGCCGGCACGTGGACGATCACCGCGACCGCCGTCGGCGCCGACGGGTCCACGGCGACGAAGTACACCACGTTCCAGCTGCGCCGCGAGACCAGGCTGGACGCCGTGCGCGTGGCATCCGCCCCGGACGGCTCGGCCGTGCGGTTCACCGGCTCGCTGACCCGCGTGGGACCGCGGGGCCTGGCCGACTACGCCCCGTTCGCCGCGCAGCCGGTCGACGTCCTCTGGCGGCCCGAGGGCAGTGACACGTGGGAGGAGGTGGCCGAGGCCACCACGGGGGAGACCGGCGCCTTCACCACGTCGGTGGCGGGCCGTACCGGCGGCTTTTGGCGCCTGCGCTACGAGGGGACCTCCCGCTACGCCCCGATCCTCTCGAAAATCCACCAAATAGCCGAATAGCACGATAAATGGCCCGAGGAAGGCATATTTCGGGCTATGAAATGAAGAGTCGTTGCATGATTGTGATCGGCGGATCGCAACTTTCCTTTACCGCGTCGCGTCAATCGCGATGACGTGTGCCCGTCCGGGCGCGCGTTCCACACGGGGAAGGAATTTCACCCAATGATGCGACGACTCGCCGCCGGCCTGGCGGCGGCCGCTCTGGGCGTCACCATGGTGGGGGCGGCCGCCGCCCCCGCGCTGGCGGACCCGGACGTCGACGGCGGCCACACCGCGCTCCGGTTCGACGCGGGCCCCGAGCCCGTCTGGCAGGGCAGGAGCCTCTCGCTGGACGGCAGGCTCTCGGTGGAGTGCGAGGAGGACTACATCAGCGGCTTCGTCTCCGTCCACCACGCCGACTACTGCAAGGAGTCGGAGTCGTGGCACCGGCTCGGCTGGAAGCGGATCGTGATCCTCTTCCGCTCGGACCGCGGCGGGGACTGGGAGCACGTCGAGACGGTCACGACCGGTCGTGACGGCTCCTTCCACACCAGGGTCCCGGCCTACACCTCGGGCACGTGGCGCGCGGTCTTCGAGGGCTCGCGCCGCCTCGACCCGGTGGAGGCCACGGACTGGGTCAAGGTCGTCGGCCACCGCCGCTGACCCGCCCGGCCCTTCGCGCGGCGCCGCCCGGCTCCCTCCTGGGGGCCGGGCGGTCGCCTTTCCGCCGCCCGACCCTCGCCGGGGCGGGCCGGGGTGTCAGGTGAGCCGGCCCACGTGCGCCAGCGCCTGCTTGAGCAGGACTCCCTGGCCGCCCGTCATCTCCTGCTGCACCATCGGCGAGGCCGCCTCCTCCGGCGTGAACCACACCAGGTCCAGCGCGTCCTGGCGCGGCCGGCAGTCGCCCCGCACCGGCACGATGTAGGCCAGCGACACCGCGTGCTGGCGCGGATCGTGGTAAGGCGTGACGTCGGGGGAGGGGAAGTACTCCGCCACGGTGAACGGCGCGAGGGAGGCCGGCAGGCTGGGCAGGGCGACCGGTCCGAGGTCCTTCTCCAGGTGGCGCAGCAGCGCGTCGCGGACCCGCTCCTGGTAGAGCACCCGCCCGGAGACCAGGGCCCGGCTCACGTTGCCGTCGGGGGCGATGCGCAGCAGCAGTCCCACGTGGGTGACGATGCCCATGTCGTCCACCCGCACCGGCACCGCGTCGACGTACAGGATCGGCATCCGGCCGCGCAGCGACTCCAGCTCCTCGGGTGCGAGCCAGCCGGGCGTGGTTTCGGTCATTTCGGTCATCTGTAGATCGTACTGGGCTCCGTGCGCGAGGAGGGGGAGGCGGGCTCCCCGTCGAAGACGATGCCGCGGAGCAGGCTCGCCGCGCTCCGGTCGATCACCACCGCGCCCGCCGCGGGAGCGGCCGTCCCGGCCCTGACCCGCGCGAGCAGCGCCTCGCAGCGGCGGCGGTGGTAGGAGAACGTGCGCGCCCGCACGACCCGGGCGCGGGCCCGCTGGCCGGCCAGGGCCGCCTCGGGGCCGGCGTCGAGCAGCAGCAGGTGGAAGGCGGCGCCGCTGCGCCGGGCCATCCGGGCGAAGACGCGCAGCACCAGCGGCCCGCAGCCCCGGTTGTGCGCGATCACCGGCCCGCCGGCGGCGAGCGCGCGCCGGATCCGCAGGAGGTGGGTGGCGAAGACGACCGCGGTGCGCACCCGTCCGGGCGCCCGGCCGAGGGTGCCCGCCCAGCGCGCCTTCGACTGCGCGGAGTCGATGACCGTGACCCCGTCCACGACCACGGGTGCCGCCTCGGTGCCGTCCATCGCGTACAGGCGGCGCAGCATCGTGCTCTTGCCGGCGCCCGGCAGCCCGGTCAGGATCACCAGCGCCCCGGCCGGGTACCGCAGCACCCGGTCTCCGGCGGCGTCCGGAAGGGGCCGGGCCGTCTGAGTGGTTTGTCCGGGCATATCGGGTACCTCCCCGTCCGTCCTGTCGCGCGGGGGGCTCCCGCCTGCCTAGCGAACGAAGACGCGCCTGATGGGGTTCCGCCAGGGGTGACCGGTCGCACGGAAGCCCGCGTCGACGCAAAGGAGATCGCTTTTGGGCACGCGGTGCGGGACCGTTCCTGTTAGCGTTATCGCGAAAGGGGTGAGGCGCATGGCGACGGCTTCTGACGGGGGAGGGAGGCCGCGCAGCCGGCCCGCGGTGCTCGGGGACGTCGCCGCGCTCGCCGGCGTCTCCGCGATGACCGTCTCCCGGGTGCTCAACACGCCTCACCGCGTGCGCGCCGAGACCCGGGCGCGCGTGCTGGCGGCCGTGCGCGAGCTCGACTACTGGCCCAACTCCGCGGCCCGGCAGCTCGTCACCGGCCGCTCGGGCGTGCTGGGCGTGGTGAGCATCGACACCACCCTGTACGGCCCGGCCTCCACCCTGTACTGCATCGAGCAGACCGCCCGGCTCAGCGGCTACACCGTGAGCATCGCGAGCCTGAGCGCGCTCAACCGCCGCTCCATCGAGGAGGGCGTCCATCGGCTGCGCTCCCAGTCGGTCGACGGCGTCATCATCGTCGCCCCGCACGAGTCCGCCGCCGACGGCCTGCACCACCTGCCGCCCGACCTGCCGGTGGTCGCGGTCGACGCGGGCGAGGACATCCCGGTCCCGGTCGCCATGGTCGACCAGCGGGCCGGCGCGATCCGCGCCACCCGCCACCTGCTGAGCCTCGGCCACGAGACCGTCTGGCACGTGGGCGGCCCGGCCGACTGGATCGACGCCAGCGGCCGCATCGAGGGCTGGCGCGGCGTCCTGGAGGCCGAGGGCCGCTCCGTGCCCGAGCCGCTGCGCGGCGACTGGAGTCCCCGCTCGGGCCACCAGCTCGGCCGCCGGCTGGCCGCCGACCCGTCCGTGACGGCGGTGTTCGTCGGCAACGACCAGATGGCCCTGGGCGTGCTGCGCGCCATGCGCGAGTCCGGGCGGCGGGTGCCGGAGGACGTCAGCGTGGTCGGCTTCGACGACATCCCCGAGTCGGCGTACTTCTGGCCGCCGCTGACCACCGTGCGGCAGGACTTCCGCGAGGTCGGCCGGCACGCCTTCCACCTCCTCCTCGACCGCATGGCGGGCGAGGACAAGGGCGAGCGGCGCCGGCTGGTCGAGCCCGACCTGGTGGTGCGGGAGAGTACGGGCACCCCGCAGCGGGCCTGAGGGCCCGGGCGGATTCAGCTCAGCCGGATCACGTTCCACGAGACCGGCGGCAGCAGCACCCGCAGGGGCTCGTGCTCGACGTCCGGGTTGGGGCGGGGGGCGATCCGGCCGGGATCGTCGGCGGTGTTGCGGGCGTAGACGTCCGTGTCCGTCAGCGTGGTCGCCTCGGTGATCCGCACGCCGCCGAGCGCGCGGGCGTCGATCTCCAGGGACAGCGGTTCGTCGGTGGAGCGGTTGACGGCGAACACGGTGACGCCGCCGTCCTCGGCCCGGGTGGCCACGGCGTGCAGCAGCGGCACCTCGCCGTACTCGGCCGTCTCGTACGACGGGGAGACGGGCTCGACCCGCAGCACGTCGCCCGTGGCGTACCGGGAGGCCTGGGCGAAGGGGTGGAAGGTGGTCTGGCGCCAGGCCCGCCCGCCCGGCTCGGTCATGATCGGCGCGATGACGTTGACGAGCTGGGCCAGGGAGGCGGCGGTCACCCGGTCGCTGTTGCGCAGCAGGGTGATGAGCAGCCCGCCGAAGGCGACGGCGTCGGCCAGGTGGTAGTGGTCCTCCAGCAGCGGCGGCGCCACCGGCCAGTCGCGCGGCGGCTCGGCGGCCTGGAAGCGTGACAGGTACCAGATGTTCCACTCGTCGAAGGAGATGTTGATCTTCTTGCGGGACTTGAGCTTCGCGCCGACGTGGTCGGCCGTGGCCACGACGGAGGAGATGAAGTACTCCATGTCGGTCGAGCAGGCCAGGAAGCTGCCGAGGTCGCCGTCCTTCTCCTCGTAGTAGGCGTGGCAGGAGACGTAGTCGACCAGGTCGTAGGTCTCCTCCAGCACCTGCGCCTCCCAGGCGCCGAACGTCGGCATGGAGGAGCCGGAGCTGCCGCAGGCCACCAGCTCCAGGCCCGGGTCGACCATGCGCATGGCGCGGGCGGTCTCGGCGGCCAGCCGGCCGTACTCGGGGGCGGTCTTGTGGCCGGTCTGCCAGAAGCCGTCCATCTCGTTGCCCAGGCACCACATGCGGATGTCGTGCGGCTCCTTGGCGCCGTTGGCGATCCGCTGGTCCGACAGGGCCGTGCCGGACGGGTGGTTGCAGTACTCCAGGAGGTCGAGGGCCTCGGCGACGCCCCGCGTGCCCAGGTTGAGCGCCATCATCGGCTCGACCCCGGCCTTGCGGCACCAGCGGACGAACTCGTCCACGCCGACCTCGTTGGTCTCCGTGCTGTGCCAGGCCAGGTCCAGCCGGCGCGGCCGGCTCTCGCGCGGGCCGACGCCGTCCTCCCAGCGGTAGCCGGAGACGAAGTTGCCGCCCGGGTAGCGCACCGTGGACACGCCCAGCTCGCGGGTCAGGTCGAGGACGTCACGGCGGAAGCCGTCCTCGTCGGCGGAGGGGTGTCCCGGCTCGTAGACGCCGGTGTAGACGCACCGGCCCAGATGCTCGACGAACGTGCCGAACGTGCGCCGCCGCACGGGGGCCACTCGGAACGCCGGGTCGATGGTGAGGTGCGCCTCGCGGGCCCTGCGGTTGCTCACGTGCTCTCGCGCTCCTGTGGTGCAGGTGTGACTGGAATGCCCCGATTGTTAGCGTTATCACCCTCAACGTCAAGGTCTGTGCACTGATGGAAGCAAGGTCTTGACATGCGGATTGTGACCGCTAACACTCCTGAGGCATCGCTGTCCAGAGGAACGAGGCCCACCGTGGACAGACCATCCCTCACCCGCCGCAGCCTCCTGGGCGGTGGTCTCGCGCTGCTGGGCGCGGGCGCCGCCGGCTGTTCCCTTCCCGTCGGACTCGGCTCGGCCGGGACCCGCGTGCGTTACTGGCACTTCCTCGGTGCCAGCGACGGCATCATCATGAACAAGATGGTCCGCGGGTTCGCCAAGGACAACCCGGGCATCGCCGTCGAGGAGAACGTGCTCGCGTGGGGCGAGCCGTACTACACGAAGATCGCCATGGCCGGCGCCGGCGGCCGCTCGCCCGACCTGGCCACCTTCCACCTCGCCCGCCTGTCCGGCATCGGCGCCGGCCGCATCCTCGATCCGATCGACCCCGCCCTGCTCGCCGAGAACGGTCTCGAAGCCGCCGACTTCAGCCCGCCCATCTGGGAGCGCGCGCACGTGGGCGGCGAGCTGTACGCCGTCCCGTTCGACGCCCACCCCATGGTGCTGTACTACAACACCGAGATCTGTGAGCGGGCCGGCCTGCTCGCCCCCGACGGCAGGCTGCGGCCCACCGACGGGCCCGAGGAGCTGCTCGCCGCGCTGCGCAAGGCCAAGGGCGTGCTCGGCGGCCGGCCGCCGCTCGTCTTTGACGCCCTCGGCCTCGGCACCGTCGGCCCCTGGCGCCTGTGGTGGTCGCTCTACTCGCAGAGCGGCGGCACCCTGCTGTCGGAGGACGGCTCGCGCGTCACCCTCGACGACGCCAAGGCGCTCGACGCGCTGCGCCTCATGCGCACCCTCGGCGAGGAGGGGCTGTGCGACCCGCGCACCGACTACGGCGCCTCCGTGGCCGCGTTCACCAACGGCCAGGCGGCCTTCCTGTGGAACGGCGACTGGGAGACCACCGGCCTGAAGCAGCGCGGCACCCCGTTCAGCATGGCCCGCTTCCCCAGCGTCTTCGGCACGGGAGCGGCCCAGGCCGACTGCCACGCGTTCGTGCTGCCGCACCAGCGCGAGCGCGACCCGGAGATCGAGCGGGCCACCTACCGCTTCATCGCCTATCTGGTGAAGAACAGCGCCGACTGGGCCGTCGCCGGGCACGTGCCCGCCTACCTGCCCACGCTGGAGGAGCCGGAGTACCTCGCGCTGCACCCCCAGTCGGAGTACCGCTCCGTCATCACGGAGGTCGCGCTCGACCCGAGGGCGTGGTTCGCCGGATCCGCGTCGCGGCTCTGGCTCGACTTCGGCGAGGCGTTCTCCCCGGTCGTCAGCGGCGCCCGCACCCCCGAGCAGGGGCTCGCCCAGGCCAAGCAGGCGCTTCGCCGGCTCATGGCCGCGCCCAACCCCTTCCCCGCAGAGGAGCGATGATGACCACCACCGTCGCCGTCCCCGCCGCCCCGGCCGCCGCGCCCGCCGAGCACGCCCGGGCGCGCCGCCGCTGGACCCAGCACGGGATGCTGTTCATCGCGCCCTTCCTGGCGGTCTACCTGGCCTTCCTCGTCTGGCCCCTGCTGCAGGGCCTGCGGATGAGCCTGTCGAGCGTCAACATCGCCGGCACCAACGACCGCTTCGTCGGCCTGGCCAACTACGCCGAGGCGTTCGCCGACCCCCGCATGTGGCGCTCCCTGTGGAACACCCTCGTGTTCACCGTGCTCAGCACGGTCCCGCTCGTGCTGCTCGGCCTCGCCCTCGCCCTGCTGGTCCACCAGCTGCGCTTCATGCAGTGGCTGTGGCGGCTGTCGTTCTTCGGCCCGTTCCTGCTCCCGTCGGCCGTGGTCTCGCTGCTCTGGCTGCAGATGATCTACCCGCCCGAGTACGGACTGCTCAACGGAAGCCTCGGCACCGACGTGCTGTGGCTGGGCGACCCCTCCACGGCGATGTGGTCGATGGTGCTGACCACGGTGTGGTGGACGGTCGGCTTCAACTTCCTGCTCTACCTCGCCGCGCTCCAGTCGATCCCGCGCCACCTGTACGAGGCCGCCGCGATCGACGGGGCGTCCTCCTGGCACCGGCTGCGCTCCATCACGCTGCCCCTGCTCGGCCGCACGACGGGCGTCGTCGTCGTGCTCCAGCTCCTCGCCTCGCTGAAGGTCTTCGACCAGATCTACCTGATGACCGGCGGCGGCCCCGAGGACTCCACCCGGCCGATCATCGAGTACGCCTACGACACCGGGTTCACCGGCTACCGCATCGGCTACGCCTCGGCCGTGTCCTACATCCTGTTCGCGATCATCGTCGTGGTCTCCCTGGCGCAGCTCCGGCTGTTCCGCAAGAGCGAGGAGCCGTCATGACCAAGAGGTTCGGCTGGGGCCGGCTCGTGCTGCTGGCCACCGCCCTCGTGCTCGCCGCCGCCTGGCTCGCGCCCGTCGCCTGGGCCGTGGCCACCTCGCTCAAGCCCGAGAGCGAGACGACCAAGCTGCCGCTGGAGTGGATCGGCAGCCGCATCACCTTCGACGCCTACAGCCTCGTGCTCGGCACCGGCGGCATCGTGAAGTGGGCGGTCAACTCGGTGGTCACCGCCGTGATCGTGACCGCCATGACCGTGCTGTTCTCGGCCATGGCCGCCTACGGCTTCGCCCGGACCAGCTTCCGCGGGCAGCGGGCGCTGCTGGCTCTCATCCTGGCCGGGATCATGGTGCCGCCCCAGGTGCTCATCGCGCCGCTGTTCGCCGAGATGGTGTCGCTGGGGCTCGTCGACACCTGGTGGTCCGTCATCCTGCCGCAGGTGGCCGCGCCGCTGATCGTCTACATCCTCTACAAGTTCTTCCAGGACGTGCCGCCGGAGCTGGAGCAGGCGGCCTTCGTGGACGGGGCCGGACGCTGGCGGGTGTTCTTCACCATCGTGCTGCCGCTGTCGCGGCCGGTGCTCGCCGCCGTGTCGATCTTCACGTTCATCACGACGTGGAACAACTTCCTCTGGCCGTTCATCGTCTCCACCGACCCGAACACGATGACCCTTCCGGTGGGCCTGGCCAACGTCGTGCAGGGCACGTTCGGCCTGCGCTACGCCCAGATCATGGCGTCCGTCGTGCTCGCGGGGCTCCCGCTGCTGGTGGTGTTCGTGCTGTTCCAGAGGCAGATCGTGCGAGGCGTCGCGCACACCGGCCTGGCCGGCCAGTGACCGGAGCCGGCGACGCCGGCGCGGCGTGACGGGAAGCCTCCACGTCCGCCGGCTTGGCGGAGACCGGCCGGGCGGCCCGGGGGGTACGCCCGGACGGTCACGGGGTGCTAGCGGGTGACGGGCTCGTCGGGGCGCCCGGTGAAACGGGCGCCGCCGGTGACGCCGGGCCGGTGGGGGTCGAGGGGCCGCCGGGGTTGAGTGTGGCGAACAGGCCGCTCCTCGCCTCGACCGGCACGATGAGCCGCAGGCTGCCCCGCCCCGAGTCGAAGCTGAACGTCATCGAGACCGAGCCCGTGTCGGCCACGCCCGTCACCGTGCCGATCGGCCGGTCGGTCCCCACGATCCCGCGCGCGGGCACCACCACCGGGGCCGTCAGCTGGGCCTGCCCGCCCTTCTGCAGCGTCACCTGTGCCAGGCGCACCGGCTCGGCTCGGTCGTTGACGAGCACGGCGTACAGCGGCAGCCCGGCCGGCGGCGTGGCCGGCCGCGCCCCCGGTTGACCGCCGAGGAGGAACGCGTTGCGGACGTAGACTCCCTTGCCGCTGGCGTTGGCTCCCTCGTTCTGGGGGGTGAAGATGCGGGTGACGTCCTCGGAGTTGTACGTCAGGCCGCTGCATCCCGCGGTCGCGAGCGTCAGCGCGACGGCGGAGACGGCGACGGTACGGCGCATGTCGAACTCTCTCTCCCCGGATATCCGATGGTTCTTCCGCTACCCAGCGTCACCAGGTCGAACCCCCACGATCCTCCCGCCAGTCATCGGATGGATAGGGCACGGGGCGCGAGTCAGACCCTTGACCGCCGTCAACGTCGATGTAATCATCGGATCTCTGATCCGCGAGCCTCCACCACAGCTCGACGAAAGAGCCGCCGTCATGGGACTTCCTCCGCAGCCCCGTACCCAGGTGAGACCCGCTCGGCGCGCCTCCCGCGCCGCGCTCGTCCTCGCCCTGATCGCCGCCCTCACCACCCTCGTCGCCGCCCGCCCCGCCGCCGCCGAGGTCGAGCACCCCCGCCAGCAGTGGTTACGCGACTCCACCGCCGGACTGTTCCTGCACTGGGGCATGTTCACCGCCCCCCGCCACCTCGACTGCGCCCAGTGGGAGAGCGACGTCACGGACGGCGGCTGGACCCGGAAGCTGCTCCACGCAGCGTGACCTCCTCGGCGAGCTGGTCGCCGCCGGCAAGGCGAAGAACGTCCGCGTCCTGCTCTACATGACCGACGACCCGCAGTGGCACAGCGAGCAGGGCGTGCAGACCCTCGACTCGGCCGCCTACTCCGCCTACAAAGGGCGGCAGGTGGACCTCACCACCCGGCCCGGGTTCGGCATGTTCAGCTACGACCTGTTCTTCGAGGTCATGCGGAACTAGCCCGACCTCGCCGGGTTCTGGATCGACAACGACAACGAGTACTGGGAGCAGAACCACCTCTACGAGCAGATCCGCGAGAAGCGCCCGTCCTGGTTGCTGAGCAACAACAACGAGGACACGCCGATCATGGACACGGTCAGCAACGAGCAGAAGACCGGCATGACCCCGGCCTACGACTACCCGCAGGCCGCCTTCACCCCCATGCCCCGCCTGACCGAGGCCGACTACAAGCTGCCCACCACCGGCGACTGGTGGTACGACGGCCGCGACCACCCCGTGGACGTCCGGCTCAGCACCGGCCGCTACATCACCAACGCCGGCTCCTCCATGAAGTCCCTCATGGCCGAGACGCCGATGGTCAACGGCCGCTTCCCGCCGCAGCAGGAGGCGTTCAACGCGTTCATGGCAGGCTGGGTGCCGCCCATCCGGGCCTCGCTGGAGCGGACCGAGGGCGGCGGCTACCTGTACGGCGGCCTGCAGCCCGGCTTCTGGAACGACGGCGCGCACGGCGTCGTCACCGTCGCCCGCGGTTCGGGCACCCAGTACGTCCACGTGGTGACCAGGCCGCGTACGGACTTCGTCCGCCTGCGCGACAACGGCCACCTCGTCACCGGCGTCCGCGACCTGCGGACCGGCGAGCGCATGCGCTTCCACCAGTCCGGCGGCCACCTGACGATCCTCGGCATCACCAGGTGGGACGACTACGACACGGTCTTCGAGGTCGATACCAAGGGCCGCCCGTTCGTGTACGACTCGTCCGGGTTCACGGCCACCGCCACCTCCTCCCGCGCCGGCCACCCCGCCTCCGCGCTCGTGGACGGCGGCTTCCGGGACTACTGGGACAGCGACGCCCGGCTCCCCGTGTCGGTGACGCTCGATCTGGGCCGGCGCCGCCCCGTCGCCTACCTGGCCGTCAACCAGCGGGAGATGTCGCCCACGTATGCCCGCGAGTCGTTCGGCCGGCGCGAGGACTCCGCCCGGATCAAGGACTACCGCGTCTACGTCAGCGACGACGGCAAGCGGTGGGGTGAGCCCGTGCGCGCCGCCGCCCTGCGCAGCGCCCGCGGCGTCCAGTTCATCGACCTCGGGCCGCGCACCGCCCGCCACGTCAGGCTGGAGATCCTCAGCACGTGGAGCGGCCCCAGGCGCCCCGCTTCCACCGGCAGCTCCAGATCGACGAGATCGGGGTCGGCTTCGGCCATCCCCTCTCCCTGAGCGCGCCGCCGCCGCTGGAGGCCGAGCGCGCGAGCCGGGACGGCGCGGCCCGCGTCGCCGTCTGCCCCGCCTGTTCCGGCCTCGCCCAGGTCACCGGCCTCGGCGGAGGTGACCGCGACGCGGTGACGTTCCGCGACGTCACCGCCGCCGCGGCGGGCAACTGGAGGGCCTGTCGTCCGGCAACGTCTGGCGGCGTGGCACCATGGCCGAGGGCACGTTCGACACCCACCGGGCGCTGCCGTTCGAGAACGTCCGGACCGACGTCACACTCGTCAACAACGGCCGCGTCGGCGGCTCGGCCGCCTCGGGGCCGCTGTTCGGCTCCCGCATCGCCCACTGGAACGTCCGCGTCACCGGCGGCGACCCGTACGCGATCACGATCGCCGACCCGCGCCCCGCAGCGTCACGGTCGGCGTCCGGGGCGTCACCGGCACGGTGAGCGGGCTGGTCCCGGACTTCGCCGGCGACCTGGAGAGCCTGCTCGCCGGGCACGGCGAGCGGCCCCAGGTCGCCGACCTGTACGCCGCCCAGCGCGCGCACCTGCGGCTGTGAGGCTCAGCCCTTGTAGTTGAACACCTGGCTGAGCGTGTGCCGCACCTCCACCAGGTCCCGCTGGTCGGCCATGACCTGGTCGATCGGCTTGTACGCCTCCGGGTGCTCGTCCACCAGGGCGGCCGCCCGGTCCGCGTTCCAGGTGCGGCCGCGCATCGCCTCGGCCAGCGAGCCGGCCGTCAGCCGCTTCTTGGCCTTGCTGCGCGACATCCGCCGCCCCGCGCCGTGCGAGCACGAGTCGTACGAGGCGGGGTTGCCGCGCCCGCGCACGATGTACGACCGCGTGCCCATCGACCCCGGGATCACGCCCTCGTCACCGGTGGCGGCCTTGATGGCGCCCTTCCGGGTGATCCACAGCTCCTTGCCGCCGTGGCTCTCCAACTGGGTGAAATTGTGGTGGCAGTTGATGACACGGACACGCGATCCCTTGCCGACGACCCGGAACAGGGCGTCCACCAGCACCCGGTCCATCCGGGCGCGCGAGGCCATGGCGTAGCTCTGCGCCCACAGCATGTCCTCGACGTACGCCTCGAACTCCGGGGTGCCCTGGGTGAAGTAGGCCAGGTCGGGATCCTCCAGGCCCATGGCCTGGCGCCGCATCAGGCCCTTGGCGCCGACGATGTGCTGGGTGGCGAGCTGGTTGCCGATGCCGCGCGAGCCCGAGTGCAGCACCGTCCACACCCGCTCCCGCTCGTCCAGGCACACCTCGACGAAGTGGTTGCCCGACCCGAGGGTGCCGAACTGCACCGCCACCGTCTTCTCCTGCTTGGCCGTCAGATCGGTGTGCGGCAGCCCGAGGGCGCTCAGCGTGCGGTCCACGGACGGGTCGTCGTGGCCCTTGCCGACGCCGGCGGGGATGCGGCGCTCCACGAGCGGCATGAGGGCGTCGAGGCTGTCGGGCAGGTCGGCCGCGGTGAGGGTCGTCTCGGTGGCGACCATGCCGCAGCCGATGTCGACGCCCACGGCGGCCGGGATGATCGCGCCCTCGGTGGGGATGACCGAGCCGACCGTGGCGCCGATGCCGACGTGCGCGTCCGGCATCAGCGCGACGTGGCCGGCGACGAACGGCAGGCGTGCGGTGCGCGCGGCCTGCATGATCGCGGCGTCGTCGATCTCGCTGGCCCACGAGAGCACGTTGGGTGCGGGCTGGTTCGGCATGTCCGAGGTCTCCTTTACTCGTCCGTGCCCCAGTGTGCCGCGATCATGACGAGAACCCCACTCGTTTTCCCGGCGCCCGCTCCGGGCCGGTCGGAGGGCCGAACAGCGGCAGGCACGCCTCCAGCCCGTCGATGCGGTGGCCGGGCGGCGTGCTCCACTCCTCGCGGTCCAGCCGCAGCCGCTGCTGCAGGGCCAGCTCGCCGCGGCGGCTGCCGCGGACGAGGCCGTCGTCCCGGTAGCCGAGCCGTCGGGAGACGCGCAGCGACGCGTGGTTGTCGAGGTACGCCTCCGACACGGCGCTCTCGGCCCCGAGCCCGTCGAACGCCAGATGCAGCGCGGCGCGGCGCATCTCGGTGCCGATCCCCAGGCCCTGGAAGCGCCGCCCGAGCCACGAGCCCGTCCGCACCTCCCGCGTGACCGCGAAGTCCACGGCCTCCACCTCCTGCACGCCCACCACCCGTCCCTCGAAGACGGTGACCAGCGGGCAGCTCCAGGCGGCGGGCGTCCAGCCGGCCCACTGCCGGAAGTGGTACTGCACGGTGCTGCGGGCGCGCTCCTCCGGTTCGGCGTCCGACCAGGGGTAGAGGAACGGCATGACCGCGGGGTCGTGGATGCCCTCGGCGGCCCGTCCGGCCAGCTCGTCCAGGTCGGCCAGCGAGGGCAGCCTGAGCTCCAGCCGGGGCGTGGTGATCGTCAGGGAGAAGAGCGGCCAGTGATGCATGGTCCGGATGATGGCACCCTGTCCGGCATGCCCGGTACTCGATTTCCGGGGCGTGATGCCGGGGGAATCGGGTGTGGTGTGCGGCTGTTGTCATGGGATACGGCACCATGTGACCAGCCGGGTTGGGGCTACTGCGGGGCCGGGCCGTAGGCTTGCCGTCCGGCGATCTGACAGGAGGTGACGCCCATGTTGCGGGACTCGTTCGGACGGGTGGCGACGGATCTGCGGGTGTCCCTCACGGACAAGTGCAACCTTCGCTGTACGTACTGCATGCCGCCCGAAGGGCTCGACTGGCTGCCCAACGCCCAGCTCCTGACCGCCGACGAGATCGTCCGGCTGGTCACGATCGGCGTCGAGCGGCTCGGCGTCACCGAGGTCCGCTACACCGGCGGGGAGCCGCTGCTGCGCCGCGAGCTGGTGGAGATCGTCGCCCGCACCACCGCGCTGCGCCCCCGGCCGCAGGTCTCCCTGACCACCAACGGCATCGGCCTGTCCAGGCTCGCCCGGCCGCTGGCGGAGTCCGGGCTCGACCGGGTCAACGTCTCGCTCGACACCCTCGACCGCGACACGTTCAAGCGGCTGGCGCACCGCGACCGGTTCGCCGACGTGGTCGAGGGGATGGCCGCCGCCCACGACGCCGGCCTGCGCCCGGTCAAGGTCAACACCGTGCTCATGCGCGACGTCAACGACCACGAGGCCGTGCCGCTGCTGCGCTTCTGCCTCGACCAGGGGTACGAGCTGCGCTTCATCGAGCAGATGCCGCTCGACGCCCAGCACGGCTGGAGCCGCGAGAACATGGTGACCGCCGACGAGATCCTCGACCGGCTCTCGGCCGCGTTCGACCTGACCCCCGACGACCTGGAGGAGCGCGGCAGCGCCCCGGCCGAGCGGTTCCTCGTGGACGGCGGGCCGGCCCGGGTGGGCGTGATCGGCTCGGTGACGCGGCCGTTCTGCGGCGCCTGCGACCGCGTCCGGCTCACCGCCGACGGCCAGGTGCGCAACTGCCTGTTCGCCACCGAGGAGTCCGACCTCAAGACGCCGATGAGGGACGGCGCCACGGACGAGGAGCTGGCCGCGCGCTGGACCGCCGCCGTGGCCCGCAAGCGCGCGGGACACGGCATCGACGACCCGTCGTTCCTGCAGCCGTCCCGCCCCATGTCGGCGATCGGCGGCTGAGGCTCAGTTCTCGGTCAGCGCCAGCTTCACCCCCAGCGCCAGGAACGCGCCGGCGAACACCCGGCGCATCCACGCCATCACCCGGGGACGTGAGATCACCTGACCCCGGATGGCCGCGGCGAACCATCCGTACCCGCAGAACACCACGAACGTCGCCAGCATGAACACCCCGCTCAGCTCCAGCATGCGCGCGAACGCCGCAGGCTCGTCCACGCTCACGAACTGCGGCAGGAACGCGAAGAAGAAGATCGACAGCTTGGGGTTGAGGATGTTCACCAGCACGCCGGAGGCGATCACCCGGCTTGCCGGGCGCGGGGCCGTCTCCGGCTCGACGCTGAGCGCCCCGCGCTCGCGCAGGGTCAGGACGGCCATGTAGAGCAGGTACGCCACGCCGAGGTACTTCAGCACCTGGAACGCCAGGGCGCTCGCGTGCAAGACGGCGGCCAGGCCGGTGATGGCGGCGGCCATGTGCGGCACGATGCCCAGGGTGCACCCGAGGGCGGCCACCATGCCGGCACGCCCGCCCCGGGCCAGGCCGGCGGCCATCGTGTAGAGCACACCGGTGCCGGGCGTGACGACGATGACGAGGGTGGTGAGGAGGAACTCGGTACTCATCGCGCCATCGGACCACTCCTGTCCCTTCTATGTCAATCTCTGTTGCCATAGAGGATGCGGGCTGCCCGCGGTTGCGGAGGCAGTGGGCGGGGGGCGCGGACGCGCGGCGGGGTATCGGGACCGGGCGCGGACCGAGGTGCGTACGGTGAAGGCATGAGCGGTGGGTACGACGTGGTGGTGCTGGCCGGGGGAGAGGCGCGGCGGCTCGGCGGCGCCGACAAGCCCGGGCTCGTCGTGGGCGGGCGGACGCTGCTGGAGCGGGTCGTCGCGGCCGTTCCCGGGGCAGGACGGGTGGTGGTGGTCGGGCCCGAACGGGACCTGCCCGGCGTGGTCTTCACCCGGGAGGACCCTCCGGGCGGCGGCCCGGTGCCCGCGCTCCGTGCCGGGCTGCGCGAGGTCACGGCGCCGAGGGTGGTCCTGCTGGCCGCCGACCTCCCGTTCCTGACCCCGGCCCACATCGCCACCCTCCTGTCCGCCATGCCCGCCACCCCCGGCCGCCCCGCCGAGACCTCCGCCGTCCCCGGCCGCCCCGCCGAGACCTCCGGCGGCCCTCCCGCGGCCGCCGGCGTCCACCCCGCGCAGGCGCGAGGCCCGTCCCTGGCGCCCGGAGAGGCGGCGGCCCGGCCCACCGGCGCCCCGGAGGTCCCGGACGCGTACGAGGGCCGTGGGAGCGCCCCGGGCGACGGCGGCGAGGAGGCGGCACGGCCGGCCGGGGCGGTGGCGGTGGACGGTGACGGGCGGGAGCAGTGGCTGCTGGGCGGGTGGGAGGCCGCGCCGCTGCGGGCGGCGCTCGGCCGGTACGGCGGGCGGGCTCTGCGCGGCCTGCTGGCACCCCTCGTCGCGGCCCGCGTGGCGCTGCCCGAGCGGGCCTGGTTCGACTGCGACACAATGGACGACCTGGACGAAGCCCGCCTCGGTGACACGACCCGTGTCCCCTTCCCGACGACAGGAGGAGGCGCGACGCCCGCCCCGTGACGGCCGTGACGCGGCAGGACGTGCCGCGAGGCCGTGGCGTGCGGGGGCGCCCGCGCCGCACAACCGTATGAACGTGCTGAACGAGTGGACCGCGCTGGCCTGCAAGGAGCTGGGCGTCGACCCGGCCCGCGTCGACCGCGACCTGATCCTGGAGCTGACCAAGGAGGTGGCGCACGGCGTGGCCCGGCCCGCCGCCCCGCTGACCGCCTACCTGCTCGGCCTCGCCGAGGGCGCCGGCACCGCGCCCGAGGACGCCGTCGCCCGCCTCACCGCCCTAGCCCGCGACTGGGGACAGGCCACGCCCCAGACGCTGACCGGCGACTGACACTCCAACGAACTCATCATGTCAACCGCTGCGCGAACCTGAAAGTTTCCTGGCAATTATGGACGCGACGGAGCGAAAACGATTTCGGGAAAGGGGCCCTATCACACGGGTGGCGTCGTCGCCGGACTGATCATCTACGGCGCGGATTTCCCCGGGAAAGGGCGACGCCGGGTGGTTACGGGGGCAAACCACCCGGCGTCGCTTCATCGGCGTTCCGACGGGGGCCCGGAACGCCGGCACCAGCACTCCGACGGGGGACCGGAGTGCTGGCTAAAGCGTACACCTACAACCCATGGGATGCGTCAAGACTTAGTCACGACCCGATCTCGCGTCGGTGCCTCGGTATCTCGCTTTGGTTAGCTTCCGGTGTCTGAAAGGTGGGAGGAGGGACATCCATCCCCCTCTCATTGGCTCCGATTACGGCTATGTATGGCAAAAAGACTGCGCCCGCGATGAACAGCAGCCTGTACGGCCACGGCACGGGCACCACGACGGCCAGGATCAGGCAGATCGTCCGGATGCCCATCTTGATCAGGTAGCTCACCTCGCGGCGCTGGATGTCCGCGCTCAGCGAGGGTCTGGCGTCCGTCACCTGATGAACGTCGTTCTTCCTGCGCCAGATCCTCATATGTCCCACCGTAGACCTCGGAGGGGCGCCCGGCGACGGCTGCCCGGCCCTGGAAGACGGGTCATGCGATCATGGCTTTCGAGTAAGGAGGATGTGGAGATGACGGACCGAACGTACCGGGTCACCGAGATAGTCGGGACCTCGGCCGAAAGCGTCGACGAGGCCATCCGCAACGGCATCCGGCGCGCCTCGCAGACGCTGCGTCACCTCGACTGGTTCGAGGTGACGGAGGTGCGCGGGCACATCGAAGGGGGAGAGGTCGCCCACTACCAGGTGGGCATGAAGGTGGGCTTCCGGCTGGAGGACACCTGACGTCGCACGGGCGACGTCGCACGGCGACGGCCGCGCCCGCCGGGGGAGGCGGGCGCGGGCCGGCGGGTCAGCTCGCCTGGCTGACCGTCGACATGTTGAAGTCGGGCACCCGCAAGGCCGGCATGACCGCCCGGGTCCAGTAGTCGTTCCACTCCCGGGGCAGCGTCTGCCCGCTCGATCCCACCTCCGACACGCGGCCGAGCAGGTCCACCGGGCTCTCGTTGAACCGGAAGTTGTTCACCTCGCCCACGACCTCGCCGTCCTCGACGAGGTAGACGCCGTCACGGGTCAGCCCCGTCACGAGCAGCGACTGCGGGTCCACCTCGCGGATGTACCACAGGCAGGTCAGCAGCAGGCCGCGCCGCGTGGAGGCGATCATCTCCTCCAGCGACCGGCCGCCCTCGCCACCGGTCATGATCAGGTTGCCGATCGACGGCGTCACCGGCATGTCGCTGAGCTGCGCGGAGTAGCGGGTCTGCGGCAGCGCCTCCAGCCGTCCGTCCCGCAGCCACGCGGTGGGCTCCAGCGGCAGGCCGTTGTCGAACACCGACGCCTCGCGGCTCGGCCCGTGCGCCACCACGAACGGCGCGCACTCCAGCCCCGGCGCCGACGGGTCGCCCGCCAGCGTGATCGGCAGCTCGGCCAGCCGCTCGCCCACCCGGGTGCCGCCGCCCGGCTTGGAGAACACCGAGCGGCCGTCGAGCGCGTCCCTGGCGCCCGCCGACCAGTACATGTAGATCATGAGGTCGGACACGGCGCTCGGCGGCAGCAGCGTCTCGTAACGGCCCGCCGGCAGGTCGATCCGGTTCTTGGCCCATTCGAGCCGCCGGGCCAGCGACGAGTCGAGCCCCGTCACGTCCACGTCGGAGAAGTCGCGCGTCGCCACGCCCGTCCACGCCGACCGCTTCAGGTCGGCCGACTTGGCGTTCAGCTCCAGCCGGCCCGACGGCTGGTCGTGGCGCAGCCGCAGCCCCGCCGACGTGCCCAGGAACGTCGTCGTACGGGAGTGCTCGGCGAAGCCGTACAGCTTCCTGCCGCCCGACTCGGCGGTGGCGAACGCCTCGCCCAGCGCCGGCGCGAACCCCTCGAACACCCCGATGTCCGTGGGCGTCACCGGCTCACCCCACGACGGGCTGGCCGGCACCCCCTCGACCAGCGGCCGGGCGTCCTCGGCCGGCCGGGCCTCGCGCGCCGCCCGGTCGGCCGCCGCCACCACGTCGGCGAGCTGGCCGGGCCGTACGGCGGCGCGGGACACCACGCCGACGCCCTCGCCCACGACGGAGATCACGGTCAGCCGCGACGAGTGGGCGACGCCGTTGGTGGTGAGGGTGTTGCCCGCGAAGCGCAGGTTGGCGGTGGAGCTCTCGTCGGCGAGCACCATGCAGCCGTCGGCCCCCGACAGCTCCAGGGCCCGCTCCACCATGTCCTGCGGCGAACCGCCGGTGATGCGCTCGCTCACTTCTTGCCACCCTCCTGCACGGTGTTGAGGATCCGCACGCCCCGGAACAGCGCCGAGGGGCATCCGTGGCTGACCGGGGCGACCTGCCCCGGCTGGCCCTTGCCGCAGTTGAAGGCGCCGCCCAGCACGTACGTCCCCGGCCCGCCCACCGCCTCCATGGACTGCCAGAAGTCGGTCGTCGTCGCCTGGTAGGCGAAGTCGCGCACCTGCCCGGCCAGCCGGCCGCCGACGATGCGGTAGGCCCGCTGCCCGGTGAACTGGAAGTTGTAGCGCTGCATGTCGATCGACCAGCTCTTGTCGCCCACGATGTAGAGGCCGTGCTCCACGCCCGCGATCAGCTCCTCCGTGGACGGCCCGTCCGGGGCCGGGGCGAGCGAGACGTTGGCCATGCGCTGGATCGGCATGTGGCCGGGCGAGTCGGCGAAGGCGCAGCCGTTGGAGCGGCCGAACCCCTTCATCAGCGCCATCCGCCGGTCGAGCTGATAGCCGACCAGGATCCCGTCGCGCACGATGTCGAACGACTGCCCCTGCACGCCCTCGTCGTCGTAGCCGACCGTGGCCAGGCCGTGCTCGACCGTGCGGTCACCGGTCACGTTCATGACCGGCGACCCGTACACCAGCTCGCCGAGCTGGTCGAAGGTGGCGAAGCTGGTGCCCGCGTAGGCCGCCTCGTAGCCGAGCGCCCGGTCCAGCTCCGTGGCGTGGCCGATCGACTCGTGGATCGTCAGCCACAGGTTGGACGGGTCGATCACCAGGTCGTGCTCGCCCGCCTCGACCGACGGCGCGGCCAGCTTCTCCGCCAGCAGCTCGGGAAGCTGCGCCAGCTCGGCCGCCCAGTCCCAGCCGGTGCCGGTCAGGTACTCGTAGCCCCGGCCGACCGGCGGCGCGATCGTCGACATGTCGTCGAAGCCGCCGCCCGCGGCCTTCATCGCGTTGAGGACGGGATGCAGGCGCACCCGCTGCTGCGTGGTGACCGTGCCGGCCGAGTCGGCGTAGAACTTCTGCTCCTTGACCTGGAGCAGCCGGGCCGAGACGTGGTCGGCCCCCTTCAGCAGCTCCGCCGACCAGTCGGCCAGCAGCGCGACCTTGTCGGCCGACGGCACCGTGAACGGGTCCACCTCGTACGAGGAGACCCACGTCACCTCGCGGTGGGCGGGCTCGGGCGCCAGCTCGATCGGCTCCCTGTTGATCGGCGCGCTCACCTCCGCCACGCGCACCGCCTGCTCGGCCACCGCCGCGGCCGCCTCCGGGGTGAGGAGGATGCCGGAGGCGAAGCCCCACGTGCCGCCCTTGACGACACGCACGGCGTAGCCCAGGTCGTCGGCGTCCATCGCGCCTTCGAGCCGGGCGTCGTAGAGGCTCATTGACTCGGCCCTGACGCGTTCGAGCCGGAAGTCGGCGTGCTCGGCACCCAGGTCGCGGGCGCGTTGCAGGGCGGCGTCCGCCAGCTGCCGCAGCGGCAGCTCCAGGAAATCGGGGTCCATCTGGCGCATGTCCACGATCCTAACCCTGTGATCTTGTCTGCCCCGGACAAGCGCATACCAGCCGGTAGGAGATAGCGTCAGGTCCCATGGCACGCTCTGTACTCGTCACCGGGGGCAATCGCGGCATCGGCCTCGCGATCGCCCGAGAACTCGCCGCGGCCGGCGACGCCGTCGCGGTCACCTACCGCTCGGGGGAGCCCCCGGAGGGGCTGTTCGGCGTCCGGTGCGACGTGACCGTCATGGCCGACGTCGAGGCCGCCTTCGACAAGGTGGAGGCCGAGCACGGGCCCGTCGAGGTGCTGGTGGCCAACGCCGGCGTCACCAAGGACACCCTGCTGGCGATGATGAAGGAGGACACCTTCACCGACGTCATCGACGCCAACCTGACCGGCGCCTACCGGGTCGCCAAGCGGGCCATCCGGCCGATGATGAAGCTCAAGCGCGGGCGCGTCATCCTCGTCTCCTCCGTCGTCGCCCTGTCCGGCTCCGCCGGCCAGACCAACTACGCCGCCTCCAAGGCCGGGCTCATCGGGTTCGGCCGGTCCATGGCCCGCGAGTACGGCTCGCGGGGCATCACGGTCAACGTGGTCGCGCCCGGCTTCGTGCGGACCGACATGACGGCCGGTCTGGACGAGGAGGCCATTATCAAGAACATCCCGCTCGGGCGGCAGGCGTCGCCGGGCGAGGTCGCGCGCGTCGTCCGCTTCCTGGCGAGCGACGACGCCTCCTACATCACCGGGGCCGTGATCCCCGTCGACGGCGGACTTGGAATGGGGCACTGACGTGGGCATTCTCGAAGGCAAGCGGATCCTCGTGACGGGGGTCCTGACCGACGCCTCCATCGCGTTCTCGGTGGCCAAGCTGGCCCAGGAGGAGGGCGCCACGGTGGTGCTCACCGGCTTCGGCCGGCTCAGCCTGGTCGAGCGCATCGCCAAGCGGCTGCCGCACCCCGCCCCGGTGCTGGAGCTCGACGTGCAGAGCACCGAGCACCTCGACACCCTGGCCGACCGGGTCGGCGAGCACGTCGACGGCCTCGACGGCGTCGTGCACTCCATCGGCTTCGCCCCGCAGACCGCGCTCGGCGGCAACTTCCTCAACACCACGTGGGAGGACGTCTCCACCGCCCTGCACGTGTCCACGTACTCGTTCAAGTCGCTGGCGGTCGCCTGCCTGCCGCTGATGAAGGAGGGCGGCGCGGTCGTCGGCCTCGACTTCGACGCCACCAAGGCGTGGCCCGTCTACGACTGGATGGGCGTGGCCAAGGCCGGCCTGGAGTCCGCCTCCCGCTACCTGGCCCGCGACCTCGGCAAGCAGGGCATCCGGGTCAACCTCGTCGCGGCCGGGCCGCTGCGGACGATGGCGGCCAAGTCGATCCCCGGCTTCAAGGAGTTCGAGGACAGCTGGCCGGAGAAGGCGCCGCTCGGCTGGGACCTGGGCGACACGGTGCCGGCGGCCAAGGCGTGCGTCGCGCTGATGTCCGACTGGTTCCCGGCGACGACGGGCGAGATCGTCCACGTCGACGGCGGCGTCCACGCGATCGGCGCCTGACCGCCCCTCCATCGGGCCGGCCCCCGCCGGACAGGCCCCTGTCCAGGCCGGCTCGTCCTCGGGCCGGCCCCGCGTCAGGCCAGGCGGTGGCGGCCGTTGGCGGCCGTCGACGGCTCGAACGGGATCGAGTCGGCCCGGTCCGCCCGCTGCCGCCGCTGCTGCACCACCCGCGTGGCCGCCACCGCCGACAGCAGCAGCGCGATCGTCAGCGCCGTGCCCAGCACGTCCGAGGCCGGGGTGCTGGGCCGTACCACCTGCTGGTCGCGCATCGGCGCCGTCAGCTCGCGCACGAGGGGCTGCGGCCACAGCAGGTCGATGCGGGCCTCGTCGGGGTCGGCCTCCGGCTCCTCGCCGACCCGCTCCTCCCGGGTGTCCATCAGGTACGGCTGGCTCTCCGGCTGCCTCGCGGAGCGGGTGGGCGCGGCCGTGGGCACCGCCGCGTGCTGCTTGTCGTCCTTGCGCTGGCGGGCCGTGCCGGAGCGCGTCGGCTGCTCCGGCTGCCCGGTGCGCCGTTCGGCGGGCGGGTGTTCGGTGGCGCGCGGCGCGGGCGTCACGCCGTCGTCGTGGACGCTCTGGTCGTCGCAGGCCAGCACCGGCAGGCAGACGTCCGCCAGCTTCTCGGGCAGCAGCGTGGCGGTGGCGGACGGCTCCGGATCGGCCTTCCTGGCCTGGCCCGGCCTGACCGTGGGCACGGCCTCGCCGACCTTGCCGAGCACCTTGCCCGTGGTGTCGTCCACCGTGTCGGTCAGGCCCTTCGCCCTGCCTCCGGTCACGGTGTCGACGGTGTCGGTGACCTTGCCCACCGTGTCGCAGAGCGTGCCGGTCACCCCGCCGAGTAATCCGCCCCCCTGGGGGCAGTCGTCCGCGGCGGCCGGCCCCGCGAGCGTGACCGTGAGGGCCACGGTGACCGCGGTCGCCGCCAGTGCCGTCGCCAGGACACCGGCCGCCGTCACGGTCCTGCTCCCCATCGGTCCGTCCCCTCCCTCATCGCCTTGGATGGAAATCTTTACGGACATCGCCGCCGAGACGCAGGTGTTTTCCGCCAAAGTTGCGATTCGGTATCGACTAGTGATACGCGAGCCCGACTCCCGTTCAGCCGGTCAGTCCAGGGACGAGACGTCGTCCAGGGCCTCGCGGATCTCGCGGGGCAGCACGACCTCCTCCGCCGCCAGTATCCCGGCCAGCTGCGCCCGGGTGCGGGCCCCCACGATCGCCGAGGCCACCCCGGGCTGGTCGCGCACCCACGACAGCGCCACGGCCAGCGGCGACACGCCGAGCCCGTCGGCGGCCGTCATGACCGACTCCACCACCCGCCGGCTGCGCTCGTCCAGGTACGGCCGGACGAAGTCGGCGAAGTGCGGCGTCGCGGCCCGCGAGTCGGCCGGGATGCCGGTGCGGTACTTGCCGGTCAGCACCCCCCGCCCCAGCGGCGACCAGGCCAGCACCCCGGCCCCCACGTGGTCGGCGGCCGGCAGCAGCTCCCGCTCGGGTTCGCGGGCCAGCAGGGAGTACTCGGCCTGGGCGGAGGTGATCGGCACGCGCCCCGGGACGGAGCGCTGGGCGACGCCCGCGGCGGCGAGCTGCCAGCCGGTGTAGTCGCACACCCCCGCGTAGACGGCCCGGCCGGAGGAGACGATCGCGTCGAGCGCGGCGAGGGTCTCCTCCAGCGGCACCTCCTCGTCGTAGGTGTGGAGCTGCCACAGGTCGACGTAGTCGACGCCGAGCCGGGCCAGTGACTCGTCCACGGCGGCCACGAGGTGACGGCGGGAGGCGTCGCGGGGCCGGCGGCCGAGCGGCGTCACCACGGCCTTGGTGGAGATCACCAGCTCGGAGCGCGGCACCGTGTCGCGCACCAGCCGGCCGAGCAGCCGCTCGGCGTCGCCGCCGGTGTAGACGTCGGCCGTGTCGACGAGCGTGCCCCCCGCGTCCATGAAGGTGCGGAGCTGTGCCGAGGCCTCGTCGGCGTCGGTGTCACGCCCCCAGGTCATCGTGCCGAGCCCCACCCGGGACACCGACAGGCCGCTACGGCCGACATAGCGCTGCTGCATGATCCCGCCAGGTTACCGTCCGGGCCGGGGAAAAACCGTGATCCCGGCCTGCGACACTTGGTTCGTGACCACGCTGCTTCTGGCCCGCCACGGCCTCACCGCCCTCACGGGGCCCGTCCTGGCCGGCCGCACCCCGGGGGTCCACCTGAGCGACGAGGGCCGGCGGCAGGCCGAGGCGCTGGCCGGCCGCATCGCGGGCGTGCGCCTGGACGCGGTGGTCTCCAGCCCGCTGGAGCGGTGCGTGGAGACCGCGACGGCCGTGGCCGCCGACCGCGCGACGGCCGTGAAGACCGACGACCGGTTCGTGGAGTGCGGCTACGGCACGTGGACCGGCCGCCCGCTGGAGGAGCTGGCCGAGGAGCCGTTGTGGCGGGTCGTGCAGGCCCACCCGAGCGCGGCCGTCTTCCCCGACGGGGAGCCGATGGCCGACGTGCAGCACCGGGCGGTGGCGGCGGTGCGGGAGTGGAACGCGCGCCTGGGGGAGAAGGCCGTCTACCTCGTGTGCAGCCACGGCGACGTGATCAAGGCGATCGTGGCCGACGCGCTGGGCCTCCACCTCGACCAGTTCCAGCGGATAACCGCTGATCCGGCCGCCCTCACTGTGATTCGATATACCCCCTTGCGTCCCTTTCTCCTCAGGCTTAACGATATGGGGGAATTGCGGCTCCCCGAGGATTCGGAGGAGAAAGACGGGGGAGAAAACATCACCGGGAGCGATGCCGCCGTCGGCGGCGGACCCGGGACCACGTAAGGTCAGGCTATGCCGGTCTTCGACTACGACCCACCAGAGAGGTTCGTGGCCGGTGCCCTGGGGCAACCGGGCGCCCGAGCCTTCTTTCTGCAGGCCAGAGCCGAGGGCAGACTGACCACGGTCGCGCTGGAGAAGCTCCAGGTCGCCGCGCTCGCGGGCAGGCTCGACGAGCTGCTCGACGAGGTGCTGCGGCGCAGCGGGGGCACCGCGCACGTGCCGGCCCTCGCACCCGCCGACCTCGCCGACGACGACCCCCTCGACGTTCCGCTCTCCGAGGACTTCCGGGTGGGCACCATGGCGCTCGCCTGGGACCCCGAGACCTCGCAGGTGGTGATCGAGGCGCAGGAGATGGTCGAAGAGGAGGACCTCGACGTGCCCGATCCCGCGGTGCTGCGGGTCCACATCAGCGCCGGGGCCGCGCGGGCCTTCACCGCGCGCGCCCTGCGGCTCGTCGCCGCGGGGAGGCCACCCTGTCCCCTGTGCGGCCAGCCCCTCGACGCCGAGGGGCACATCTGTGTCCGGCTCAACGGCTACCGCGGGGGTGAGGCGGCCTCATGAGCGCCCCGGAGAGCGAGCCCGCCGTCAGGCACTCGCACACGCCGGTCATGGATGAGGAGAGCGCGCTGAAGCTCCTCCGTGACGGGCGCCTCGACGTGGTGGGGCGCCTGGTCGAGGCGACCAACCTGACGCTCTACTGCTCCGTCACGCTCGCCGGGCAGACCGTCGCCTGCGTCTACAAGCCCGTACGCGGGGAGCGCCCGCTGTGGGACTTCCCCGACGGCACCCTCGCGGCCCGCGAGGTGGCGGCCTTCGAGGTGTCCCAGGCGACCGGCTGGCAGATCGTGCCGCCGACCGTCTACCGCGACGGGCCGTTCGGCCCCGGCATGTGCCAGCTCTGGATCGACACCGAGCGCGAGATCGACCTGATGCGGCTGGTACGCAGCCGCAACCCGGTGGTGCGGCGGATGGCGGTGTTCGACGCCGTGGTCAACAACGCCGACCGCAAGGGCGGCCACCTGCTGCCGCTGCCCACCGGCCACGTGTACGGCGTCGACCACGGCGTCTGCTTCGCCGCCGAGGACAAACTGCGCACCGTGCTGTGGCAGTGGCGCGGCAAGCCGCTGGCGCGCGAGGCCGTCGCCGTGCTGGCCAAGCTGGAGCGCGACCTGGAGGCGGGCGCGCTCGGGCGCCGGCTGCGGGAGCTGCTCACGCCGGCCGAGGTGGAGGCGACCTGGCAGCGAGTCAGGCGGCTGCTCGACACCGGCGTCCACCCGTCGCCGTCGGAGGACTGGCCCGCCATCCCCTGGCCGCCCATTTAGCGGCGTTCACTACTCTTTGCCTCATGTGCACCGTGATCGTGAAGACAGGGTGGCCACTGACCCTCCTGTTCGTGCGCGACGAGTACGCCGACCGGCCCTGGGAGGGGCCGGGCGAGCACTGGCCCGACCGCTACCCCGGCGTGATCGGCGGTCGCGACCTCAAGGCGGGCGGCACCTGGCTGGCGCTCCACCCCACGGCCCACCGCGCGGCCGCCCTGCTCAACGGCTGCGGCGTCACGGCTGCCGAGGCCACCCGGGTCTCCCGCGGGGACCTGGCCCTGCGCGCCGCCGCCACCGGCACCCTGCCGGGCGACCCGCCCCGTGCGGACGTCCCCGCGGAGGTGAGCCTGTCCGAGGCGGACCTCACCGTCTACGACCCCTTCTTCCTCCTCCTCGCCGAACCGCCGGGAGCGCGGCTGGCCGGCTGGGACGGCGAGCGGCTGACCGTCACCCGCGTGCCCGACGGCACCAACATGATCGTCAACGCGGCGGGACTCGACCCCGCCCATCCCCGCGTCGTCGCCAACCTGCCGCGCTTCCGGGCCGGTGACTGGCGCGTCCCGGGGGAGGAGGCGCCGTCCGCCGACCCCGAGTCGCTCCTGGTCCGCCACGAGACGCCCGAGGGCAAGATCCTCACGTCGCTGTCGGCCATGCGGGTCACGCTGGCCGCCGGAGATGTGACGTACGACTTCACGGACTTGACCGCCGAACGGGACAGATAGGCTCGAAGCTATGAGATCGTGGTCCGCCCCGAACGTCCCCAAGCTGCCCGGTCAGAGCGTCCCGCTGCGGCTCCACGACACGGCCACCGGGCAGGTCCGCCCGACCGATCCCGGCCCCACGGCCCGGATGTACGTGTGCGGCATCACCCCCTACGACGCCACCCATCTCGGTCACGCCAACACCTACCACGCCTTCGACCTGGTCGGCCGCGTGTGGCGCGACGGCGGCCACGACGTCCACTACACGCAGAACACCACCGACGTCGACGACCCGCTCCTGGAGCGCGCCGAGCAGACCGGCATCGCCTGGCAGGACCTGGCCGAGCGGGAGATCGAGCTGTTCCGCACGGACATGGAGGCGCTGCGCATCGTGCCGCCCCGCGAGTACGTGGGCGTCACCGAGGTCGTCGGCCGCGTCGCCGAGCTGATCGCGTCCCTGTCCGCCAAGGGCGTCACCTACGAGCTGGACGGCGACGTCTACTTCAGCTCGGCCGACGCCCCCAAGTTCGGGCAGGTGTCCGGGTACGGCGAGAACCAGATGCTGGAGCTGTTCGGCGAGCGGGGCGGTGACCCCGACCGGCCGGGCAAGCGCCACCCGCTCGACTGGCTGCTGTGGCGGGCCGAGCGGCCGGGCGAGCCGGCGTGGGACTCGCCGCTGGGCCGGGGCCGGCCCGGCTGGCACATCGAGTGCACCGCGATCGCGCTCGACCACCTGGGCGCCGGCTACGACGTGGCCGGCGGCGGCACGGACCTGATCTTCCCGCACCACGAGTGCGGCGCCTCGGAGGGGCACGCGGCGACCGGCGAGTGGCCCTTCGCCAAGTTCTACACCCACGCCGGCATGGTCGCCCTCGACGGCGAGAAGATGTCGAAGTCCAAGGGCAACCTGGTGTTCGTGTCGCGGCTGCGCCGGGAGCACGACCCGATGGCCGTCCGGCTGGTCCTGCTGGCCCACCACTACCGCGCCGACTGGGAGTACACCCCGGAGCTGATGGAGCGGGCGGAGCGGCGGCTGGCCCGCTGGCGCGAGGCGGCGGCGCTGCCGTCGGGGCCGCCCGCCGACGAGCTGCTGGCGCTGGTGCGGGAGCGGCTCGCCGACGACCTCGACGCGCCGGGCGCGCTGGCCGCCATCGACGCCTGGGCCGAGCGAGCGCTCGCGGTGGAGGGGGCCGACGCCGGAGCGCCGGCCCTGGTCCGCGACCTGTCCGACGCCCTGCTCGGCGTCGCGCTCTAGCGGAGGCCCGTCCGGCTCGGACGGGGATGCCTCACACCAGGAGGCGGCGTGACGGGATGATCTCGGCCGACATGTTGCGCTCCATCATGCGCAGCGCGGCCCGGCCGAGATCCCCGTGGACCGGCGCCACGCAGTCGGGCGGCACCACCACGTCGAACTCCCGCACGTACGCGTCCAGCGCGCTGTAGAGGACGCACTGCTCGGTCACCTGCCCGGCAAGCAGCACGGTGCCGATCCCGCGCTGCCGCAGCATGTGTTCCAGGGAGGTGCCGTAGAAGGCGCTGTGGCGCACCTTGGCCAGGAACGCGCAGTCCCTCGGCGGCACGATCGGCCGCACCAGGTCGGGCCGGCGCCCCTTCAGCGCCCGCGTCACGAGATCCTCCCGGGTGGCGGCGAAGTCGCCGTAGTTGTCGTTGACGTAGATCAGCTCCACGTCGTCGCGCCGGTGCGCCCGACCCGCCAGCTCGGCGAGCTTGGGCACGATCGGCTCCACCCCGTGCACGAGCCGGTCGGCGTCCTCGTGCTCGTACGGGTTCAGCATGTCGAGCACGATCATCGCGATTCCCGGCATCCTCGGACCACCACCCCCCGACGCCACGCTCAGGCGCCCAGCCGCTCCAGCTTGCCGTGGCCCGCCAGCTCGGCGGCGAACCAGTCGATGGTCCGGCGCAGCCCCTCCGCGGCGGGCACCGCGGCCCGCCAGCCGAGCCGCTCGGCCGCCAGCGTCGTGTCCGGCCGGCGCACCATCGGGTCGTCGGCCGGCCGTTCGATGAACTCGATCGGCGACGACGACCCGGTCAGCTCCTTGATCAGCGTGGCCAGCTCCAGCATGGTCAGCTCGCCGGGGTTGCCGATGTTCACCGGGCCGGCGAAGTCGCTCCCGGCCATGGCCAGGATGCCCGTGACCGTGTCGTCGACGTAGCAGACGGACCGGGTCTGCCCGCCGTCGCCGGTGATCGTGATCGGCTCGCCCAGCAGCGCCTGCCGGATGAAGGTCGGGATCGCCCGGCCGTCGAAGGGCCGCATCCGCGGGCCGTACGTGTTGAAGATCCGCACGATGCCGGTGTCGGTGTCACGGGAGTGCCGGTAGGCGGTCGTCAGCGACTCGGCGAAGCGCTTGGCCTCGTCGTACACGCTGCGCGGCCCGACCGGGTTGACGTTGCCCCAGTACGTCTCCTTCTGCGGGTGTTCCAGCGGGTCGCCGTACACCTCGCTGGTGGAGGCCAGGATGAACCGGGCGCCCTTCTCCCGTGCGAGCCCCAGCGCGTGCAGCGTGCCGACGCTGCCCACCCGCAGCGTCTCGATGGGGTAGCGGAGGTAGTCGGCGGGGGAGGCGGCCGAGGCGAAGTGCAGCACCAGGTCCAGCCGGTCGGGGACGTGGACGTACCCGGTCAGGTCGCACTCGATGATGCGGAACTGGGGGCGGTCGATCAGATGCTCGACGTTGCGCGGCCCGCCGGTGAGGAAGCTGTCCATGCAGATGACCTCGGCTCCCTGGCCGAGCAGGCGTTCGCACAGGTGGGAGCCGAGAAAACCGGCTCCACCGGTAACCAGAGCCCTCATGACGTGACCTCCATCACGGCCTCGACGACTTCGGAGACTTCGATCCGCAGCAGGCCGGGGTCGACCCGGTCGCCGTGCGGGTCGCCGGGCAGCCCGGCCCACAGCGCGACGTGCCGCCAGCCGGGCGGCGGCCCCCACCACGCGGGCGGCACCGGCCCGAACAGCACCACCGACGGCACGCAGAACGCGGTCGCCAGGTGCCCCACGCCCGTGTCGCCGCACACGACGAGCCGGGCCCGGCCCACCAGGTCGATCAGCCCGGCCAGGTCGGTGCGGCCGGCGAGCACCCGCCCGGCGGGCAGCCCGGCCAGCTCCGCCACGCGCGCGGCGATGGCCTCCTCCTCGGCGTTGCCGGTGACGACGACCTCGCCCACGGAGCCCTCCAGGGCCGCGGCCACCTGCGCGAACCGCTCGGGCGGCCAGCGGCGCGACGGGAAGGCGGCGCCCGGGTGGACGACCACGGGCCCGGTCCGGTCCGACACGCCCAGCGTCAGGTCCGACGGGTCGGCCTTGACGCCGTACCACTCCAGCATGTCGCACCAGCGCCGCACCTCGTGCACGCCCTCCCGCCACGGCGGGCCGTCGGTGTGGCTCAGCAGCCGCCCGGGCCGGGTACGGCGCAGCGCCTCGACGCTCTGCGGGCCCTTGCCGTGCAGGTTGACGGCCACGTCGGGCCGTTCGACCGGCACCGGGCCGGGACCCCGCACGTCGATCAGGTCGTCGACGGCCCCGGTCAGCGGGATGAGCGGCCGCAGCGCGGCCGGCGCCGCGAGCGTGATCCGGTGGACGGGGAACTCCTGGCGCAGCGCGCGCAGCGCGGGCACGGCCGTGAGCAGGTCGCCCAGGCCGAGCCCGCGCAGCGCGACGAGTTCTAGGGCCATGACGTCTCCGTCGAGGGGCACACGACCAGTTCCCTGACCTCGCACCCGGCGGGCTGCCCGAGCGCGAACACGATGGTCCGCGCCACGTCGGCCGGATCGTTCAGGCCCGCGTCGGGCCCGGGTTTGTACTGCTCCGGCCGGCCGTCGAAGAACGCGGTCCGCATGCCGCCGGGCACCAGGAGCGTCACGCCCACCTGCCCGGCCAGCTCGACGGCCAGCGCCCGGGTGAAGCCCACCACGCCGAACTTCGACGCGCAGTACGCGGTGGCGTCGCTGAGCGGCCGCAGCCCCAGCGTGGAGGCGCAGGTGACGACCTTGCCGCGCGACGTCCTCAGGTACGGCAGCGCCGCGCGCACGACCGAGGCGGTGCCCAGCAGGTTGACCATGATCACGCGGTCCCAGTCGTCGGCGGCCACGTCCTCCAGCCGCCCGCAGGCGTCGACGCCCGCCGCGGTGACCACGGCGTCGAGCCCGCCGGCCCGCTCGGCCAGCTCGCGCACGGCCCGCTCGGCCTCGGCCCGGTCGGACAGGTCGGCGACCACGTGATCGACGCCCTGCCCGGGCTCGCGCACGTCGGCGACCAGCGGCCGCCAGCCCTCCTTGGCCACGGCCTCGGCGGTGGCCAGGCCCAGGCCCGAGGCCCCTCCGGTGATGAGGACGTTCATGTGCTCTCCTTCTCGTGGCGGTTTCTCGTGGCGGTACGGCTCCCGCGCACCGCGGGAGCCCCGGCCGACGCGGCTCAGCGGATCTCCCTGATGAGGTTGGTCGTGGAGCGGCCCGGCAGGCTGCTGAGGACGACGATCTCGGCGCCGAGCCGGTCCAGGATCTCGGCCTCGGGCAGCACGTCGCCCTCGTAGTCGCCGCCCTTGACCCACACGTCCGGCCTGAGCCGCTCGATGGCCGCGGCCGGGGTGTCCTCGTCGAACACCAGCACCGCGTCCACGCAGGCCAGCGCCCGCAGCACCTCGACCCGGTCGCGGACGTCCACGATCGGGCGGGTCGGTCCCTTGAGCCGGCGGACGGAGTCGTCGGAGTTGACGCACACCACCAGGGCGTCGCCGAGCGCGCGGGCCCGCCGCAGCAGGCTGACGTGGCCGGCGTGCAGCAGGTCGAAGCAGCCGCCGGTGGCGATGAGCCGCCCGCCGTACGCGCGGGTCAGCTCGGCCACCTCCAGCGCGGTGCGCGGCCGGTCGCCGAGCTCCTGCTCCTGGGTGCGGATGGAGGCGGCGCCGCCCCGCTCGACGAAGCGCGACGCCTCGCCGACGCCGATGGTGACCGCCTCCTCCACGCCGGAGCCGTCGCGCAGCGCGAGCGCGGAGGCGGCGGCCAGCCGGTCCCCGGCGCCGCACACGTCCTGCCCGGAGGCGGACACCGGCGCCGGCACCTGGGTGAGCGCGCCGCCCTGGCGGGCCAGCGCCGCGCCGCGCACGCCGAGCGTGACGGCCACGGCCCGCGCCCGCAGCGAGCGCATGAGGTGGCGGGCCGCCTGGTCGGGGCCCTCGTACGGGACGTCGCACATGAGGCGGGCCTCGGCCTCGCTGGGCGTCAGCAGCGCGCACCCGGGCACCGGCTCCTGGCCGAGCGGGTGCGGGTCCCACACGAGCGGCACATCCAGCCCGCGCAGGGCCTCGCGCACCGCCCGGGCGACGCCCCGGCCGTAGTCGGACACGAGCACGGCCCCGGCCTGGCGCAGCGCCGCGGCGACCTCCTCGCCCGCCGCGTGCCGGGCCCTGCCGTCGCCGGAGTCGACGCGCACCAGCGTCTGCCCCCGCGCCCGGACGCGGGTCTTGCGCACGGTGCCGCCGCGCAGCGGCAGCCGCACCAGCTCCACCTCGCCGGCCAGCAGCCCGCACAGGCGCCGCCCGTCCTGGTCGTCGCCGATCGCGGTGACGAGCACCACGTCGGCGCCGTCGCGGGCGGCCAGCAGCGCCGCCAGGCCGGCTCCTCCCGGCCGGGAGTGCTCGGCCTCGACGTCGATCACGGGGACGGGCGCGTCCGGGCACAACCGGTCCGCGACGCCCTCGACGTCCACGTCCAGCAGGGTGTCGCCGATGACGACGAGCGGACCGCTCACAGCGCCTCCTCGACCGCGTCGCAGAGCAGGTGGATGAGGGCGAGATGCACCTCCTGGACCGTCGCGGTCTCCTCGGCGGGCACGGTGACGGCCTCGTCGCACAGTCCCGCCAGCGGGTTGGGGCCGGGCCCGGTCAGCGCCCAGGCGAGCATCCCGCACTCGCGGGCGGCCTTGGCGGCGGCCAGCACGTTCGCGCTGCCGCCGCTGGTGGACAGGCACACGAGCACGTCGCCCTCGCGGCCGTGGGCGCGCACCTGCCGCGCGTACGCCTCCTCGGCGCCGTAGTCGTTCACGATCGCCGTCAGCGACGAGGTGTCGGCGTGCAGCGGGATCGCCGCGTACGGCGGGCGGTCGGCACGGAAGCGGCCCACCAGCTCGGCCGTCAGGTGCTGCGCCTCGGCCGCCGAGCCGCCGTTGCCGCAGGCCAGCAGCCTGCCGCCGGAGCCCAGCACCCCGGCCAGCTTGCCGCCCCACGCGCGGACGACGGCCGTGTGGCCGTCGACGCGCGCCAGGGTGGCGCACAGCTTCTGCAGATGCGCGTCCATGGCTCACCCTCCCAGCGCGGTGAGACGGCACAGCCTGCCGTCGATGACCTGCGTGTACACGGCCTCCGTGCGCTCGGCGACGCGCGGCCAGCCGTACCGTTCGCGCGCCCTGCGCGCCCCGGCCGCGCCCATCGCGCGGCGCCGGGCCGGATCCGCCAGTACGTCCTTGAGCGCCCTGGCCAGGGCGCGCGGGCGGCGGGGCGGCACGAGCAGGCCGCATCCGGCGACGGTGTCGAGGTGGCCGCCGACGGCCGAGGCGATCACCGGCACGCCGCACGCCATCGCCTCGACCGGCGCCATCCCGAACGGCTCGTACCACGGCACCGTCACCAGCACGTCGGCCGAGCGCATGAGCGCGGGCACCTCGTCGCGCGGGACGCTGCCGACGACCCGCACCCGGTCGCCGATGCCGCACCCGTCGGCCAGGTCGCGCAGCCGTACCGCCTCCTCGTCGTCCACGCGCCCGCCGGCGATCACCAGCTCGGCGCGCGGCAGCAGCCGCATGGCCTGCACGACGGTGTCCACGCCCTTGCGCGGCACCAGCCGGCCGATGCTGAGCACCCGCGCCATCCGCCCGCCGCCCGGGGCTCCCGCGCCGTCCCAGGCCCAGGAGGCGCCGGAGGGTGGCGCCGACGGGCCGTCGGGGCGGAACACGCCGGTGTCCACGCCGCACGGCACGATCGCGATCCGCTGCTCGGGCACGCCCATCGCGCGCAGCTCGTTCACCTCGTCGCGGCAGGTCGCGAGCACGGCGTCGGCGCTGCGGCCGATCTGCCGCTCGGTGTCCACGCGGTGGGCCGGGCTGGTGTCGGCGGCGCCCTGCCAGCGCCGCTTGACGGTGCCGAGCGCGTGGAAGGTGTGCACCACCGGCACGTTCCCGGCGGCCCGCAGCGAGGCCTGCCCGCTCATCCAGAAGTGCGCGTGGATGACATCGGGCGGCTCCTCCTCCCATCGCGCCGCCAGGCGCGCGGTGAACTCCGGCATGTACGGCGGCAGCTCGTCCTTCGGGACCGGCGCGGCCGGGCCCGCGGTGACGTACTCCACGCGCACGCCCGGAGCGATCACGACGCGGTCCGGCTGGTCCTGCCCCCAGCGCCGGGTGTGGACGACCACCTCGTGGCCGCGCGCCCCGAGGGCGGCGGCCAGGGCGGCGACGTAGACGTTCTGCCCGCCGGCGTCGACGCCGCCGATGGCCGCGAGCGGGTCCGCGTGCTCCGAGACCAGGGCGATTCTCACTGGTTCAGCTCCCTCACTGCCTTGACGACCTGCTCACTGGTCACCTGCGCCAGACAGGGATGGCCGGGCACCGGGCACACGCGCGCCCGGGAGTCCCGGCATGGTGCCCCCTGGTCGCCGAGCAGGACCGTGGGGACCCGGTACGGGGCCCACCGCGCGGCCGGGACGACCGGGGCGAACAGGCTGACGACCGGCGTGCCGACCGCCGCCGCCAGGTGGGCTGGGCCGGTGTTGCCGGCGACGAGCACGGCGGCGCCCTCGATGACGGCCGCGAGCTCCGCCAGCGTGGTCGCGCCGCCGAGGTCCACGGCCGCCTCGGGGGCCCCGGCCGCGACATGGGCGGTCAGCTCACGCTCCATGCCGGTGACGACGATCCGGTGGCCGTCGTCGGCCAGCTCCCGCACCGCCTCGCGGTTGCGCTCGGGCGGCCAGGTCCGGGCGGGCGCCGACGTGCCGGGGTGCACGACGACGTACGGGCCGGGACCGAGGCCGAAGCGGGACACGTCCGGCAGCGGGCGGCGGACGGCGAGCCGGCCGTCGTCGCCGGGCGGCAGGTCGAAGCCGGCGGCGCGGGCCACGGCGAGCATCCGCTCCGCCTCGGGGACGTCCAGCCCCTCGTCGACGACGTGCCGCACGTCGAGCAGCGAGCCGGGGTAGTCGTTGCTGATGGCGCAGATCCGGCCCACGCCGGCCAGCCGCAGCAGCAGCGCCAGCGGCAGCGCCGACTGGTGGAACGAGGTGAGGATCACCGCCTCGTCGACGCCGCGGATCCGGCCGAGCAGGTCGTCCACGTCCTCCGGGGACACGGGCGGCGGCCGGTGGTCGATCCACGGCGCCTGCCACACGATCACCCGGTCCACGCCGGGCAGCAGCTCGGCCGCGGCCCGGCCGCGCGGCCCGGCGAGCACGGTCACCTCGCGCGCGTGCGCGCTCACGGCCCGGACGGCGGGGCCGGCCAGCAGCACGTCCCCGGCGTCGTCCAGCCGCGCCACGAGCACCCGTCCGCTCATCGCCGCACCTTCCATTCCCCCCGCAGCCGGTGCGCGCAGGCGACCGGCGGGATCAGCACGCTGGTGACGGCCATCCGCAGCACCTCGCGCGGCGTCCGCGGGCCGGGCGCGATCCGCGCCCAGACGAACTCGGCGGTCAACGCCGCCCACCCCGCGCCCGCCGCCGCCAGGAAGGCGGTGTCCGGCCGGCGGGCGCCCAGCAGCCGGGCCACGCCGAGGCCCGCGGCGGCCATACCGAGGGCCGTGGCCGCGGCGTGGCGGCGCAGCCGTCCCCGCGCCCCGCCGATCGCCTCCCGCCACCCCGGCCCGTGCAGGCGCCGCATCAGCGCGTCGTCGGCGTTGCCCCGCTGGAAGCGCACGCTGGCCCAGAACCCGTCGTCGCGCACCGGGTGCACGGTCACCCGCTCGCCCCGCACCAGCCGGTGCCCCCGATTGGTCAGCCGCAGCGCCAGGTCCGCGTCCTCGCGGTAGGCCCGGGGGAAGCGCTCGTCGAACCCGCCGACCTCCTCCAGCGCGGCCCGCCGGTAGGCGATGTCGGCGGTGATCCACAGCGCCCCGGCCAGGCCCGCCGTGTTCCGCTCGGCGTCGGTGGGTCTCCGGCCGGCGGGCAGCGGCACCCTGATCCGCCCCTGGCTGCCCGCGACCGGCGGCGACAGCCCGGCCAGGTCCTTCCACAGCGCCTCGTACCAGCCGGGCCCCGGCACCACGTCGTCGTCGAGGAAGGCCACCCACGGCGTCGAGGCCGCCCGCCAGCCCGCGTTGCGCGCGGCGGCGGGCCCCCGCCCGCCGGACCGCACGACCGTCACGTGCCCGGGTGTCACCAGCGGCGCCCCGTCATGTCCGGCCGGCCGATCGTCCACCACGATCACCGGCACGTCCGGCCCGAGCGCCGCGAGCGTCGCGCGCAGGCTCGGCCGCCCCACCGTGGGGACCACCACCGTGATCACTGAGCGAACACCTCCCGCCGCCGCACCAGGTACGGCCCGAGGGCGAGCACGTCCACCGGCGAGGAGCCGAAGCACTCCAGCGCGTCGCGCGGGTCGTCCACCATGGGCCGCCCGGCGGTGTTGAGGCTCGTGTTGACCACGACCGGAAGCCCGGTGCGGGCCTCGAACGACGACAGCATCCGGGCCAGCAGCGGCTCCGAGCGCGGCGACACCGTCTGCACCCGCGCCGTCCCGTCCACGTGCACCACGGCCGGGATCCGCTCCCGCCACGCCGGGTCGACCTCGTGCACGAACAGCATGTACGGCGAGGGCACCGGCCCCCGCGTGAAGATGTCGCGGGCCCGCGACTCCAGCACCATCGGCGCGATCGGCCGGAACTGCTCGCGGCCCTTGACGTCGTTGAGCCGCTCGGTGTTGCGGGCGTGCCCCGGGTGGGCGAGCAGCGAGCGCCGGCCGAGCGCCCGCGGTCCGTACTCGGAGCGGCCCTGGAACCAGGCGACGATCCGGTCGGCGGCCAGCTCGGCCGCCACCGCGTCGGCCAGGTCGGCCGGCCGCGTGTACGGCACCCGCGCCACGTCCAGCCAGGCGCCCAGCTCCTCGTCGGTGAAGCCGCGACCCAGGTCGGCGCCGATCATGGGCGTGGCCCGCTCGCCGTACGCCTGCGCCAGGTGCAGGGCGCCGCCCAGCGCGGTGCCGGAGTCGCCCGCGGCGGGCTGCACCCACACCTCCTCGAACGGCCCCTCGTCCAGCAGGCGGGTGTTGGCGACGCAGTTGAGCGCGACCCCGCCGGCCAGCGCCAGGCGCCGCTCCCCGGTGCGCTCGTGCAGCCAGCGGACCAGCTCCAGCAGCACCTCCTCCAGCCGCGCCTGCACGCTCGCGGCGAGGTCAGCGTGGTCCGGCGTCCACGGCGAGCCCCTGGACAGGGCCTTGGCGTAGGAGTTCCAGTCGATCGGCTCGACCCGGAACCCGCCGTCCTCCGTGGTGCGGATCAGCTCGCGCAGCGACTCCAGGTGCCGCGGCCGGCCGTAGGAGGCCAGCGCCATGACCTTGTACTCGTCGCTGGAGCGCAGGAAGCCCAGGTGCTGGGTCACGTCCTCGTACATCAGCCCGAGCGAGTGCGGCAGCTCCTGCGCGGCGAGCACCTCCAGCTCGCCGTCGCGGTAGCGGCCCGCCAGGTGGGAGACGTTCTCGCCGCGGCCGTCGCACACGAGCACCGCGCAGTCCCGGAACGGCGCGGCCAGCCCCGCCGAGGCGGCGTGCGCCACGTGGTGGGGGACGAAGCGCACCCGCGCCGGGTCCAGGCCGGGCAGGGCCGTGGCGAGGAAGTTCGGCGCGCGCACCGCGTACCTCGTGCGCAGGTCCTCCCAGTCGCCCTCGGGACGCCGGACGACCAGGGCCGGATCGTAGGAGTAGGCGACCGCGTCGAGATCCTCGGGGGACAGCCCGGCCTCGGTCAGGCACCAGGCGGCCGCCAGCTCCGGCAGCTCCCAGGCCGAGAAGGCGAGCGGCCGCTTGCCGTGCTTGCGGCGGCTGAACCGCTCCTCCTCCGCGGCGGCGACGATGCGGCCGTCGGCGACGACCGCCGCGGCGGGGTCGTGAAAGATCGCGTTGATGCCGAGAAATCTCATCTGGCTCCTCCCACCGGATGGAGAACCGCTACCGAGAGAAGCGACTCTCAAACATGCGGCATCGCGTGGAGGTGCGAAAACAGCCTGCGGGCTCTGCGATTGGTCACGCTCAGTAGTTGTTTGTGGGGGACCTCGCCGGGTAGCTGACCGGCCGGCGTGACGGAGGTGAGCGGTGTTCGTACAGCGAGGTCCCGGGGCCGTGCTCTTCGACCGTGACGGGACCCTGATCAGGGACATCCCGTACAACGGGGACCCCGGCAAGGTGCAGCCGATGCCGGGGGCGGTCGAGGCGCTGTCACGCCTGCGGCGCGCGGAGATCCCGGTGGCCGTGGTGACCAACCAGTCCGGGGTGGCCAAGGGGCTCATCACGCCCGACGAGATGGGGCAGGTCAACGCCCGGGTCGAGGAGCTCATGGGGCCGTTCGACGCGTGGGCGATCTGCGTCCACGACGACGGCGACTGCTGCACCTGCCGCAAGCCCGCGCCGGGCCTGGTCATCAGGGCCGCGGCCGTGCTGGACGTGAGCCCGCGCGACTGCGTGGTGGTCGGCGACATCGGCAGGGACATGGAGGCGGCGCGCGCGGCGGGCGCCCGCGGCATCCTCGTGCCCACGCCGCAGACGCTGCACCAGGAGGTCCTGGAGGCCGCCGAGGTGGCCGCCGACCTCACCGAGGTGACCGACCGGCTGCTGGGCGACCTGGAGGCCGCCCCCGTCCCCGCCGGCCACTCGCGCCGGGCCCGCGTGATCGGCTGGAGCCGCTGGTGAGGATCCTCCTGTGGCACGTCCACGGCGCGTGGACCAGCGCGTTCATCCGCGGGCCGCACGAGTACGTCCTGCCGCTCGTCCCCGGTCGCGGCCCCGACGGCCTGGGCCGCGCCGACACCTACGACTGGCCCGGGAGCGCCCGCGAGGTCAGCTGGGACCGGCTGCGCCACGAGCCGATCGACGCCGTCGTCTACCAGCGCCCCCGCGACCTCGACCTGGCCCGCGAGTGGCTCGGCCGCGACCTGCCCGGCGTCTACGTCGAGCACAACACGCCCGCGGGCGACGTGCCCCGCACCCGCCACCCGCTCGCCGGCCGGGACGACATCACGCTCGTCCACGTGACCCACTTCAACGACCTGTACTGGGACAACGGCAGGGCCCCCACCCGGGTGATCGAGCACGGCGTCCCCGACCCCGGCCACCTCTACACCGGCGAGCTGCCCCGGGCCGGCGTCGTGGTCAACGAGCCGGTGCGGCGCACCCGCGTCGCCGGCACCGACCTGCTGCCCCGCTTCCACGAGGCCGTGCCGCTCGACGTGTTCGGCATGAAGGTCAGGGAACTGCCGTACGGGACGTACGAGGACCTGCCGCAGCACCTCATGCACCGGGAGCTGGCCCGGCGGCGCGTCTACCTGCACCCGTACCGGTGGACCTCGCTCGGGCTGGCCCTCATCGAGGCGATGACGATCGGCATGCCGGTCGTGGCGCTGGCCGCCACCGAGGCCGTCGAGGCCGTCCCGCCGGAGGCGGGCGTCATCTCCACCAGGATGAACGTGCTGGTCGGAGCGCTGAAGGAGTTCGCCGCCGATCCGGAGCGGGCCGCCCAGGCCGGGAAGGCCGCCCGCGCCGCGGCCCTGAGCCGCTACGGGCTCGGCCGGTTCCTCGCCGACTGGGACAGGCTGCTCGACGAAGTGGTGTGACCCGCGGGGAAAGGGGTAGGCGCCCTGAGCATGATGATGCTCGACTGGTCACGCAGGGCCGCCTGCCAGGCCATGGACCCGGAACTGTTCTTCCCGATCACGATGGAGGGGCCGGGCCGTGAGCAGGTGGAGCAGGCCAAGTCGGTGTGCCGGGGATGCCCGGTGCGCCAGCCCTGCCTGGACTACGCGATCGACACCCGCCAGGTCAACGGCGTCTGGGGCGGCACCGACCCCGACCAGCGCCGCTCCCTCATCCCGATGGTCGTGCGACGGCCAGAAACCGTTCCCGCTCGCCTGCTTCCAGGTGATCGCTGAACAGCACGCCGTCCAGATGGTCCACTTCGTGCTGCAGCACCCTCGCCAGCACGCCCAGCGCCCGTACCGTCGCGGGCTTGCCGAACATGTCACGGCCGCGCGCGACCACCATGTAGGAGCGCTCCAGCGGCCACCACACCCCCGGCGCCGACAGGCAGGCCTCGTCCGCCGTCACGCGTCGTTCCGACAGCTCCAGGCGGGGGTTGACGAGGTGGCCTGACCGGCCCTCGTACGCGTAGGCGACCACCCGCAGCGGCACCCCGATCTGGGGCGCCGCCAGCCCCGCGCGCCCCGGGCCGGCGCGCATCGTCGCGATCAGCGCCTTGACCACGCCGCGCAGCTCGCGGTCGAAGTCGCGCACCGGCGCCGCCACCGAGCGCAGCACCGGGTCGTCGAACAGGCGGATGGGCCGGACCGTCACCGAACCTCCCCGAAAGGTCGCTTGGTCACCCGGAAGGCTTCCCGCGCCCGCTCGCGATCAATCCCGGACGGCGGCGGATGTGGCACCGCGGTGACAACTGCCTGCCGTTCTCGCCGCGCACGGTTTCCGGGGCGCTTGTAGCACAGCGGTAACAGAAGGGACCCAGCGGCGAAACGGCACGAAAGCACCATGGAGCGCGTGATCTCACTTCTGGCTCACGTGCCTGTGATGCCCGGCCGGGTGCTCGGGGCCCGGCCGGGCCCGCCGGCTCCCCCGATCCATCAGGAGGTGTCCGCGTGAGCGCGCTCCCCGACGAGGACCCGTCGCGTACCCACGAGACGGCTCCCAACGCCCTGTCCGGCTTCACCGTCGGCGTCACCGCGACCCGCCGGCGGGAGGAGTTCGGCGCGTTGCTCGAACGGAGAGGCGCCCGCGTGGTGAGCGCGCCGGCGATCCGCCTCGTGCCGCTCGCCGAGGACTCCGACCTGCTGGCCGCCACCCGCCTCAGCCTGGAAGGACCCCTCGACGACGTGGTGGTCACCACCGGCGTGGGCTTCCGGGGCTGGGTGGCCGCCGCCGAGGGCTGGGGCCTGTCCGGCGACCTCGTCGCCCGGCTCGCCCGCGCCCGCCTGCTCACCCGCGGCCCCAAGGCCAGGGGAGCGGTCCGCGCCGCCGGTCTGGACGACCACTGGACGCCCGCCACCGACTCCTGCAAGGAGGTCAAGGAGCACCTGCTCGCCCAGGACCTGCGGGGCCGGCGCATCGCGGTGCAGCTCCACGGCGAGCCGCTGGCCGACTTCGTCGCCGACCTGCGCGCGGCGGGCGCCGAGGTGATCGAGATCCCCGTCTACCGGTGGCTGCCCTACCGCGACCCCTCGCCCCTGTGCCGCCTCATCACCCAGACGATCTCCGGAGCCGTCGACGCCGTCGCCTTCACCAGCGCGCCCGCCGTGCACGCCATGCTCGCCGCCGCCCGCGCCGAAGGGCAGGAGGAGCCGCTGCTGGCCGCTTTCGGCGACCGGGTCGTCGCCGCCTGCGTCGGCCCCGTCACCGCCGACCCGCTCGTCTCCCGCGGCATCCCCACCCTCCAGCCGGAACGCTCCCGGCTCGGCGCGCTCGCCCGGGCCCTGGCCCGGCACCTGCCCGAGCACGGCGTCACCCGCGTCCTCGCCGGCGGGCACCACCTGGAGATCCGCGGCCACGCCGTCGTCGTGGACGGCGAGCTGCGGCCGTTGCCGCCCGCGCCGATGGCCGTGCTCAAGCGGCTGGCCGACAAGCCCGGCCACGTGGTGTCCCGTACGGAGCTGCGCACGGTGCTGCCCGGCAGCCTGGCCCGCGACTCGGCCGAGCACGCGGTCGAGATGGCGATCACCCGGCTGCGGCGCGCGCTCGGGCCGGGCGGCATCGTCGAGACGGTGGTCAAGCGCGGCTACCGCCTGGCCTGCACCCACGAGGCCCACCAGTGAGCGTGCGTCCGGGCCCGACCCGGAGCCCGTCTCCGCATCCGTCCCGGGCGCTGCCGAAAGGGCCGTCCCGGGGACTTCCCCCGGCGGTGACCCGGGGCGGCGCGCCCACGCTGGTGCTCGCGGCGCACGGCACGCGCAGCGCCGAGGGGGAGCGCACCCTCGCCGAGCTGGCCGCCGCCGTCCGCCGGCGACGGCCGGGGCGCCGCGTCGAGCTGGCCTACCTGGAGATCAGCGGCCCGTTGCTGCGCGACGTCCTGCCGGCCGTCCCCGGGCCGGTGGTCGTGGCGCCGCTGCTGCTCGCCGGCGGCTACCACGTCCACGTGGACCTGCCCGCCGTGCTCGCCCAGCACCGGCCGGGGGCGCTCATGGCGGCGCCGCTCGGCCCCCACGGGCTGCTCACCTCCGCGCTGACCCGCTCGCTCACCCGCGCGGGGCTGCGCCGCACCGACGCGGTCGTCCTCGGCGCGGCCGGCTCGTCCGACCCGGCCGCGCTGGCCGACGTGCGCGCCGCCGCCCACCGCCTCGCGGTGCGGCTCGGCCGGCCGGTCACCGCGGCGTTCGCCTCGGCCGGCACGCCGACGCTCCCCGAGGCGCTGGAACGGGCCGGGTCCGGTCCGGCCCGGCGGGTGGCCGTCGCGTCGTACGTGCTGGCGCCCGGTCACTTCCACGGCCGTCTCCTGGCCGCGGGGGCCGACCTCGTCACCGACCCCCTGGGCGCGGACCCGGACGTGGCGTCGCTGGTGTGGGCCCGCTACGACGAGGCCGCCCTGGCCGCCCGCGCCGCGACGGCCTGACCTGACCCGAAGGCCCGCCGTGCCCCGCGCCCCCCCCCCCCCCCGCCCGCCACAGCGGGGGCGGGCGGACGGAGCAGGCGGGCGGTCAGACGGGCGGTCAGGCGGGGGGATCCAGCCGTAGCTCGCGGACGATCTCCTCGGCGCTCACGTCCCGTGACGGGACCGCGTCCGCCCCGACGAACAGCTCAAGGTAGGCCCGGTGGAAGCAGCCCGCGAGCAGCAGCCGCGCGCTCGCCTCCGGGTCCACGCAGGCCGCCACCCGGCCGAGCCGCCGCTCCTCCTCCAGGTAGGCGGCCAGCGGCGTCACCTCCGCGTCCGGCCCGAGCCCCGCGGCGCGGATGGCCTCGCGGACGCGCACGGTCACGTCGGGCGAGCTGAACGCGGGCAGCGCGGCCGACTGCACCTCCAGGTGGTACTCGACGCCCGCCCGCGCCACCGGCACCAGATTGCCGCGGACCGTGTCGCGGCCGGCGTGGTTCGACAGGTCGTGCAGGACGCTCAGCCAGAACGGCAGGCGGTACTGCAGCAGCGCTAGGAAGTGGTCGACCGAGCCGCCCGGCGGCCCGTCGCGCAGGGAGAGCGCCATCTCCAGGACACGTCGCCTGGCGTCCTGGCTTCGCTGGTGCGGGTCTACGTGAGATGTCACCATGGGGGGCCTTACGTGGGCGGTCACGTGGAACGGGGCGGCGTGACGCCCCTGTGACCGGCGCACGCCCGACTCTCCTGCCTCAGCCTCGGCCAGGCCCTGACCGGGCTGGAACCCCCGGCCGGCCTCGCCGTCCTACGGCCCCGATTATGACCCGGACGGCGCGCGGGAAGCGCGCCCGAAATGCTGGAAGTTAGCTGTCAGTATCGGTGTCGCGATGCCGCAGGTACCGCTCGAACTCGGCCGCGATCGCGTCGCCGCTGGCCTCGGGGAGCTCCGCCGCGTCCTTGCGGTCCTCCAGCTCCTTGACGTATTCGGCCACCTCGCTGTCCTGGGACGCCAGCTCGTCCACGCCGCGCTCCCACGCGCGGGCCTCCTCGTCCAGGTCGCCGAGCGGCATCGGGATGTCCAGGACGTCCTCCATGCGGCGCAGCAGCGCCAGCGTCGCCTTCGGGTTGGGCGGCTGGGCGACGTAGTGGGGCACCGACGCCCACAGCGACACGGCCTTCAGCCCGGCCTCGCCGAAGGCGTGCTGGAGCACGCCCACGATGCCCGTCGGGCCCTCGTAGCGGCTCAGCTCCAGATTGGTCGAGCGGGCCAGCGCCTCGTCCGTCGCGCCGCCCAGGATCGGCACCGGCCGGGTGTGCGGGGAGTCGTTGAGCAGCGCGCCGAGCATGACGGCCAGCTCCACGCCCAGCTCGCGGCAGACCTCGATGATGTCGGCGCAGAACGAGCGCCAGCGCATGTTGGGCTCGATGCCGCGCAGCAGCACCACGTCGCGCTCCAGCCCCGGCGGGCGCGCGTGGAAGAGCCGGGTCGTCGGCCACACGATCGAACGCGTCAGCCCGTCGCCCATCTCCACGATGGGCCGGGTGACCTGGAAGTCGTAGTAGTCGTCGGGGTCGAGCGCGATCAGCGGCTCGGCCTTCCACGCGGACTCGAGGTGGGCGATCACACCACTGGAAGCCTCGCCCGCGTCGTTCCACCCCTCGAACGCGGCGATGAGCACCGGGTCGACGAGCTCGGGGAGCCCTTCGAGCTCGATCATGTGTCGCCTCCTCTCTCCTCCGTCCCGCTAAGCCTATGCGGTGAGGAGCCGCTCATGTCACCGAGTGCTGATGATCACCTTTACCAGACGCGGGCCCGGCTCCGCACCATCCACCGGCGGCCGGATCCCGTTACCGGAGTGACGCCGGTGCAGGGACCCGATCCCTGATGATCCAATTCCCGTGTCCCCGAGAACCCGCGGCGGGCACAGCCGATAAGCTGAGCGCCATGAGCAGCCCCGCGTCCTCCTTCCGTGAAGCCCTGTCCCAGCGAGTGATCGTCGCCGACGGCGCCATGGGGACGATGCTGCAGGCGCAGGACCCCACCCTCGACGACTTCGAGGGACTCGAGGGCTGCAACGAGGTGCTCAACGTCACCCGGCCCGACATCGTCGCCGGCGTCCACGACGCGTACTTCGCCGTCGGCGTCGACTGCGTCGAGACCAACACCTTCGGCGCCAACCTCGCGGCCCTCGGCGAGTACGACATCTCCGACCGGGTCTTCGAGTACTCCGAGGCGGGCGCGCGCATCGCCCGGGAGCGGGCCGACCACTGGTCCACCCCCGACCAGCCGCGCTTCGTGCTCGGCTCGATGGGCCCCGGCACCAAGCTGCCCACCCTCGGTCACCTGCCGTACGCCAGCCTGCGCGACGCCTACCGCGACAACGCCGCCGGCCTCATCGCGGGCGGCGCCGACGCGATCATCATCGAGACCTGCCAGGACCTCCTCCAGGTCAAGGCCGCCGTCGTCGGCGCCAAGCGGGCCGCCGAGGACTCCGGCCGTGACGTGCCGGTCATCGCCCAGGTGACGATCGAGACCAACGGCGCGATGCTGCTCGGCTCCGAGATCGGCGCCGCGCTGACCGCGATCGAGCCGCTCGGCGTCGACGTGATCGGCCTCAACTGCGCCACCGGCCCCGCCGAGATGAGCGAGCACCTGCGCTACCTCGCCCGCCACTCCCGGCTGAAGCTGTCCTGCATGCCCAACGCCGGCCTGCCGGTGCTGACCTCCGACGGCGCCTACTACCCGCTCGGCGCCCAGGAGCTGGCCGACGCCCACGACGCCTTCACCCGCGACTACGGCCTGTCGATGATCGGCGGCTGCTGCGGCACCACGCCCGAGCACCTGCGCCAGGTCGTCGAGCGGGTGCGCGGCCGCGAGCCCGTGACGCGCCGCCCGCACCCGGAGCCCGGCGCGTCCTCGCTGTACCAGAGCGTCCCGTTCCGGCAGGAAACCTCCTACCTCGCGATCGGCGAGCGGTGCAACACCAACGGCTCCAAGGCGTTCCGCGAGGCCATGCTGGCGGGCCGCTGGGACGACTGCGTCGAGATGGCGCGCGACCAGGCCCGCGACGGCGCCCACATGCTCGACCTGTGCGTCGACTACGTCGGCCGCGACGGCGTCGGCGACATGCGGGAGCTGGCCTTCCGCTTCGCCACCGCCTCCACGCTGCCGATCATGCTCGACTCCACCGAGCCCGAGGTGCTCAAGGCCGGCCTGGAGATGCTCGGCGGCCGCGCCGCCGTCAACTCCGTCAACTACGAGGACGGCGCCGGCCCCGACTCCCGCTTCCAGAAGATCATGCGGCTGGTCCGCGAGCACGGCGCGGCCGTGGTCGCCCTCACCATCGACGAGGAGGGCCAGGCCCGCACCGCCGACTGGAAGGTGCGCGTCGCCACCCGCCTCATCGAGGACCTGACCGGCAACTGGGGCATGCGGGTCGAGGACATCATCGTCGACTGCCTGACCTTCCCCATCGCCACCGGCCAGGAGGAGACCCGCCGCGACGGCCTGGAGACCATCGAGGCCATCCGCGAGCTCAAGCGCCGCTACCCGGGCGTGCAGACCACGCTGGGCCTGTCCAACATCTCCTTCGGCCTCAACCCGGCCGCGCGCATGGTGCTCAACTCGGTGTTCCTCAACGAGTGCGTCAACGCCGGCCTCGACTCGGCCATCGTCCACGCCTCCAAGATCGTGCCGATGGCCCGCATCCCCGACGAGCAGCGCCAGGTCGCGCTCGACATGGTCTACGACCGGCGCCGCGAGGGCTACGACCCGCTGCAGCGGTTCATGGACCTGTTCGAGGGCGTCGACGCCGCCGCGGTGCGCGCCGGCAGGGCCGAGGAGCTGGCCGCGCTGCCGCTGTGGGAGCGGCTCAAGCGGCGCATCATCGACGGCGAGCGCAAGGGCCTGGAGGCCGACCTCGACGCCGGCCTGGACCAGCGGCCCGCCCTGGAGATCATCAACGAGGTGCTGCTCGACGGCATGAAGACCGTCGGCGAGCTGTTCGGCTCCGGCCAGATGCAGCTGCCGTTCGTGCTCCAGTCGGCCGAGGTCATGAAGGCCGCCGTCGCCTACCTGGAGCCGCACATGGACCGGGTGGAGGGCGAGACGAAGGGCCGCATCGTGCTGGCCACCGTCAAGGGCGACGTCCACGACATCGGCAAGAACCTCGTCGACATCATCCTGTCCAACAACGGCTACCAGGTCGTCAACCTCGGCATCAAGCAGCCCGTCTCCGCGATCCTGGAGGCCGCCGACGACAGCAAGGCCGACGTCATCGGCATGTCCGGCCTGCTGGTGAAGTCGACGGTCATCATGAAGGAGAACCTGGAGGAGATGAACTCCAGGGGCCTGGCCGAGAAGTACCCGGTGCTGCTGGGCGGCGCCGCGCTCACCCGCGCCTACGTCGAGCAGGACCTCGCCGAGCTGTTCGAGGGCGAGGTGCGCTACGCCCGCGACGCCTTCGAGGGGCTGCGGCTCATGGACTCGTTCATGGCCGTCAAGCGCGGCGTGGCCGGCGCGACGCTGCCGCCGCTGCGCGAGCGCCGCGTCAAGACCGGCGCCGTGCTCCAGCGCACCCCCGTCGAGGAGCTGCCCGCCCGCTCCGACGTGGCCACCGACAACCGCGTGCCGGTGGCGCCCTTCCACGGCGACCGCATCGTCAAGGGCATCTCGCTGACCGAGTACGCCGCCTTCCTCGACGAGCGCGCGCTGTTCCTGGGCCAGTGGGGGCTCAAGCCGACCCGCGGCGGCGACGGCCCCGACTACGAGGAGCTGGTGGAGACCGAGGGCCGGCCCCGGCTGCGCATGTGGCTCGACCGCATCCAGACCGAGGGCCTGCTGGAGGCGGCCGTCGTCTACGGCTACTTCCCGTGCGTCAGCGACGGCGACTCGCTGATCATCCTGGACGACGCGGGCCGCGAGCGCACCCGCTTCACGTTCCCGCGCCAGCGCCGCGACCGCCACCTGTGCCTGGCCGACTTCTTCCGCCCGCGCGAGTCCGGCGAGGTGGACGTGGTCGCGTTCCAGGTGGCGACCATGGGCGGCAAGATCTCCGAGGCCACGGCGGAGCTGTTCGCCAAGGACGCCTACCGCGACTACCTGGAGCTGCACGGCCTGTCCGTCCAGCTCACCGAGGCGCTGGCCGAGTACTGGCACGCGCGGGTCCGGGCGGAGCTGGGCATCGGCGGCGAGGAGTCGCTGGACGACATGCTCAAGGTCAACATCGAGGGCTGCCGCTACTCGTTCGGCTACCCGGCCTGCCCCAACCTGGAGGACCAGGTGCAGCTCTTCGAGCTGCTCTCGCCCGAGCGCATCGGGGTCACGCTGTCGGAGGAGTTCCAGCTCCACCCCGAGCAGGCCACCTCCGCCCTCGTCGCCCACCACCCCGAGGCCAAGTACTTCAACGTCTGACGCCCCAGCCGGCGGCCCGGCCCCGCGCCGGGCCGCCGGCACCCGTCAGCGACCGATCGGAGCCGCATGCAAGCCGCCTTCTTCGACATGGACGGCCTTCTCGTCGACACCGAGAAGGTGTGGCTGGAGATCGAGACCGGCGTGATGGCCCGGCTCGGCGCCGTCTGGACCGCCGAGCACCAGGCACACCTCGTGGGCGGCTCCATGCAGCGCACGGTCGACTACATGATCCAGGTGTCGGGCGCGGACGTGCCTGCGGCGACTCTGTGGCAGTGGATGGTCGACGGCATGGTCGCCGCCCTGTCCGAGGGGGTGCGGATCATGCCGGGCGCCTCGGAGCTGCTCGACGGGCTGCGCGCGGAGGGCGTCCCGGTGGCCCTGGTCACGTCCTCGCTGAAGGACATCGCGGACGCGGTGCTCAAGGGCGTGGGCCGCGAGCGCTTCGACGCGGTCGTCACGGCCGACGACGTGACCCGTACCAAGCCGGACCCGGAGCCGTACCTGACGGCGGCGCGGCTGCTCGGCGTGCAGCCGGTCCGCTGCGTGGTGCTGGAGGACTCTCCCACGGGCGTCGCGGCCGCCACGGCGGCCGGCTGCGCGGTGGTGGCGGTGCCGAGCGTCCTGCCGGTCGAGCCCGCCCCGGGCCGCCTGGTCGTCCCCTCGCTCACCTCGGTCACGATCGACGACCTCCGCGCCCTCGTCCCCGCCTGACCCTCCCCGGTCGCCGGGGGAGATCCCCGCGGGGTGTCCCTGAGATCTCCGGCCCCTTCCCCTAAGGGGGAAGTGGTCCTCGCGGAGGAGCGCCCGGCCGGTGTCCGCGTGCCAGGATGGAAGGCGTAGTCGAGACGAGGGGCGGCGGCCGGAATGTTCGAACAGATCCCGTGGATGGCGCTGTGCGCAGGACTGACCATCGCGGGGCTGGTGCTCAGCTTCCTGGCCTTCCGCCGCAGGGGCGCGGCGGCGGGCATGCGCGCGGCGGCGTGGGCGCTGCTGCCCGTGGCCGCGTACCTGACCGGCGCGTTGCAGGCGTTGTGGACGATCGGCGCGACGGTCGTCGGGTTCGTCACCAGCCTGGTGCTCAACCCGCTGGTATGGGCCGGTGTCGCGGTGGCCGGGCTGTCCGTGGTGCTGTTCGTGGTCTCCGGCGTGATGCGGGGCCGCGTGCTGGCCCGCGAGGGCGGCTCGCGCAAGGGCCGCAAGGCACGCCGGGAAGAGGTGACGGGGCAGGCCGCGACCGGCCAGGAGGGCGCCGGAGGGCGGCCCGCGCAGCCGGGCAAGCCTGCGGTCGAGGCGCCCCCGAAGCGGAAGAGCGACGAGGACTTCTCCGACATCGAGGACATCCTCCGGCGCCGCGGCATCAAGTGACCGAGCTTGTGTCACAGATCTGCGACACAATCGGAATGCCTCCCTGACATCCCGTTCAAGATCAATACGAATGAGTTTCGCGTCAGTCACAGTTGAGCCACATAGCGCCCCTGGGGGCTGGTCAGCGCAGCTCAAGGCATAGATTCTGCACCCTGGGGCCGTGACGTGCGGTCTCTGATCTCACGGATGCCACCAGATCGGACGGTGTCCGGCACGGACGTCGTCGTCTGCAACCCAGGGGGCATGAACCGCATGCGCAGTTCCTCGGTCACGCGAGCCTTCGCGCGCCCCGCGGCGCCGCAACGGGAGGGCGCATGACCGCACCGCTCGACGTGCCCGAATCCGTGTCGCAGGCCGCTCCGGAAGCGGTCACGGCCGGCGCGGACCGCAAGGCCATCCAGGGGCGTTCGCTCGGCCAGATCGCGTGGATGCGCCTCAAGCGCGATCGTGTCGCCATGGCGGGCGGCATCGTCATCATCCTGCTGATCCTGATCGCGATCTTCGCGCCGCTGCTGGTCTCCTGGCTGGGCCACCCTCCGGCCGAGTGGCACCGGGAGAAGATCGACCCGGCCATCCAGGCGCCGATCGGCGCGTTCGGCGGCATGAGCTGGGACTTCCTCTTCGGCGTCGAGCCGACCACGGGCCGCGACCTGTTCAGCCGCATCCTGTACGGAGCCCGCATCTCCCTGCTGATCGCGTTCTTCGCGACCCTGCTCTGCGTGGTGCTCGGCACCGTGTTCGGGATGATCGCCGGATTCTTCGGCGGCTGGATCGACACCGTCATCAGCCGGCTCATGGACATCTTCCTGGCCTTCCCGCTGCTGGTGTTCGCGCTGGCGCTGGCGGGGGTGATCCCCGACAAGGCGTTCGGCATGTCGGGCGACACACTGAGGATCAGCCTGCTGGTGTTCATCATCGGCTTCTTCAACTGGCCCTACATCGGGCGCATCATCCGCGGACAGACCCTCACGCTGCGCGAACGCGAGTTCGTCGACGCCGCCCGCAGCCTCGGCGCGCGCAACCACGTGATCCTGTTCAAGGAGATCCTGCCCAACCTGATCGCGCCGATCCTCGTCTACTCGACGCTGCTGATCCCCTCGAACATCCTGTTCGAGGCCGCGCTGTCCTTCCTCGGCGTGGGCGTGCGGCCGCCGACCCCGACGTGGGGAGGCATGCTCGCCGAGGCCGTGCACAACTACGACGTCGCGCCGAACTTCATGCTCTTCCCCGGTCTCGCGATCTTCGTCACCGTGCTGGCGTTCAACCTGCTCGGTGACGGCCTCAGGGACGCATTCGACCCCAAGGCGCGATAGACCTCGTGAGTTTTCCGAAAGTTCTACGAACTCCTAGATCAAGGGGTGTGTCAGGTCCATGAAGATAAGATCAACGGCGTCGGCGGTCGCAACGACCGCCGCTCTCGCCCTGGTCGTCTCCGCGTGCGGCGGCGGTGGCGGTGGCTCCAAGAGCTCCTCCGGCGGCAGTGACGCGGCCCCCGCCAGCCAGTACAACGCGGCGGTGACGCAGGTCGTCAACCCGTCGACGAAGACCGGCGGCACGCTCCGGATGGGCATGCCCGGCGACTTCGACTCGGTGGACCCGGGCGACCAGTACTACGGTTACGCGTGGAACTTCTCCCGCTTCTACACGCGCGCGCTGACCATGTTCAAGCCGGTGCCGGGCGAGGAGGGCCTGCAGCTCGTCGGCGACCTCGCCGAGGACCTGGGCAAGCCCAGCGACGGCGGCAAGACCTGGACGTACAAGCTGCGCGAGGGCGTCAAGTTCGAGGACGGCACCCCGGTGACGTCCAAGGACGTGAAGTACGCCGTGGCCCGCTCGCTGGACAAGGACATCCTGCCCAGCGGCCCCACCTACTTCAACGACTGGCTCGACCTGGGCGACTACACGGGCCCGTACAAGATGAAGGGCAAGCTCGACGACTTCAAGGCCGTCGAGACGCCCGACGACCGGACGGTCGTCTTCCACCTGAAGAAGCCGTACGGCGGTTTCGACTACTTCGCCATGCTCCCGCAGACGGCCCCCGTGCCCGAGGCCAAGGACACCGGCTCGAAGTACAAGGAGCACCCGGTCTCGACGGGCCCGTACATGTTCAAGTCGCACGAGCTCACCAAGCGCATCGAGCTCGTGAAGAACCCGAACTGGGACCCGGCGACCGACCCGAACCGCAAGCAGCTCAACGACTCCATCGAGGTGCTGCTCGGCCAGAACGAGGACGACCTCGACCAGCGCCTGCTGTCCGGCAAGATCGACGTCAAGGTCAACAGCACCGGCGTGGCCGCCAACGCCCGCAAGACGGTCCTGACCGACGACAAGGTCAAGCAGTACGCCGACTCGGCCCTGATCGACCGGACCTGGTTCACCAACATCAACGGTGACGTCAAGCCGTTCGACAACATCCACTGCCGCAAGGCGGTCCTCTACGCGGCCGACCGCTCGGCCATCCAGGGCGCCTACGGCGGCCCCGACGCCGGCGGCGACGTCGCCCTGAGCCTCATGCCGCCGAAGATGACCGGCTACCAGAAGATCGACCCGTACGGCGTCGAGGCCAACCCCGGCGGCAACGTCGAGAAGGCCAAGGAGGAGCTGGCGGCCTGCGGCCAGCCGAACGGCTTCAGCACCACCATCTCCTTCCGCAACGAGCGCGCCGCCGAGAAGCAGACCGCCGAGGCGCTGCAGCAGTCGCTCGCCCGCGTGGGCATCAAGCTGGACGTCAAGGGCTACCCGCAGGGTGACTACTTCAAGCTGTACGCCGGCAAGCCCGACTTCGCCAAGAAGAACGGCCTGGGCCTCATCGTCTACGGCTGGGGCGCCGACTACCCCGAGGGCTTCGGCTTCTTCCAGCAGATCGTCGACAGCCGGGTCATCCGTCCCGCCGGTAACACCAACCTCGGCGTGAAGGACCCCAAGATCGACGAGCTGATCGACCAGGCGGCGGCCGAGACGGACGCCACCAAGCGCGGCGCCATCTGGGCCGCGGTGGACAAGCAGGTCATGGACTCGGCGTTCATCCTGCCCTACGTGTGGGCGCACGGCCTGTTCTACCGGCCGCCCACGCTGAAGAACGTCTTCGTCAGCCAGAACTGGGGCATGTACGAGTTCCTCACGCTGAGCACCCAGTAGTACCCGGCCGGGGCAATCCCGCAGGAACGTCCGTCGAAAGCAGGTGAAGGCTTGGGCGGCCGGGCCCACAAGGCCCGGCCGCCCGTGGCCGAGATCAGTGGTGACATACATTCTCAGACGGTTGGTAGCGGCCGTCATGCTGCTCTTCGTGGTGAGCATCGCGACGTTCGCCATCTTCTTCCTCGTGCCTCGGCTCGCTGGGATGTCCGCTGACGACCTCGCCTCCCGGTACGTGGGCAAGGCGGCCAACGCCCAGGTCATCCACGACACGGCCATCCGGCTGGGCTTCAACGACCCGATCATCGTGCAGTACGGCCGGTTCGTTAAGGGCATCTTCGTCGGCGTCGACCGCAACTACGGCCCCGGCATCGAGCACTGCCCGGCCCCCTGCCTGGGCTACTCCTACGTGTCCCAGAACCCGGTCCTGCCCGACCTGCTCAACCGGCTGCCGATCACGCTGTCGCTGGCGCTCGGCGCGGCCGTCGTGTGGGTCATCTTCGGCGTGGCGACCGGCGTGGTGTCCGCGCTCAAGCGGGGCAGCTTCTTCGACCGCGTCTCCATGGGCATCGCCCTGGCCGGCGTGTCGCTGCCCATCTTCTTCACCGGCATCGTCTCGCTGGCCATCTTCCGCGACCAGCTCGGCCTGGTCGGCGACGTGGCCGACTGGGTGCCGCTCACCGAGGACCCGTTCACCTGGGCCAACAACCTGATCCTGCCGTGGGTCACGCTGGCCTTCCTGTACGCGGCCGGCTACGCCCGGCTCACCCGCGCCGGCATGCTGGAGACCATGTCCGAGGACTACATCCGGACCGCCAGGGCCAAGGGCCTGCCCGAGCGGGTCGTGGTGCTCAAGCACGGCCTGCGCGCCACGCTCACGCCCGTGCTCACGATGTTCGGCCTCGACCTGGGACTGCTGCTCGGCGGCGCGGTGCTGACCGAGAGCACGTTCTCCCTGCCCGGCATCGGCAAGTACGCCGTGGACGCCATCAGCAACAACGACCTCCCCCAGGTGATGGGCGTCACGCTGCTCGCGGCGACCTTCATCATCCTGGCCAACCTGATCGTGGACCTGCTCTACGCGGTCGTCGACCCGAGGGTGAGGCTGGCGTGACCCCCTTTCTCGATGTCAAAGACCTGAAGATCCACTTCCCGACCGACGACGGCCTGGTCAGGTCCGTGGACGGGCTGACCTTCAGCCTCGAACGGGGCAAGACGCTCGGCATCGTCGGCGAGTCCGGCTCCGGCAAGTCCGTCACCAGCCTCGGCATCCTCGGCCTGCACAAGGGCAGGGGCGCCGACATCTCCGGCGAGATCTGGCTCGACGGCGAGGAGCTGGTCGGCGCCTCCCAGGAGCACGTGCGCGGCCTGCGCGGCAAGAAGATGGCGATGATCTTCCAGGATCCGCTGTCGGCGATGCACCCCTTCTACACCGTGGGCGACCAGATCATCGAGGCGTACCGCATCCACCACAACGTCTCCAAGTCCGTGGCCAGGAAGCACGCCGTGGACATGCTGGGCCGCGTCGGCATCCCCGAGCCGGCCCGCCGGGTCGACGCCTACCCGCACGAGTTCTCCGGCGGCATGCGCCAGCGCGCCATGATCGCCATGGCGCTCTCGTGCGACCCCGAGCTGCTCATCGCCGACGAGCCGACCACCGCGCTGGACGTCACCGTGCAGGCCCAGATCCTGGACCTCATGCGGGACCTGCAGCGCGAGTTCGACTCCGCGCTCATCATCATCACCCACGACCTGGGCGTGGTCGCCGAGCTGTCCGACGACATCCTCGTCATGTACGGCGGCAAGTGCATCGAGTACGGCACGGCCGACGACATCTTCTACCGTCCCGAGCACCCCTACACCTGGGGTCTGCTGGGATCCATGCCCCGCCTCGACCGCGAGCCCACCGAGCGGCTCCTGCCGATCAAGGGCAGCCCGCCGTCGCTCATCAACGTGCCGCCCGGCTGCGCCTTCCACCCGCGCTGCCCGTACGCGGAGCGGACCGGCGGCAGGGCCGACACGGAGGTGCCGGCGCTCGCCGAGACCGAGGGCGGCCACCTCGTGCGCTGCCACATGAGCCCGGCCGAGCGGCGCACCCTGTGGGAGACCGAGATCAAGCCAGTGCTGGAGAGCCAGTGAGCGAGCCCCAGACCCCGCCCGCGACCGAGCCCGCCCGGCAGGGCGACCCGCTCCTGTCCGTCCGGGACATGGAGAAGCACTTCCCCGTCACCAAGGGCCTGCTCAAGCGGCAGGTCGGCGCCGTCAAGGCCGTCGACGGCATCAGCTTCGACGTCTACAAGGGCGAGACGCTCGGCCTGGTGGGGGAGTCGGGCTGCGGCAAGTCCACCACGGGCCGCCTGGTGACCCGGCTGCTGGAGCCCACGGCCGGCCAGGTCCTGTTCGAGGGCCGCGACATCACGCACATGAGCCAGGGCAGGCTGCGGCCGCTCCGGCGCGACATGCAGATGATCTTCCAGGACCCGTACTCGTCGCTGAACCCCCGCCACACGGTCGGCGCCATCGTCGGCGCCCCGTTCCGCATCCAGGGCGTCCAGACCGACCACGGCATCAAGAAGGCCGTCCAGGAGATCCTCGAACTCGTCGGCCTCAACCCCGAGCACTACAACCGCTACCCGCACGAGTTCTCCGGCGGCCAGCGGCAGCGCATCGGCATCGCCCGCACGCTCGCCCTCAAGCCGAAGCTCATCATCGCCGACGAGCCGGTGTCGGCCCTGGACGTGTCCATCCAGGCTCAGGTCGTCAACCTGCTGGAGGACCTGCAGAACGAGCTGGACCTCACGTACGTGGTCATCGCGCACGACCTGTCGGTGGTCCGCCACATCAGCGACCGCGTGGCCGTCATGTACCTCGGCAAGATCGTCGAGATCGCCGACCGCAAGAGCCTGTACGCCGCGCCCATGCACCCGTACACCAACGCCCTCATGTCGGCCGTGCCCGTGCCCGACCCGCGCGGACGCGCCGGACGCGAGCGCATCCGCCTGACCGGCGACGTGCCCAGCCCGCTCAACCCGCCGCCCGCCTGCCGCTTCCACACCCGCTGCTGGAAGGCGCAGGACATCTGCAAGAAGGTCGAGCCGCCGCTGGCGGAGCTGGCCACCGGGCACCGCGTCGCCTGCCACTTCCCGGAGAACGCCCCGGACGTGCCCGCCGCCGGCAAGGAAGAGCCGGTCACGGCCTGACACCCGGCAGCCCCGCCCGCCTCCCCACCTGCCGGGGGCGGGCGGTCGTGCCCGCCGCTAGGACAGGGCCCCGGGAGTGATCAGCCCGGTCTCGTACGCCAGCACCACGGCCTGCACCCGGTCGCGCAGCCCGAGCTTCGTCAGCACGTTGCCCACGTGCGTCTTCACCGTCGTCTCGCTCACCACGAGCTTGGCCGCGATCTCCGCGTTGGACATGCCCTTGGCGATGAGCCGCAGCACCTCCAGCTCGCGCTCCGTCAGCCGGTCCACCCGCGCCGGGGCGGGCTGCTCGTAGGCCGAGGGCAGCCGCGCCGCGAACCGGTCCAGCAGCCGCCGCGTCACGCTCGGCGCGACGATCGCCTCGCCCGCCGCCACCACGCGGATCGCCTGCACCAGCTCGTCCGGCGGCACGTCCTTCAGCAGGAACCCGGACGCCCCCGACCGCAGCGCCTCCACGATGTACTCGTCGAGGTCGAACGTGGTCAGCACCAGCACCTTCGGCACGTGCGCCCCCGGCGCCGCCTCCCGCACGATCCGCCGGGTCGCCTCGATCCCGTCGACCCCCGGCATCCGGATGTCCATCAGGACCACGTCCGGCAGCAGGGCCCGCGTCTGGTCCTGGGCGTCCTTGCCGTCACCGGCCTGCCCCACGACCGTGATGTCCGGCTCGGCCTCGAGGATCAGGCGGAATCCCGTGCGCAGCAGCGGCTGGTCGTCCACCAGCAGCACTCTGATCGTCATTGTCCGTCCTTCAGGGGGAACCTCGCCCGCACCTCGAAACCGCCCCCTGGCCTCGGGCCGATGCTGAGAATTCCACCATAGAGCGCCACACGCTCGCGAATCCCCACCAATCCATGCCCGGTCCCGTCCGCGCCCCGGCCGCCGTCCGCGCCCCACCCGCCGTCCGCGCCGCGCCCGTCGTCCTCGACGCGGACGTCCAGCTCGTGCGGCTCGTGCCGCACGGTCACCCGCGCCGTCGCGCCAGCGCCAGCGTGCCGCAGCGCGTTCGTCAGCCCCTCCTGCACCAGCCGGTACGCGGCCAGGTCCACACCGGCGGGGATCGGCCCCGGCGGGCCCTGCACCGTCAGCCCGGTCGCCAGCCCCGCCTCCCGCATCTGCTCCACCAGGGCCGGCAGGTCCCGGGTGCCCGGCTGCGGCCCCAGCTCCGCCCGCGCGCCCGCCCGCAGCACCCCGACGATGTTCCGCATCTCGGTCAGCGCCATCCGGCCCGTCTCCTCGATCGCCGACAGCGCCTCACCGGCCAGCTCGGGGTCAGAAGCCAGCACCCGGCGCGCCGCCGACGCCTGCACGGTCATCACGCTCACGTGGTGCGCCACCACGTCGTGCAGCTCCCGCGCGATCCGGGACCGCTCCTCGGCGCGGGCCGCCCGCCGGTCGGCCGCCCGCGCCCGCTCCAGACGCGCCGCGCGGTCCTTCAGCTCAGCCATGTACGCGCGCCGCAGCCGCAGGCTCCGGCCCACGCCCCACCCCGCCACCAGCGCCACGATCATCACCAGGTGGCCGCTCCAGGCCGCCGGGGGGCCCGCCCCCGCCGCCACCGACGCCGTGTACAGCACCACGGACAGGGCCAGGCCCCCCAGCGCCACCGCCAGACCCCGGTAGGCGGCCACCGAGTACAGCATCACCAGGCCGGCGACGCCCGTCAGTCCCGTGCCGTACCCGAGTCCCTCCAAGGCCGTCTCGGGCAGCAGGGCCGCGCACAGGCCGGTCAGCGGCCATCGCCTGCGCACCGCGACGGGCACGCACGCCAGCAGCAGGAGCGCCACCCCGAGCGCGTCCGGCTCCCGCAGCCCCTCGACCGGGACGCCCTGCCCGCCGAGCTGCCCACGACCGTGGACGCTGAACAGCACCACCGACGCCCCCGCCACGAGCACGGCCGGCAGGGTGTCCCGGACCAGCACCCGCCCGCCCCGCCCCGCCCCGCCCCACACTCTCACCACAGGCTCCCAGGACGCCTCCGGGGATGGTGGCGGGGCGCGAACCCCTGGGACACGCTCGACCCTCCCCGCGTGAGGTCGCCGCTCCGGCCCACCACGGGGGCGGGCGCCTGCCACTGTAGGCCCGGGCGGCCCAGCGGACCTCCTCCCAGGGGAGGAACCGGACCTCCCACCAGAGGGCCCCCGTGGGCCCCCGTGAGCCGCCGGCGGGCCGAGAGCGGCCAGGGCCCGGCGGCAGGCCAGGCCCGGCGGCCCTGCTCCGGCGGCCGTGCTCCGGCGGTCAGGTCCCGCCAGAGCACGGCGGCCCCGCTCCGGTGACCAGGTCCCGCTAGAGCTCGTCGGTCGCCGCCCGGCGGTTGCGGCGCACCGTGTCGCCCGGCTGGCGGGCGGGCACCGGCGGCGGGGTCCCGCCGAACTCCGGGCACAGCGCCTGGTGATCGCACCAGTCGCACAGCCGGCCGCGCCGCGCCCGCCACTCGCCCGACCGCAGCGCCCGCTCGATCGCCGCCCACAGCGCCCGCACCTTGCGCTCGGTGGCCAGCAGGTCGGCCTCGTCGGGCGCGTACCGCAGCACCTCGCCGCCGCCGCCCAGGTAGACGAGCTGGAGCAGCCTCGGCACCTCGCCGCGCAGCCGCCACAGCACCAGCGCGTAGAACTTCATCTGGAACAGCGCCTTGGCCTCGAAGTCGGGCCCCGGCGCGCTGCCCGTCTTGTAGTCGACCACCCGCACCTCGCCGCTCGGCGCGACGTCGAGCCGGTCGACGTAGCCGCGCAGCATCAGCCCGCCCTCCAGCACCGCCTCGACGTACAGCTCGCGCTCGGCCGGCTCCAGCCGGGTCGGGTCCTCCAGGGTGAAGTAGCGCTCCAGCATGCCCCGCGCCTGCGCCAGCCACGCGGCCTGCTCGGCATCGTCGGCGAACATCTCCGCGTACTGGGGCTCCTCGTCGAGCAACCGCCGCCACTGGGGCTCCAGCAGCTCCAGAGCCGCCCGGACCGAGCGGCCGGGCGCGGGCAGGTCGTAGAGCCGCTCCAGCACCGCGTGGACCACCGTGCCGCGCACCGCCGCCTGTGACGGCCGCTCCGGCAACTGGTCGATCACCCGGAACCGGTAGAGAAGGGGACACGTCATGAAGTCGCCCGCCCGGGACGGGGAGAGAGCTCCGATGATCACCGGATCGGTCAACGTCATGCACCGCACTCTAGGTCAATCCCCCGACAGAACGGGGCCGTGGAAACGGGATCACCCCGTCCGGCGCGTAGCATCGAGGCAGCGGCACCCTATGACGGACGGCGAGGAGTTCGGTGAGCGAGCAGAGTCCCCAGCAGGAGTTCTCCGGCCTGAGGATGGGGAGGCCGTTCGGCATCCCGGTCTACGTCTCCTGGACGTGGTTCATCATCGCCGCCTTCATCACCTGGATGTACGGCGAACGCGTGCGCGACACGCTGCCCGAGCTCGACGCCCCCGCCGCCTACGCCGTCGCCTTCGTCTTCGCGGTCCTGCTGTACGTCTCGGTCCTGCTGCACGAGCTGGCCCACAGCGTCCTGGCCAAGGCCTACGGCCTGCCGGTGCGCCGCATCACGCTCTACCTGCTCGGCGGTGTGTCCGAGATCGAAAAGGAGCCGCCCACGCCGGGCAAGGAGTTCATGATCGCCGCGGCCGGGCCCGCGCTCTCGCTGGTGCTCGGCGGCGCCGGCCTGCTCGCCGACCTGTACCTCGTCAACGGCGGCGGCATCCCCCAGGAGCTGGTCTGGCAGCTCTGGGTGTCCAACCTCATCGTCGGCGTCTTCAACCTCCTGCCCGGCCTGCCGCTCGACGGCGGCCGGATGCTGCGCGCCGGGGTGTGGAAGCTCACCCACCGGCCCGGCACCGGCACCATCGCCGCCGCCTGGGGCGGCCGCGTCCTGGCCGTGCTGCTCGTCCTCGCGCCGCTGGCCATGGTCACCATGAACGGTCAGAAGGTCGATCCCACGGGCATGATCTGGCCGCTGGTGCTGGCCTCGTTCATCTGGATGGGCGCCTCGCAGTCGCTGCGCATGGCCCGCATCCGCGCCCGCATCCCACAGGTCGACGCCCGGGCCCTGGCCCGGCGGGCCATCCCCGTCAGCTCCGACACGCCGCTGGCCGAGGCGCTGCGCCAGGCCGGCGAGCGGCGGGCCGGCGCGCTCGTCGTCGTCGACCACGACGGCCGGCCCGTCGCCATCGTCAACGAGGCCGCCGTCCAGGCCACCCCCGAGCACCGTCGCCCGTGGGTGAGCGTCTCGTCCCTGGCCAAGTCGCTGGAGCCGTCCATGGTGCTCGCCGCCGACCTGACCGGCGAGCCCCTCATCGACGCCATGCGGGAGACCCCCGCGGCGGAGTACCTCCTGGTGGAGCGGACCGGCGAGATCTACGGCGTGCTCGCCACGGCCGACGTCAACCGCGTCTTCGCCGGCGTCTGACCGCCCCCGCGACCCGTGTCCCCGCCCGAGCGTCTGATTTGTCCCACTCGAATAACGGGCAGCCCCCGGCTAGTGTCGTAACTGGTGATCAGGCCGGATGCGTGCCGGCCCGATCCCACCCCGGCGATTCGAGGATGCGACGGCTGGCCGATAGTGTTCCGTTTGGCCGAACTCACAGACCGGAGGGGTTCGCCGCGGCCCGACGATCCGACGATCCGGCGGATCGGCACCGCCCCGCCGCGGCGCCGCCCCGCCACTGGGACGCGTAAGGGCTGGTGGCCGGCACGGCAGTGCGGGTGCCGTAATGCAGTGCGGGCGCCGTGATGTCGCCGGCTTCCGGGGAGGAGAGTTGAGTGACCGAGCGCAGCGAGGGCACCGTTGAGCGCGAGCGCAGCACCGTCGGCGTGAAGGAGGGCTCATGACCGACCAGGGCTTCGGCGTGGTGCGTCCGCTTCCCGGGGACGGCCTCGTCGCCTACCTCGGCGGGCTGCTGCTCGCCTGCGACGCGGGCGAGAGCGCGGCCGGCGACCTGCTCGAGGCGTTGCGCTCGACGGCCGCCTCCGGCGGCGACGGCCGGGCCCTCGCCAGGCGCGCGGCCCAGGTGCTCGCCGCCAACATGACGGGCGATCCCGCCACCTGCGCGGTGGCCGGACCGGTCAGCGACGGCGGCGTCGCCGTGCTGGTCAGCGGCTCGGCCGCGGCCGTCATCACCACCGCGGACGGCCAGACCAGGCTGGCCGGCAGCGACTCGCTGACCTGGGCCGACCGGCTCATCGGCGGCCCGGTCGAGCGGGTCGAGCTGACCCTGCCCGGCGCCGGCACCCCGCACCCCGCGGTCCGCTTCGACGGCGGCGTGGTCCACGGCGGCGGCCTGGCGGGCGACTTCGGCGACCAGGCCGCGCCCGCCCCGTCCGGGCCGCTCACCAGCGAGCTGCCCAACACGGGCCTGTACATGGAGCCCGACCTCGTCCAGCCGCCGGCGCCCGAGCGCGCCCCGGTCAACATGCCGCCCTACCCCATGTCGGGCGACCAGCCGCCGGCCCCCGCGCAGCAGGCGCCCTCCTACCAGCCGGCACCGCCGTCGGGCCCGCAGGCAGCCCCGGCCGCGCACTCGCCGGCGTCCGCGCCGCCGGAGCCCTCCGGCGCCGGAGCGTCCGCGGGCGGTGCGGGCTACCCGCCGTCGCCGGCCGAGCAGTCGCCGGCCTCGCCGTTCCAGCCGCCGCACGAGCAGCCGCAGTCCGGCTACCCGAGCTACGACGAGCCCGTCCACACCCCCAACGGCGCCGGCGACCCCTACGACCAGCCGGGGCAGCCCGAGCCGTACGAGCAGCAGCCAGGCGCGCACCTGTCGGCGGTGCCCGACTACTTCGAGCCCGCCCAGCCCTCCGGACCGCCGTCCGAACCCTTCGACCAGCCGGGCCCCTTCGACCAGCAGGGCTCCTTCGACCAGCCGGGCCCGTTCGAGCAGCAGGGTCAGGGACAGCCGGGCCAGGGTCAGGGCCAGGCACAGGGCCAGGCGGGTCAGCACGCGCAGGAGCAGCCCGAGCACGGCGACCGCCCGCTCGTCTACGGCGTCGACTGCAAGAACGACCACTTCAACGACCCCCGCTCGCCGTACTGCGCGGTCTGCGGCATCGCCCTGGTGCAGCGCACCCTCGTCCCGTACAAGGGCCCCCGCCCGTCGCTCGGCGTCCTCGTCCTGGACGACGGCACCACGCTGCCGCTGGAGACCGACTACCTCCTGGGCCGCGACCCCGAGCGCGCCCCCGAGGTGGCCGGCGGCTCCGCCCGTCCCGCCAAGGTCACCAGCCCCGACGGCTCGGTCTCGCGCCGCCACCTGCGGGTGGCGCTCGACGGCTGGGACGTCAACCTGGTCGACCTCGGCTCGGTCAACGGCACCCAGATCCAGCCGCCGGGCGATCCCAACTTCTACGACATCCCGCCCAACGAGCCGGTCACGATCGCCCCGGGCACGACGGTCCGGGTCGGCGTGTCCCGCACGATGCGCTTCGAGCCCCACCGGGGCTGACGCTCCGCGTGACCGTCCGGCGCCCCCGTCACCGCGTGGGCGCCGGACGGCCCTCGCCGAAGGCGTGCACCCCGCGCAGGAGCCGGGCGGCCGCCTCCAGGCCGCTGGCCGCCTCCAGAGCCCGTCCTCCGGCCGTGGCGAGCCGGCTGAGCAGGTGCTCGTCGTGGTCCCCGAAGTCCCGCCCGGCCACCCAGAGGTGCAGCTGCTCGCGGGCGGCCAGGGGCACGGGCGTGGCCAGGAATCCCGGCTCGCCCACCGTGGCGTCCCGGGGCAGGCGCACCTGCCCCGCCGAGAGGGTCAGGAGCTTGAGCACGCCCGGCTCGGCCAGCCAGGGCCGTACCCCCAGCGGATCGCCCGGGGGAGCGTGCAGGTGGACGACCCGGGCGGCCTCCCGCAGCGGGTCCACCCGGACGAGACCGGCGTACCCCGTTCCGGAGACGTCGGCCGCGGCGCGGGCCAGCAGGTCGGCCAGCGCCGCCGCGTCCGGGCAGGAGAAGGAGCGGATGAGTTCGTGCACGACGACATGAGCGCGGTTGCCAGGCATCGAGGTGTATCCCTCCGCGGAGGGGGGAGAGACCGCGTGCCCTCTTCGCACGCGTCTCCGGTGCGGTGACCCGGAGTATTCACCGCGCCGCGCCGCTTGGCCAGACCCGAACGGGAAAGTCTGATTTCTGCCCAGATGTGGGAGCGTGCCCAGGCTAGCGGGACCGCAGGCGTACCCACTGGACGTCGTCGGCCCGCGTGCCGTCCGCCGCCGGGAACAGCTCCCGGTGGACGCACTCCCGCGTGAACCCCGCCCGCTCGAGCACCGCGTGCGACGCCCTGTTGCGCTCGTTCGTGCCCGCCGTGATCCGGTGCAGCGGCGTGTTCGCGAACGCCCAGTCCACGAGCAGCCGCACCGTCCGCGTCATGAAGCCCCTGCCCCGGAACTCCTCCAGCAGGGAGTAACCCACCATGGCCTGCCCCAGGACCGGCACCACGTGCGCGAGCTGCACGTGCCCGGCGAACGCCCCCGACTCCGCGTCGCGGATCGCGAGCTCCGCCCGCTGGGCCGTCACCCACCAGTAGCCGGTGTTGCGGCAGCGCCGCTCGATCTCCTCCAGCGTGGCCGCCGGCCCCATCGCGTAGGCCGCCACACTGGGCTGGGCCATCATCCGGTGGAAGTCCTCGGTGTCGCCGGGCTCGATGGGCACGAGCCGTACCACGCCGTCCGTCAGCTCGCCGCCCTCCAGCAGCGGGAGGTACGGCGGCGCCTCCTCGCCCGCGTCGAGGGCGAGCCGCCCGAACAGGACGTCGTCCGTCAGCCGCCCGTCGCGCGTCTCCCGGGCGTCGCGGCGGCGGCCCTCCTCGCGGAAGCCGGCCTTCAGCGCCACCCGCAGTGACGCCACGTTCTCGGCCGCGACCCGCAGCTCGACCCGGTGGACGCCCTGGTCGAACAGCCACTCGGTCACCGCCCGCACGGCCGCCGTGGCCACGCCCTTGCCGCGGGCCCACGGCGCGACCAGGTAGCCGATCTCGACCGCCCCCCACGGGTCGGGCGCCGAGACGCGCAACCCCCCGGCGTAGGCGCCGTTCTGCGCGATGGTGAACTCGGCGCCGCCCTCCTCCCACCTGCGCGCGGCCACGGCCAGGTGCTCGCGGGCGTCCCGCTCGGTGTACGGCGACGGCAGCGAGGTCAGGAACCTCGCCGCCACGGGATCGGCGCCCGTGGCGGTCATCCCCTCCACGTCGCTCTCCGCGGGGGCGCGCAGGACGAGGGAACCGGTGGACAGGACGGCACGAGGGAGCATGACCCATACATATCGCGCGTCAGAGGCCGGTCGAAAGCCCTATAACCTTGCCGCCATGGGTTTCCGCAGGCATGGGCCGTTCCAGGTGGGGGATCAGGTGCAGCTCACCGACCCCAAGAACAAGCGCCACACGATCACGCTCAAGCAGGACGGCGTCTTCCACACGCACAAGGGCGCCATCCCCCACAGCGAGCTGATCGGGCAGCCGGAGGGCTCCGTGGTGCGCTCCTCCGGCGGCACCCAGTACCTCGCGTTCCGGCACCTGCTGCAGGACTACACCCTGGCGATGCCGCGCGGCGCCGCCGTGATCTACCCCAAGGACGCCTCGATGATCGTCGGCATGGCCGACGTCTTCCCCGGCGCCCGCGTCATCGAGGCCGGCGTGGGGTCGGGCGCGCTGACCTGCTTCCTGCTGCGGGCCGTCGGCCCCGAGGGGCACGTCACCTCGTACGAGCGGCGCCAGGAGTTCGCCGACGTGGCCCGCGGCAACGTGGAGAAGTTCTTCGGCACCGAGGAGGACGGGCCGCTGGCCAACTGGCGGCTGGTCGTCGGCGACCTCGTGGCCTCGATCGACGAGGTCGACGTGGACCGCGTGATCCTCGACATGCTGGCCCCGTGGGAGTGCGTGGACGCCGCCGCCAAGGCGCTGACGCCCGGGGGAGTGATCTGCTGCTACGTGGCCACGACGACGCAGATGTCCAAGACCGTCGAGGTCATTCGCGATCACGGGAGTTTCACGGAGCCCCATGCGTGGGAGACCCTGGTTCGCGACTGGCATGTCGAAGGACTCGCCGTACGGCCCGATCACCGGATGATCGGGCACACGGGTTTCCTCGTCACCGCCCGCCGCATGGCGGACGGCGTGACACCCCCGCCACGTCGCCGACGACCGAAGGGAACCACCGAGGAACTATGACAATTCGGCCACGGGGATGCTTTGGTGCGTGAGACGGGAACAAGCCGCCGGGTTCCCGCGCTGGCAGGATTAAACGCACGACAGAGGATTATTCACCGAACACTGAATGTCACTCTACGAACACTGCCCGGCCAGGTTACGGAGGGGCCCGAGATAGGTAAGGTCCTAAGTAGTCGCCCTCGACTGGGAAGGAGGTGACGGGGCGTGGCAGCTCGCGATGATGCAGAGGCTCGAGCCGCGCAGCGCGAACGGGAGGTCGCTGATCTTTCAACACAGGTCTCCTTCCTCCAAGAGGAGATCACCGCGCTGAGGCGGAAGCTGGCCGAGTCACCCCGTCAGGCCAGAGTCCTCGAAGAGCGCCTCCACGAGGCACAGGCGAACCTCGCGGCCGTCACCGGCCAGAACGAGCGCCTGGTCGCCACGTTGAAGGAGGCCAGGGACCAGATCGTCGCCCTCAAGGAGGAGGTCGACCGGCTGGCGCAGCCGCCATCCGGTTTCGGCACCTTCCTGGAGGCCAGAGAAGACGGCACGATCGAGGTGTTCACCGGCGGCCGCAAGCTGCGGGTGAACGTCAGCCCGGCCGTCGACGTCGACTCGCTGAAGCGTGGCCAGGAGGTCATGCTCAACGAGGCCCTCAACGTGGTCGAAGCCCTCGGCTACGAAGAGGTCGGCGAGATCGTCATGCTCAAGGAGCTCCTCGACGAGGGCAGGCGCGCCCTCGTCATCTCGCACGCCGACGAGGAGCGCGTCGTCCGCCTCGCCGACTCGCTGGTGGGCCAGCCCATCAGAGCCGGTGACTCGCTCCTGCTGGAGCCCCGCTCGGGTTACGTCTACGAGCGCATCCCCAAGTCCGAGGTGGAGGAGCTCGTGCTGGAGGAGGTCCCCGACATCTCCTACGAGGAGATCGGCGGACTGTCCCGGCAGATCGAGCAGATCCGTGACGCCATCGAGCTGCCCTACCTGCACGCCGACCTGTTCCGCGAGCACCAGCTGCGCCCGCCCAAGGGCGTGCTGCTCTACGGCCCTCCCGGCTGCGGCAAGACGCTCATCGCCAAGGCGGTCGCCAACTCCCTGGCCAAGCAGGTCGCGGAGAAGACCGGCCAGTCCGGCAAGAGCTTCTTCCTCAACATCAAGGGCCCCGAGCTGCTCAACAAGTACGTCGGCGAGACCGAGCGGCACATCCGCCTGGTCTTCCAGCGGGCCCGCGAGAAGGCCTCCGAGGGCACCCCGGTCATCGTGTTCTTCGACGAGATGGACTCGATCTTCCGCACCCGCGGATCGGGCGTGTCCTCCGACGTGGAGAACACCATCGTCCCTCAGCTGCTGTCGGAGATCGACGGCGTCGAGGGCCTGGAGAACGTCATCGTCATCGGCGCCTCCAACCGCGAGGACATGATCGACCCGGCGATCCTGCGGCCCGGCCGCCTGGACGTCAAGATCAAGATCGAGCGGCCGGACGCCGAGGCGGCCAAGGACATCTTCTCCAAGTACCTCGTGGCCGGCCTGCCGCTCCACCCGGAGGACCTCTCCGAGCACGGCGGCTCCCGTGAGGCGACCATCCACGGCATGATCCAGAGCGTCGTCGAGCGCATGTACACCGAGAGCGAGGAGAACCGCTTCCTCGAGGTGACCTACGCCAACGGCGACAAGGAGGTCCTGTACTTCAAGGACTTCAACTCCGGAGCGATGATCCAGAACATCGTCGACCGGGGCAAGAAGATGGCCATCAAGCAGTTCCTCGAAAGCGGCCAGAAGGGCCTGCGGGTGCAGCACCTGCTCACGGCCTGCGTGGACGAGTTCTCCGAGAACGAGGACCTGCCCAACACCACCAACCCCGACGACTGGGCCCGCATCTCCGGCAAGAAGGGCGAGCGGATCGTCTACATCCGCACGCTCGTCTCCGGCAAGCAGGGCGCCGAAGCCGGCCGGTCCATCGACACCGTCGCCAACACCGGCCAGTACCTGTAGTCGCGTCCCGTCACCTCGAAGAGGGCCGCGCGGTTCACCCGCGCGGCCCTCTCGCATTCCCGCCCCGCCCACCGCGCTGTGAAAGCTGTTACTGCGGGAACCGAAGTGATCGACGTGACGTCCAAGGGTCGTGCATCTCAGCAACCGGCCGCGCCATGCCCGGGGGGACGGCCGGCTGGCCGAGCTCGACCTGCTGCGCTTCGCCGCCGCCCTGGCCGTGCTCGCCTTCCACTACCTCGTCGCCTACGCCTCCGTGTGGGGCGACCGGCCCGCCGAGCTGTTCCCCGCCGTCGCGCCCCTGGCCGGGCTCGGCATCCTCGGCGTCGAGCTGTTCTTCGTCATCAGCGGCTTCGTCATCCTCATGAGCGCCTGGGGCCGCTCCCTGGGCGCGTTCGCCCGCTCCCGGCTCGTCCGCCTCTACCCGGCGTACTGGCTGAGCCTGGCGGCCGTCGCGGCCCTGTACGGCCTCACCGGCGCCAAGGCGCTGGACCCCAAGCTCACCCCCGGTGAGTACGCCGTGAACGCCACCATGCTCCAACGGCTGTTCGGCGTCACCGACGCCGCCGGCGTCTACTGGTCGCTCTGGGCCGAACTCCGCTTCTACCTGATCATGGCGATCCTCGTCATCATCGGCGTGACCTACGGGCGGGTGCTCGTCCTCGGCGGCGTCTGGCTCGCCGCGGCCCTCGGCGCCGAACTGCTCGGCAACGACCTCCTCAACGAGTTCGTCATGCCCCGCTACGCCCCCTACTTCGTCGCCGGCATGGCCCTCTACCTCATCCACAAGCGCGGCAGCGCCTGGTTACCCTGGCTCTACGTCGTCGCCGGATGGGCCATGTCCCTCCACTCCGCCCTCGAACGCGTCCACGGCCGCATCAAGGTCGCCGGATTCAAGAACATGCCGGTGACCGACGTCTCCGTGATCGTCACCATCACCCTCGTCTTCGCCCTGATGGCGCTCGTCGCCCTCGGCCTCCTCCGGCTCAAGCCGTCCAAGGTCCTCACCGCGCTCGGCGCGACCACCTACCCGCTGTACCTGCTCCACTCCGCCGTCGCGGTCGCCCTCGTCCCGCGCCTGACCGGCAGCCTGCCCCCATGGCTCACCGCGACCGTGACCGCGCTCGCGGCGATCCTCCTGTCGTATCTCGTCTACACCTTTGCCGAACGCCCGATCCAGCGTCTGCTCAAGCCACGCCGCCACTCACCGGCCCGACCCGCCCCGGCCGTACAGGTGGAAAAGGCGTCGGTGCCATAACTCTGTGACCCTGGGGCACTGTGAAGGGCATAGGCTCGGGCATATAAACGGCGGATAGGCAGATCCGGACGAACAGAGGGTGCTGCATGACGGTGCGTCGGGTGATGGGCATCGAGACCGAGTACGGCATCTCCGTACCAGGTCAGCCGGGCGCCAACGCGATGGTGACCTCCTCGCAGGTGGTCAACGCCTATCTGGCGGCCTCGGCGGCCCGCGCACGCAGGGCCCGCTGGGACTTCGAGGAGGAGAACCCCCTCCGCGACGCCCGCGGGTTCGACCTCGCCAGAGAGGTCGCCGACCCCAGCCAGCTCACCGACGAGGACCTCGGACTGGCCAACGTCATCCTCACCAACGGCGCCCGCCTCTACGTCGACCACGCCCACCCCGAGTACTCCACGCCCGAGTGCACCAACCCCCGCGCCGCCGTCCTCTGGGACAAAGCGGGCGAGCGGGTCATGTACGACGCGGCGCAGCGCGCCTCCGCCATCCCGTCCAACGCGCCTATCCAGCTCTACAAGAACAACACCGACGCCAAGGGCGCCTCGTACGGCTGCCACGAGAACTACCTCATGCGGCGCTCCACCCCCTTCGCCGACATCGTCCGCCACCTCACCCCCTTCTTCGTCAGCCGTCAGGTGGTCGTCGGAGCCGGGAAGGTCGGCATCGGCCAGGACTCCCGCGGCGAGGGCTTCCAGATCAGCCAGCGCGCCGACTTCTTCGAGGTCGAGGTCGGGCTGGAGACCACGCTCAAACGCCCCATCATCAACACCCGCGACGAGCCCCACGCCGACCCGGAGAAGTACCGGCGGCTGCACGTCATCATCGGCGACGCCAACATGTCCGAGATCTCGACGTACCTGAAGCTCGGCACCACCGCGCTCGTCCTCGCCATGATCGAGGACGGCTTCATCACCCGCGACCTGGCCGTCGACAACCCGGTCCAGGCGCTGCGCGCCGTCTCCCACGACCCGACCTGCCGCTACGAGATCTCCATGCGCGACGGTCGCCGGCTCACCGCGGTCCAGCTGCAGATGGAGTACCTCGACCAGGCCCGCAAGTACGTCGAGGAGCGCGGCACCGCCCAGGACGAGATGAACAAGGACATCCTGGACCGCTGGGAGTCCGTCCTCACCCGCCTGGCCGAGGACCCCATGCAGCTGTCCCGCGAGCTCGACTGGGTCGCCAAGCTGGAGCTGCTGGAGGGCTACCGCACCCGCGACAACCTGCCCTGGTCCCACTCCAGGCTCCAGCTCGTCGACCTCCAGTACTCCGACATCCGGCCCGACCGCGGCCTCTACAACCGCCTCGTCGCGCGCGGGCGCATCCAGCGCCTCGTCACCGAGGACGAGGTCCAGCGCGCCGTGGAGAACCCGCCGACCGACACCCGGGCCTACTTCCGCGGACGCTGCCTCCGCCAGTACAGCGAGTCGGTCGCCGCGGCCTCCTGGGACTCCGTCATCTTCGACATCCCCGGCCGCGAGTCCCTGCAGCGCGTCCCCACCCTGGAGCCGTTGCGCGGCACCAAGGCGCACGTGGGCGAGCTGTTCGACCGCTGCCGCACCGCGGCCGACCTGGTCGCCGCCCTCACCGGCGGCGACTGACCCTCCCACCGGCACTTCTACGGCGTCCCGGCCCTCGTCCGGGACGCCGTTCTTTGATCTACGACGTAAAGGCGGCCGCTCAGATCAGCAGGCCCGCACCCAGCGACAGCGCGCCCACGGCCAGACAGGCGCCCCCCGCGACGGTCAGCCCGATCAGGCGGCTCGGCTTCGTGTCGCCCGGCCTGATCACCGACAGGAAGAAGCCCAGGGGCATCAGGATGGGCGCGGCCACGATCAGCACCCGCACCAGCCACTTCAGGCCCTCCGGCAGGCCCGTCTGGTCCACGTAGAGCATGGCCACCAGGCTGAACAGCACCAGCACGCCGGCGTGGGCGTGCCCGGCCCGCCACAGGCCGCGCCGCACGGGGTTGTCGACGTAGCCCGGCACGCCGCGCATGAGGAACTTCAGCAGGGTGACGCCGCCGAAGGCGATCGTCGGCACGGTGATGAGCAGCACACCGGCCATGGTCAGGGACGCGGGGGACACGGGAAACCTCCTGGCAGAGCGTCTGGGGCGTATTGGATAGTACAGCTATCCAGACAAACCGGCAAGATCGCCGGTCCTTCGGCGCGAAATGTCGCCCGGTTCGGGGAAGATATGCCTCAAGAGGCAGTCCCCCGAGTGGAGGTACGACATGGCGAACAGGGACTCCGGAGGTCAGAAGCAGGCCGGCCGGCGTGAGGGCGAGGTCGAGGAGACCGAGGCGTCGGCGGCGCCCGACGTCCAGGAGCGCCAGGAGAAGCTGACGGACGACGTCGACGCCATCCTGGACGAAATCGACGAAGTTCTCGAAGAGAACGCAGAGGAGTTCGTGCGCTCTTACGTGCAAAAGGGCGGAGAGTAGGGCGAAACGGACAGGCAAAGTAGGGCAAGAGTATGGGAAGCGATGAGGGCTTGAAGCGGTGCCCGGACTGCGGGGAGGCCAAGACGCTCTCCGAGTTCGGGCTCAACAAGCGCATGGCCGATGGCCGTGCGCGCTACTGCAAGCCCTGCTTCCAGGTCCGCTCCACCCGGAGCTACCGCAAGCGCAAGGCCGAACAGGGCAAGGTCGTGCGTGAGCGGGTGGAGCCGCCCCCCGGCCACAAGTACTGTCCGAGGTGCGAAGAGATCAAGGCACATGCCGAGTTCGGCAGTAACCGATCCAGCAAGGATGGGCTGACCGCGTACTGCAAGCCGTGTCATGCTCGGGTGACGCTCGACAACAGGGTCAAGAACCACGGCAGCGACCGGAACTACAAGCTCAAGTACCGCTACGGCATCACCGAGGACGACTTCGACCGCATGCTGGCGGAACAGGGCGGTCTGTGCGCCATCTGCCGTGCCGTACCGGGCACGTTCGTCGACCACTGCCACAGCAGCGGGCGGGTGCGCGGCGTGTTGTGCTTCAACTGCAACAACGGACTGGGGCACTTCGGCGACAACACCGTGCTGCTGGAGCTGGCCGCCTTCTATCTCGATGGATGGGGGTTTCGGCCCGAGTTCGTGGTGCCGCCGCAGGCGCGGCCGGGCGGGGTGGTGGCCCGGACGAGGTCGTACCACCTGTCGCAGCGTTACGGGATGCGGCACGAGGACGTCGAGCGGATGATCGCCGACCAGTTCGGGCTGTGCGTGGTGTGCTGGGACCGCCCGCCGGAGCATGTCGATCATTGTCACCGTACGGGTGATGTCCGCTTCGCGCTCTGCCTGCCGTGCAATACAGGGATCGGGCAGTTCCGGGACGACGCCGGGGTGGTGCGGCGGGCTCTGGCTTACGTGGAGGCGGCCACGCCCGAGGAGGCTGAGTGCTACGCCGAGGTGGAGCTGTCGCCTGAGGAGTTCGCGCGGCTGGAGCAGGTGGATGAGGATGCCTGGTCGGAGTTCTATTCCAGGGTGGTGAGGGTGTAGGGGGCCTGTTCGCCGTCGGGTGGGGCGTACTCGATGCCGACGCCGAGCAGGCGGACGGGGCGGGTGAGGTCGAACCGGCCGAGGACGGCGAGGGCGACGCGGGTCAGCTCGGCGGGGTCCGTGGTGGGTGCCGCGAGTTTCGTCTGGCGTGTGCGGGTGAGGAACGGGGCGAATCGCACCTTGACGGAGACGCGGACGGCGGCTCGGTTCTCGGCGGCCGCGTCCGAGGCGACCTGTCCGGCGAGGGTGGCGACGTGCGCGGCGATGTCGGACGCGTCGGTGAGGTCGTGGGGGAAGGTGGTCTCGCGGCTGTGACCGCGCGGCACCCACGGGGTGGTGACGATCTCCGACTCGCCGTGGCCGAGGGCGAGGTAGCGGTACCAGGGGCCGTTGGTGGGCCCGAAGCGGCGGGCCAGCTCGGCGGGGTCGGCGGCGGCGAGCTGGGCGACCGTGTGCAGGCCCAGGTCCGCGAGCTTCCCGGCGGTGCGGGCCCCGATGCCCCAGAGGGCGTCCGTGGGCCGGTCGTCCATGACCTCCCGCCAGGTGTCGGTGGTGAGCCGGAAGATCCCGGCGGGCTTGGCGAAGGCGGAGGCCAGCTTGGCCTGGTGCTTGTTGTCGCCGATGCCGACCGAGCAGGTCAGCTCCGTGGCGGTGAGGACGGCCCGCTGGAGCTCGGCGGCCAGGGCCTCGGGGTCGTCGGTCCGGGCGCCGGCGAACGCCTCGTCCCATCCCCAGACCTCCAGGCGGATGGGGAGGCCGCGCAGCGTGGCCATGACCCGCTCGGAGGCGGCCTCGTAGGCGGGCCGGTCGGCGGGCAGGAAGACGGCGTCGGGGCAGCGTCTGAGCGCGGTGCGCAGCGGCATGCCCGAGTGGACGCCGTACGCGCGGGCCTCGTAGGTGGCGGTGGCGGCCACGGTGCGCGGCTGCGTGGGGTCGCCGGAGCCGCCCACGACGACGGGCCGGCCGCGCAGCTCGGGGTGGCGCAGCAGCTCCACGGCGGCGATGAACTGGTCGAGGTCCACGTGCAGGATCCAGTCCCGGCCGGATCCGGTGGATCCCGTCGAGTCGGTGGGCACGGTGGACATGCTGTAAGTATGTCCCGCTCAGAGGGCTGACGCCCGTTTCGGGCCCGGTGGCGGCCGCCGCGTCGGGGAGGAGGAGCCGGTGCTCTGGCGAGTGTAAAGAAACGATCTGGTGACCGGTTCGCCGTGAGCTGATCGTGGGAAGTGCAGACAGCAACACAACATGAGTAGGGTCGCTCTAGGAACACTGACCTTTGGGAGGGAGTCGCGTGGCATCGCACAGGGATCTGCCCGCCGGCTTGGTGAACCACCTTTTCCACAACACCGGGAGTTCCTCGTTCACGGAGTTCGTCGCGGGGTACGCGCCTGACATCCTGCCGCAGCGTGACAAGGTCCTCGCCACCCCGATCGGTGACCAGGTTCCCCACGCGACCACGATCGTCGCCGCGACCTTCGCGGGCGGCGTGGTGATGGCGGGTGACCGCCGGGCGACCTCCGGCAACATCATTTCCCAGCGTGACGTGGAGAAGGTTTTCCGGGCCGACGACTACTCCTGCATGGGCATCGCGGGCACGGCCAGCACCGGCATCGAGATGGCCCGTCTCTACCGCGTGGAGCTGGAGCACTACGAGAAGATGGAGGGCCGCACCCTTTCGGTGGCGGGCAAGGCCAACCGCCTGGCCACGATGATCCGCGGCAACCTCGGCATGGCGATGCAGGGGCTGGTGGTGGTGCCGCTGTTCGCGGCCTACGATCCCGACCGCGACGAGGGGCGGATCTTCAGTTACGACGTGGCGGGCGGCCCGTACGAGCGTGAGCGGTTCGACGCGATCGGGTCGGGTTCGATCTTCGCGCGCGGTTCGCTGAAGAAGCTCTACCGCGACGGGGCCTCGGCCGACGACATGGTGATGACGCTGATCCAGGCGCTGTACGACGCGGCCGACGACGACTCGGCGACCGGCGGGCCGGACGTGACGCGCAAGATCTGGCCGATCGTGTCGGTGATCGACGCCGACGGCTTCCGCCGGCTGACGGATGAGCAGGTGTCGGGTTACGTCGAGCAGATGCTCGAGGCCCGGCTGATCTCTCCTGACGGCCCCATCGCCCCGCTGCGCTAGAAAGGACCATCACGGTGTCCATGCCTTTCGGATATGCGTCCCCTGAGCAGATCATGCGGGACAAGGCGGATTACGCGCGCAAGGGCATCGCGCGGGGCCGCAGCGTCGTCGTGCTGCAGTACGAGGACGGCATCCTGTTCGTGGCGCCCAACCCGTCGCGGGCGCTGCACAAGATCAGCGAGATCTACGACCGCATCGGCTTCGCGGCGGTGGGCCGTTACAACGAGTTCGAGGAGCTGCGGCTCGGCGGCATCCGTTACGCCGACATCAACGGCTACACCTACGACCGCTCCGACGTGACCGGCCGCGGCCTGGCCAACCTGTACGCCTCCAATTTGGGCCGCATCTTCACCGAGTCGATCAAGTCGCTCGAGGTGGAGGTCGTGGTGGCCGAGGTGGGCGACGCCGCCGACGGTGACGCGATCTACCGGCTGACGTTCGACGGCTCGGTGTTCGACGAGCACGGCTTCGCCGCGATGGGCGGGCAGGCGGAGGCGGTGTCGACGCGGCTGAAGGAGCGTTACCGCGAGGGCATGCCGCTGGCCGACGCGCTGGAGGTCGCGATGGCGGCGCTGACCGAGCCGGGGGGCGAGCGGCCGCCGATGGCGCAGCTCGAGGTGGCGGTGCTGGACCGCAACCGGGAGCACCGCAAGTTCCTCCGGCTGACGGCCGCCCGCCTGGAGCGGCTGCTGTCGCAGGCGTCCCCTGACACCACCGGCCCCGCCGGGGAGTCTTCTGGGGAGCCCGCCGCGGAGACCGGCCCCGCCGCCCCGGCCACCGGCCCGACGCCTCCGTCCGGCGGCACCCCGCCGCCCACGGGTCCGGACGGCGACATCGACGACGGCTCCTCGCCCCTGTAGCGACCCCGGCGACATTCCCCGCCCGCGCCGACGACCTCCACGCGCCGTGGAGGCCGTCGGCGTCGCTCACCTCCCAGCCGCCCGCCTTCCAGTCGCTCGGCATCCGACGGCCCTCTGAACCCCCAGCGCCCGCGTGCGTGGGCGGGCAAGCGGGCGGGCGGGCGGATGGGCAGAGCGGGCGGATGGGCAGAGCGGCCGGGCTTCTGTGCGGCACGTGCGGCGGGGGCCGGTGGGCGTCGGTAAAGGGACGGCCCGGTGCCATCCCCGTGGCCGCCGGGTTCGGTCAAATGTCGGGCGGGCCGGGTGTCGGCGGCGGGGCGGCCGGGCTGCCGGGTGCTGCCATGACCTCATGATCAAACTGAGTGCCGTCGTGGCCTCCGCCACCTTCGTCCTCCTGGGAGCGCAGGCCGTCCCCGCGCTCGCGTCCGCCGGGCCCAAGCCGGAGTCTCCCTCCCTCGCCCGCCCCGCCACCCCGCACGCCTCCCGGCCCGCCGGGCACGTGTCCCACGGGGCCATCGCCCGCACGCCACGTCCCGCCTCCTCGGGGCCGTCCTCCCGCGCCTCCTCACGTCCGTCCCCCCACGCCCTGGGATCGCCTGGCGTCTCCTCGCGTACGGCTCCTCACGTCTCGGGGTCGTCCGGCGTCTCCTCGCGTACGGCTCCTCACGTCTCGGGGTCGTCCGGCGTCTCCTCGCGTACGGCCGGCACGTGGCCGGGGGAGCCGGCGCAGCTCACCGTCGTCGGACGCGGAACCGTCCAGGCGCCGCCCGACGTCATGCGGCTCAGCGTCGGCGTCGAGGTGCGCCGTGACCGCGCCGCCGCCGCGTTCAGCGCCGCCAAGGCCACGCGGGCCCGGCTCGCCGCCGCCGTCCAGGGCGCCGGGATCTCCGTGAACGACCTGCGGACCGAGAACCTCACCCTCGGCGCCGAGTACAAGGACGGCGCCCAGGTGGTCGGCTACCGGGCCTCCCAGGGCGTGGAGGTGCTGCTGCGCGACCTGTCGCGGGCCGACGCCGTCATCGACGCCGTCGCGGCCGTCGGCGACGAGGTCCAGATCAACGGTGTCACGTTCGAGATCTCCAAGGGTGAGACGCTCGTGCAGCAGGCGCGGGCGGCGGCCTACCGGGACGCGCTGGCCAAGGCGCGGCAGCTCGCGGCGCTGGCCGGCCGGCACGTGGGCCGGGTCGTGCGGATGGACGAGCAGGCCGAGGCGCCGACACGGCAGTACGCGATGGCCGACGGTGCGTTCGTCAGCCCCGGCGAGTCGTCGGTGTCCGTGATCGTCAACGTGGTGTACGAGCTGATCTGACCCGGCCGGTGAACGCCTCCCGCCGGAGAATGTGACCTATGTCACCATTGATGGGTCGAACTCCGGCGGGAGGCGCAGGATCTCATCTGTCCGTGAAGACTTCCCTGCGCACGCTTCTCGCGGGCGGCGCCACCGCGGCCCTGGTCCTGACCTCCGGCGCGGCCGCCGGGGCGTCCACTTCCACGGGCGCTACCACGGGCACTTCCACGGGCGCCTCCACCGCCCCCTCCGCGGCCGTCGCGGCTCGGCGGCCGATTCCGGACTTCAAGGCCCCGAAGATCTTCGGGACGACCTTCCAGGCGGACCCGAAGCACGACTTCACCAAGGGCATCCGCTCGCGGCACGACGGCATCCTGCGCGGATGGATCACCGTGGTCCGTGGCAGTGTCGCCGAGTACGAGCCGATCAAGTGGAAGAAGGGCACCCGGACCGAGGGCTTCTTCGTCGGCCCGCCCGAGGGTGACGTGACGGCCTACGCCTCGACCGTCGCCAAGGACGTCGTGTACCTCTCGGCGTTCGGCTGCAAGGCCACCATGTCGCAGATGACGGTCAGCCGCTCCACCGGGCTCGGCGACAAGCGCTGCTCCCGCTCGGTGCTGCTCAAGCGGCACAAGAAGAACGGCCAGGCGTCCCTGATCACCGTCTACAAGGGTCAGATCGTCAAGGTCCAGGAGATCTACACCCCCTGACCTCCTCGCGGGCCGTCGTCCAGGACAGCCGTGACGCGCCGCCCCTCCCACCCGGGAGGAGGCGGCGTTCCCGTGTCCGGGCGGCCCCTGGAACGGCGGCGGGCCCACGGGGGTCGCGTGCGGATGCCCAGGGAAGGACGGCCGGACGCGAGAGGGGCCGCGACGCGTGACGGCCGGGACGTCGGGGGTCAGGGTGGGACGAAGCGGGTGGGCGGGGGGCCGGAAGGGCGTGGGGCGGCAAAACACGCCGAAGATCCCTCCCGCGAGCCGATCCGTGGGCATAGTGTGAGGTGATGGATCGTCGCATCTTCGGGCTGGAGAACGAGTACGGCGTGACCTGCACGTTCCGGGGACAGCGCAGGCTGTCGCCCGACGAGGTCGCGCGCTACCTGTTCCGGCGGGTCGTGTCCTGGGGCCGATCGAGCAACGTCTTCCTCCGCAACGGCGCACGCCTGTACCTCGACGTGGGCAGCCATCCTGAGTACGCAACACCCGAGTGTGACAACGTCATCGAGCTCGTCACCCACGACAAGGCCGGGGAGCGGATCCTCGAGGGCCTCCTCGTCGACGCCGAGAAGCGGCTGCGCGAAGAGGGTATCGCGGGCGACATCTACCTGTTCAAGAACAACACCGACTCCGCCGGCAACTCGTACGGCTGCCACGAGAACTACCTCGTCGGCCGGCACGGCGAGTTCGGCCGGCTGGCCGACGTGCTCATCCCGTTCCTCGTGACGCGGCAGATCATCTGCGGCGCCGGCAAGGTGCTGCAGACGCCGCGCGGCGCGGTCTACTGCGTGTCGCAGCGGGCCGAGCACATCTGGGAGGGCGTCTCCAGCGCCACCACCCGCAGCAGGCCGATCATCAACACGCGCGACGAGCCGCACGCCGACGCCGAGCGGTTCCGCCGCCTGCACGTCATCGTCGGCGACTCGAACATGAGCGAGACGACCATGCTGCTCAAGGTCGGCGCCACCGACCTGGTGCTGCGCATGATCGAGGCCGGCACCGTGATGCGCGACCTGTCGCTGGAGAACCCGATCAGGGCCATCCGCGAGGTCTCGCACGACATGACCGGCCGCCGCAGGGTCCGCCTGGCCAACGGCCGCGAGGCGTCGAGCCTGGAGATTCAGCAGGAGTACCTGTCGAAGGCGAAGGACTTCGTCGAGCGGCGCGGCGGCGACGCGGTCGCCCAGCGGGTGCTGGAGCTGTGGGAGCGCACGCTGACCGCGGTCGAGACGGGCAACCTCGACCTGGTGGCCCGCGAGATCGACTGGGTGACGAAATACCAGCTCATCGAGCGCTACCGCAAGAAGTACGACCTGCCGCTGTCCTCGCCGAGGGTGGCGCAGCTCGACCTGGCCTACCACGACGTGCATCGCAAGCGCGGCCTGTACTACCTGCTGCAGAAGCGCGGCTCGGTGGAGCGGGTGGCGTCCGACCTCAAGATCTTCGAGGCCAAGTCGGTGCCGCCGCAGACGACCAGGGCGCGGCTGCGCGGCGAGTTCATCCGCAAGGCGCAGGAGAAGCGGCGCGACTTCACGGTCGACTGGGTCCACCTGAAGCTGAACGACCAGGCGCAGCGCACCGTGCTGTGCAAGGACCCGTTCCGCAGCGTGGACGAGCGGGTGGACAAGCTCATCGCCGGGATGTAGCCGCTTTACCCGCTGGTTTACCTCGGCCCTACCCGACGGTCGGATAGGGTGACGCGAATCTGCTGTCGCCACCGAGGGAACTCCATGCGCCGCGCCCTGGCCGTCCTGGCCGCCGTGCCTTTGATCTTCTTCGCCGCCGCGTGCGGCTCCGACGCCCCGAGTACCGCTTCCAGCTCCGACGGGGCCGGAAGCGGCTCGGCGGGCGTGAAGGTCACCGGGAACGTGGGCGTCAAGCCCACCGTGACGATCTCGGGCACGCCCGCCACCAAGTCGTCGTACGAGGTGATCGCCCCGGGCACCGGCCCGGCGGTCAAGACGGGCGGCCAGGTCATCGTCAACCTGACCGTCTACAACTGGGACGGCAAGCAGAACGCCTTCCAGGGCTCCTCCTACGACACCAAGCAGCCGGAGACCATCCCGGTCTCCGACCAGCTCCCGCAGGTGCTGCGCGACGGCTTCTCGAAGGTCAAGCACGGCGGCCGGCTGCTGGCCGTGATGGCGGCCGACTCCGCCCAGCAGCAGGCGCAGCAGACGCAGGCCGCCCAGCCGACCAAGGTGTTCGTCATCGACGTCGTCGGCGCGCCGCCCGAGCCGCTGAAGGCCGCCGCCGGCAAGGAGACCGGCGACAGCATCAAGGGCGTCAAGGTCGTCAGCCCCGGCGGAGACAAGGCCCCGACGCTGACCACCAAGACCGGTGAGAAGCCGTCGAAGGAGCTCGTCGTCAAGACGCTGATCCAGGGCACCGGCCAGAAGGTGCAGGCGGCCAACACCCTGACCGTCCACTACACCGGCAAGATCTGGGGCACCGACAAGGAGTTCGACTCCAGCTGGGCCAAGGGGCAGCCGGCGTCGTTCCCGCTGTCCGGGGTCATCCAGGGCTGGCAGAAGGGCCTCGTGGGCGTGCCGGTCGGCAGCCGCGTGGTGATGAGCATCCCGCCGGACCTGGGCTACGGCGCGCAGGAGCAGCAGGGCATCCCGGCCGACAGCACGCTCGTGTTCGTGGTGGACGTCCTGTCGGCCTACTGACGTACGTGGGCGGGCCGCGCCGGCGTCCGGGGAGGGCGCCGGCGCGGCCTAGACTCCGGCTGTGCGCGAAGACCACCTTGAGGCCCTGTCCCTGCTGCACGACCCTGTGCGGCGCAGCCTGTACGAGGCCGTGGCGGGCGGCGGCGGCGAGGTGGGCCGGGCCGAGGCGGCGGAGGCCGCCGGGGTGTCGAGGACTCTCGCCGGCCACCACCTCGACAAGCTGGTCGAGGCCGGTCTGCTGGAGAGCGGGTTCAGGCAGCAGGAGCGGCGCGGCCCGGGCAGCGGGCGCCCGGCGAAGGTGTACCGGCGGGCCTCGGGGGAGCGGGCGGGGAGCCTGCCGCCGCGCGACTACGGCGTGCTGGCCTCCGTGCTGGCGGGCGTGGTGGACGCGCTGGGCGCCGAGGAGCGGGCGGAGGAGGCGGCCAGGGCGGCGGGCGCCCGGATGGCCCGCGGCCACCGGGGCGAGCCCCTGGAGGCGGTGCTGCGCGATCGGGGCTACGAGCCGTACGCCGAGGCGGGCAGGCTGCGCCTGCGCAACTGCCCCTTCCACGCGTTGTCACAGGAGCAGCCTCTGCTGGTGTGCTCGATGAACCTCGCGCTGTGCCAGGGCCTCCTGGAGGGTCTGGGCGACCGCCCGGAGCGGGCCGAGCTGGATCCGCGGCCGGGGGAGTGCTGCGTCTCCCTCGCCGATCCGCCTCGGTCTTCTAAAACAAATGAAGATTGACATAGAAGCGCGAGGCGTGGTGTGCTGAGCGCCATGCATCTCGCCCAGCTCAATGTCGCCCATCTGCGCGCGCCCATCGACGGGCCCGAGCTCGCCTCCTTCGTCGAGCTCCTGGAGCCGATCAACGACCTCGCCGACAGCGCCCCCGGCTTCGTGTGGCGGATGAAGGAGAGCGAGGAGGACCCGACGGCCACGATCACGCACGACTACGGCGACCACCTGGTGGTCACCTTCTCGCTGTGGGAGTCCGTCGACGCCCTGTGGTCGTTCGTCTACCGCAGCGCCCATCTGGGCGTGCTGCGCCGGCGCAGGGAGTGGTTCCTGCGCATCGCAGAGCCGTACGCGGTGATGTGGTGGGTGCCCGAGGGGTACATCCCGACCCTGGCCGAGGGGATGGAGCGCCTGGAACGCCTCAAGGCCCACGGGCCCGGCCCCGAGGCGTTCACCTTCCAGGAGCCCTACGAGAGCAGCGAGGCCGCGAGCCTGCCCGCCGCCGCCGAGGCCAGGAAGTAGGCCAGGTCCTCCTCCAGGCCCCGCCCCATCGTCGACAGGCGCACCGGCGAGTCGCGCAGCGCCTCGTGCAGGCCGTCCACCGGCACGGCCACCAGCTCATGCCGTACGGCCAGCAGCTCGGCCTGGTCGCGGACGCGCTCGCCGAACTCGCCCGGCAGCAGCGGCACCGGCACGCGGGCGCGCGCCAGCGCCACGCGGCCGTAGGCGGTCAGCGAGTGGTGGGACACGCCGAGGTGGCGCTCGCGGCGGTCCCCCTCGCTGACCCGCAGCGCCGCCACCGGCCGGCCGAGCAGCACGGCGGCGGCGTTGACCGCCTCGCCCGCCGACACGCCGGAGAAGCCCCACCGCGTGCCCGTGCCGAGGTTGCCGGGACCCTGGGCCACGATCGCGACGTCGGCCTCCAGCACGTGCCGGGCCGCCAGCAGCCCGGTGTGCGTGGTCACCGCCTCCACGTCGCCGCCGAACGCCTGCCCGACCGTCACCACCCCGGCCAGCCAGCCGATCTCCCGCAGCGTCGCGCACGCCATCGAGAACCACGCGGGCAGCGCCCCGCCGTCCTGCATCACGTACGCCACCCGCACGCCGCCGCCCGCGCCCCCGGGCACCGCCTCGTACAGGCCGCACAGGATCGGCGTCAGCGCCGAGTGCAGGTCGGCCACCACCACGGGCATCCCGTCGACCGAGTCCGCCTCGCGCAGGACCTCGTGATGCGGGGAGTCCTGCTCGTCCGCGCCGAGCACCGTCGCCTGCATCGGGGTGTAGCGCGCCTTCACCAGGTGCCCCGGCCCTTGGGGATCTTCCGGTAAACGGTTCGGGACGGCCACCACCATGGCGTAACCTCCCGTACCGAGACCCATCGCGAGTGCCGTCGTGTTGAGCAGCACCTCGTCGCCGGGTTCCGGGCGGCCCACCAGAGCCGGATAGGCCAGCGCCCGGCACCGCCCCTCGGGCACGGCGACGTCCAGCTCCACCGCTCCCGGCCACTCGCGGCGGATCCGCACGACCTCGCCCTTGCGCCATCTGATCACGGGGGCAGGGTAGCGTCGATGAAGGAGGAGTGAGGCAGATGTCGCGCCGTAAGACCGAGCGGTTGCTGAATCTGGTGATCTGCCTGCTCGCCACCAGCCGTCCCCTGTCGGCCGAGCAGATCCGCCACGCGGTGCCCGGCTACGACCGCGACGGCGACGAGGCGTTCCAGCGGATGTTCGAGCGCGACAAGAACGAGCTGCGCGAGATCGGCATCCCCATCGACGTGGTGCGCGATCCTTGGGAGGACGAGCCCGGCTACCGCATCCGGCGCGAGTCGTACGAGCTGCCCGAGATCACTCTGGAGCCCGACGAGGCGGCCGTGCTGGGCCTGGCTGCCCAGGTGTGGCAGCGCGCGAGCCTGGCCGAGGCCGCCTCGGGCGCCCTGCTGAAGCTGCGCGCCGGCGGGGTGGCCACCGACGAGACCGTCGGCGGCCTGGGCCAGACGGGGGTGCTGGAGCTGCGCGTCGACACCCGCGACCCGGCGTTCCCGCCGCTGTGGGAGGCCGTGCGCGACCGGCGGGCGGTGCGCTTCGACTACCGCGGCGCCGGCAGCGAGAGCGTCCGGGCCCGCACCGTGGAGCCGTGGGGCGTGGTCAGCCGTCGCGGGCGCTGGTACCTCGCCGGGTTCGACCGCGACCGGCAGGCGCCGCGCGCCTTCCGGCTCAGCCGCATCACCGGCCAGGTCGCCACCGTGGGCCGGCCCGGCGCCGTCCAGGTGCCCGAGGGCGTGGACCTGCGCGCCATGGTGGACTTCCCGGAGGAGTCCACGATGGAGGAGCGCGTGGCGGTCGTGCTCGTGCGCCGGGGCACCTGCCAGGGGCTGCGCCAGCTCGCCCGCGCCGTCCGCCCCGCACGGGAGGAGCCGGCGGAGTGGGACGAGGCGGAGCTGGCCTTCTCCGACCCCGAGCGGCTGGCCGGGTGGATGGCCAGCCTGGGCTCCGACGTGGAGGTCGTCGAGCCGCCGGACGCCCGTGAGGCCGTCATCAGCAGACTGAAGGGAGCCCTCGCATGACCGGCATGACCGGATCCGCGCCCGGCGAGGGGGCGGCGTGAGCGGCTCCGCCGACCGGCTGCCGAGACTGCTCGCCCTCGTGCCGTACCTGATGTCCCACCCGGGCGCCCAGGTGGGCGAGGTCGCCGAGGTGTTCGGGCTGAGCGAGAAGCAGCTCATCGACGACCTGCAGCTCGTGTGGATGTGCGGGCTGCCCGGCCACACCCCGGGCGACCTCATCGACGTGTCCTGGGACGGCGGCGAGATCCTCATCGACAACGCCGACACCATCGCCCGGCCGCTGCGGCTCGGCATCGACGAGGCCAGCGCGCTGCTCGTGGCGCTGCGCATGCTGGCCGCGATGCCGGAGCTGGCCGAGGTCCCCGGCGACGCGCTGCCGCGCGTGGTGGCCAAGCTGGAGCGGGCCGCGGGCGAGGGCGCGTCCTCGGTGAGCAGCCAGGTCGCCGTGGACGTGGACGCCGCCCCCGACGCGCTGCCCCGGGTCCGCGAGGCGCTGACCGGCCGTCGGCGGCTGTCGCTGCGCTACTACGTGCCCGGCCGCGACGAGGTGACGCCGCGCGAGGTCGACCCGATGCGGCTGGTCGTGGCCGACGGCCGCACCTACCTGGAGGGCTGGTGCTACCGGGCCGAGGCCATGCGGCTGTTCCGGCTGGACCGGATGCTCGGCGTGGACGTGCTCGACGTGCCCGCCGACCCGCCCGCCGGGGCCGAGCCGATCGACGTGGCCCAGGGCGTCTTCCGGCCCTCGCCCACCGACGAGATGGTCGAGCTGGAGGTCACCGCCGCGGGACGCTGGGTGGCCGAGTACTACCCGTGCGAGCGGGCCGAGGAGCTCGGCGAGGGCCGTCTGCGGGTGACGCTGCGGGCTCGGGACGAGGACTGGGTGGTGAAACTTGCGTTGCGGCTCGGTGACACGGGCAGGATCGTCTCGCCGCCGTCGATGGCCGCGCGGGTGCGTGAGGAGGCCGACGCGGCGCTGGCCCGGTACGCTCACCGGTCATGACGTGGATCGTGGTGGCGGCGGTGCTGGCCCTGGCCGGCCTGGGAATGCTCGCCTGGGCAGGTGTACGGGTGTCCGCCGCGGCGCGTAGTCTGAACAGAGAGGTGGCCGTGGCGCGGGCGGCGATCGAGTCCCACTCGGCCGGATTGCGGGGTCAGGGGGGATGAAGACCGGCCCCCGGGCGGCGTACCATCATGGCTGCAAACGCACTAACCGGTAAGGACGTTACATGTCTAACCTCGGAGTTCCTGAGCTTCTGATCATCGCGCTGGTGCTCGTCCTGCTGTTCGGTGCCAAGAAGCTGCCGGAGATGGCGCGGGGCGTCGGCCGGTCGCTGCGCATCTTCAAGTCGGAGACGGCGAAGCTGCGCGACGACGACGAGGACGAGCAGCGGACCACGGTGCAGGCGCAGCCCCAGCCCCAGCCGCAGCCCGCCGCCCAGCAGATCCCGCCGGCGCCGGCGCTGTCGGCCGAGGAGCAGGCCCGCCAGCTGGAGGAGCAGGCCGCCAGGCTGCGTGCCGCGGCCAAGGCCGACAAGCAGGTCTGAAGTCTGTTCCCTCCTCGTCCCCTCGTCACCTTGGACTGGTAGATGGCGCTGCTGAAACGGTCGAGCGGCAAGTCGAGCGGCAAAGGGCCGGAGCCCGACCCCGACGCCGACGCCCGCATGCCGTTGATGGACCACCTGCGGGAGCTGCGCAACCGGCTGCTCATCGCGACGGCCGCCGTGATCGTGGGGATCATCATCGGCTGGATCTTCTTCGATCCGGTATGGGCGTTCATCAAGGCGCCGTTCTGTGCCACGCCGCAGGCGCACCAGCTCCGCGCGGGCTGCACGCTGACCTACGGCGGCATCTTCCAGTCGTTCTTCCTGACCCTGAAGGTCTCGGCGATGGTCGGCATCGTCGTGTCCTCACCGGTCTGGCTCTACCAGATCTGGGCGTTCGTGACGCCCGCCCTGTACCGCAACGAGAAGCGCTACTCGCTGGCCTTCCTGGGCCTGGCCATCCCGCTGTTCCTCGTCGGCGCGGTGCTGGCGTACTTCATCATGGACACCAGCCTCGGCATCCTGCTGGGGTTCGCGCCCAGCGACACGGTGGCCATCATCCAGATCGACGAGTACGTCAGCTACGTGCTCATCATGCTGGTGATCTTCGGCATCTCGTTCGAGCTGCCGCTGCTGCTGGTCTTCCTCAACATCATCGGCGTGCTGCCGCACGCGACCGTGAAGAAGCACCGCCGCACGGTGGTCTTCCTCATGTTCGTCTTCGGCGCGGTGATCACGCCGGGCGGGGACCCGCTGACGATGATGGCGCTCGCCGCCCCCATGGTCGTGCTGTACTTCCTGGCGGAGGCGTTCATGTACCTCCGCGAGAAGCGGGCGCCGTCCGGTGAGGACTTCTCCCACCTGTCCGACGACGAGGCGTCGCCGCTGCCGGAGGACACGGGCACAGTGGAAGAGGATTCCGGTTCGGGCAGATAGGCGATAGGTTCCGGGCGTGTCCCCTCGACTCGCCCTGCTCGTCAATCCCGCGGCCCGGGGCGGCCGCGCGCTGCGCCTGCTGGAGCCCGTGGTGCGCCGCCTGCGCATGGGCGGCGCGGAAGTCTCCGTGATCGCCGGGGCCGACGCCGCCGACGCCCTCGAACGGGCCTGCGCGTGCGTGGCCGAGCGGCCCGACGCGCTGGTGGCCTTCGGCGGCGACGGGCTGGTCCATCTGGCCGTCCAGGCCGTGGCGGGCACCGACGTCCCCCTCGGCATCATCCCGGCCGGCACAGGCAACGACATCGCCACAGGGCTGGGCGTGCCCGCGGACCCGATGGCGGCGGCCCGCACCGTGCTGCGCATGAGGACGCGGCCGGTCGACGCGGCCCGCGCCGTCACCGGCCCGGCCGGAAAGGGCCCGATCGGGGAGGCGCCGGCCGGGAAGGGCCCGGTCGGGAAGGGCGCGGCGGAGGAGCTGGTCGCCGGCGTGCTGTGCTGCGGCTTCGACGCCCGGGTCAACGAGCGCGCCAACCGGCTGACGTGGCCCTCCGGCCGGGCCCGGTACGTGCGGGCGGTGCTGGCGGAGCTGCGCGCGTTCCGGCCGGTGCCGTTCCGCGTGACCCTCGACGGCGAGGAGGTCGTCGAGCGTGACGCGGTGCTGGTGGCGGTCGGCAACACGCACTCCTACGGCGGCGGCATGCGGGTCTGCCCGGGCGCGCGGCCCGACGACGGGCTGCTCGACGTGGTCGTGGTGGGGGCGGTGGGCGTGGGGGAGTTCCTGCGGGTCTTCCCGGGCGTCTACCGGGGCACGCATGTCGGCCATCCGTCCGTCACGGTCCGGCGGGCGCGGCACGTGCGGCTGGAGGCGCCCGACGTGCCGGCCTACGCCGACGGCGAACGGCTCGGGACCGGCCCGGTGACCTGCGAGGCGCTGCCGGGAGTGCTCCAGGTCATCGCCTGAGCCCCGGGCACGGGATCTACGACGTAAAGGCGCCGGCCGCGAAGCGCGGAGCGCACCGGGACGGACCGGAATGGTGGTTTCGGTAGGCTGACGTCATGACGACGCCAGCGGAACGGTACGCGGCCTTCCGCGAGAGGTTCGGAGACGACGGGGCCGCTCTGAGATCGTTCCGGGGTCTCTACGACTTCGAGCTCGACCCCTTCCAGATCGACGCCTGCCGGGCCCTGGAGGCGGGCGACGGCGTTCTGGTGGCCGCCCCCACCGGCTCGGGCAAGACGGTCGTCGGCGAGTTCGCCGTCCACCTCGCCCTGGAGCAGGGGCAGAAGTGCTTCTACACCACCCCCATCAAGGCGCTGTCCAACCAGAAGTACAACGACCTGGTCAAGCGCTACGGCACCGCCAAGGTGGGCCTGCTGACCGGCGACAACAGCGTCAACGGCGAAGCCCCGATCGTGGTCATGACCACCGAGGTGCTGCGCAACATGCTCTACGCCGGGTCGGCGACGCTGGCCGGGCTGGGGTTCGTGGTGATGGACGAGGTCCACTACCTCGCCGACCGGTTCCGGGGCGCGGTGTGGGAGGAGGTCATCATCCACCTGCCCGAGTCGGTGCGGCTGGTCGCGCTGTCGGCGACGGTCAGCAACGCCGAGGAGTTCGGCGAGTGGATGGGCGAGGTGCGCGGCGAGACCACGGTCATCGTCGACGAGCACCGGCCGGTGCCGCTGTGGCAGCACATGATGGTCGGCAACCGCATCTACGACATGTTCATGACCGACGACGACGTGCCCCGCATCAACCCGACGCTCATGCGGGTCACCCGCGACGCCGAGCGGCTCGGCGCGGGCCGCGGCAGGCGCGGCTACGGCCGGCCGCAGCGCTCGCGGCCGCCGGACCGCGCCCAGGTGATCGAGAAGCTCGACGCCGAGGGGCTGCTGCCGGCGATCACGTTCATCTTCTCCCGGGCCGGCTGCGACGCGGCCGTCGCGCAGTGCCTGTACGCGGGGATCCGGCTCACCACCGAGCGGGAGCGGCACGAGATCCGCCAGCTCGTCGACGAGCGCACCGCGCACCTGCCCGACGAGGACCTGGCCGTGCTCGGCTACCTGGAATGGCGTGACTGCCTGGAGCGGGGGCTGGCCGCCCACCACGCGGGCATGCTGCCGGCCTTCAAGGAGGTCGTCGAGGAGCTGTTCACCCGTGGCCTGGTCAAGGCCGTGTTCGCCACCGAGACGCTGGCGCTGGGCATCAACATGCCGGCGCGCACCGTGGTGATCGAGAAGCTCGACAAGTGGAACGGCGAGACGCACGCCGATCTCACGCCCGGCGAGTACACCCAGCTCACCGGCCGGGCCGGACGGCGCGGCATCGACGTCGAGGGCCACGCCGTGGTGCTGTGGCAGCTCGGCATGGACCCGCTGTCGGTGGCCGGCCTGGCCGGCACCCGTACCTACCCGCTGCGCTCCAGCTTCCAGCCCTCGTACAACATGGCCGTCAACCTCGTCGGCCAGTTCGGCCGCGAGCGGGCCCGCACGCTGCTGGAGGAGTCGTTCGCGCAGTTCCAGGCGGACCGGGCGGTCGTCGGCCTGGCCAAGCAGCTGCGCAAGCACGAGGAGGCGCTGGAGGGCTACCAGGAGGCCATGACGTGCCACCTGGGCGACTTCACCGAGTACGCGGGGCTGCGGCGGCGCCTGTCCGACCGGGAGGCCGAGCTGTCGCGCCAGCGCGGCGCGGCGCGGCGGGCGGCGGCCGTGCGCTCGCTGGAGGCGCTGCAGCCGGGCGACGTGATCCGGGTGCCCGGCGGGCGCCGGGCGGGCCTGGCGATCGTCCTCGACCCCGGCCGCAACCCCCGGGGCACCGGCCCGAGCCCGCTGGTGCTGACGATCGGCAAGCAGGTCAAGAAGCTCGACCCGGCCGACTTCCCGGTCCCGGTCGAGCCGATCGAGAAGCTGCGCATCCCGAAGAACTTCAACGCCCGCGCCCCCAAGGAGCGCGCCAACCTCATCTCCACGCTGCTCGCCAAGATCGGCGACCGTGACCTCGGCAAGCCGGCGAGGGCGCGCGATCACGCGGTGGAGGACGAGGAGATCAACGAGCTGCGGCGGCGCATCCGGCAGCACCCGTGCCACGGCTGCGACGAGCGCGAGGACCACGCCCGCTGGGCCGAGCGCTACTACAAGCTGCTGCGTGAGACCGAGGGGCTGCGGCGGCGCGTCGAGGGCCGCTCCCACGTCATCTCGCGCACGTTCGACCGCATCTGCGCGGTGCTGGAGCAGCTCGGCTACCTGGAGGACGAGACCGTCACCGACGAGGGCCGCCGCCTCGGCCGCCTCTACACCGAGCTGGACCTGCTGACGGCCGAGTGCCTGCGCAGCGGGCTGTGGGAGAAGCTGGAGCCGGCGGAGCTGGCGGCGTGCGTGTCGGCGCTGGTGTTCGAGTCGCGGCAGGCCGACGACGCCCGCCGTCCCAGGATCCCGGCGGGGCGGGCCCAGGACGCGCTGACGGCGATGGTGCGGCTGTGGGCGGAGCTGGAGGGCATCGAGTCCGATCACGGCCTCGACACGATCCGCGAGCCCGACCTGGGATTCGCGTGGGCGGCTTTCCGGTGGACCAAGGGGCACACCCTGGACGCGGTCCTCATGGACGGCATCAACGGCAACGAGCTCGCGGCCGGCGACTTCGTCCGGTGGATCAAGCAGCTGATGGACCTGCTCGGCCAGCTCGGCAACGCCGCGCCGCCGGACAGCAAGATCAAGCAGACGGCGTCCAAGGCGATCGACGGCATGCGGCGCGGCGTGGTGGCCTACTCCTCCCTCAGCTAGCGGGTCCGGGCTCGGCCGGCCGAGCCCGGACTGACCGCCCGGTCAAGGTGTTGTCATCGGTGGTCTACGCATCGTCACCACCGCGCCAGTTTCCTGCCCGAACCTGGCGGACATCCCCATGTCGGAAAGCCCGTCACGCTTCGGACGCACCGCGCTGAGGCCCGCCCCCGGCACGGAACCCCGGCGTCCGCCGGACCACCGGAGGTTGGCATGTTCGCCCTCGTCGCAGCCCTGTTCTTCCTGCTCGCCCTGATCTTCGCCCTCGCCGGCCTGTCCGTGGGCGGCGTGCTGACGGTCACCACGCTCGGGCTCGCCGGGCTCCTCGCCGTCGCCCTGCACCTGATGGGGGTGGGGGCGGGCTGGAACGTCCTCAAGAAGTGACCCGCGCCTCCGTGGCCGCGCCCGTCCACCCGGGCGCGGCCACGGCCGTGCCCGGGGCCGAGCGCAGGCTCATGCCAGGGTGAAGCGGACCTCGCGGGTGGCGGGGTCGGCCTGGACGAGGCGGACCGTGACGTTCTCGCCGAGGGGCAGGGCGCCGTCGCAGCGGGCGACCACCGCCGGCTCCACGAGCTGGACCTGCCCGCCCCGGCCGTCCGCCGTCACGTCGATCACCGCGGCCTCGAACGCCTCGCCGATGCTGTCGCGCAGCAGGAACGCCTCCACCAGATCCACGCAGGCCCGGTCCACCCCGCCGCTGCGCCGGCTCGACGCCGACATGATCGGCGGCAGCTCCGGCAGGGCCTGCGCGACGTCCTCGGGCACCGGCTCGCCCGCCGCGACCGCCAGGCACACCTCGGTGGCGTACCGGTCGACCAGGCGCCGCAGCGGCGCCGTCACGTGCGCGTACGGCGCCCCGACCGCCGCGTGGTCGGCCATCGGGGGAGGGGCGCCGTCGAAGGCGACGTAGCCGGAGCCGCGCAGCAGCACCCGCGACTCGTGCAGGAACGCCGCCTGCTGCGGGCTCTTGGGGTCCAGGCCGTGCACGACCTCCCCGTACGTGGCGTCCTCGGCCCAGCCGACACCCAGCGCCGCCGCCATCCGGCGCACCTTGGCGAGATCGCCGGGCTGGGGCGGCGGCAGGACGCGCAGCACGCCGATCTCCGCGTCGAGCATCATGGTGGCCGCGGCCATGCCGGTGAGGAGGGAGATCTGGGCGTTCCACGCCTCGGCGGGCAGAGGCACGCGGTATTCCAGCCGGTAGCCGCTGTCGGCGGCCACCACCTCCTGCTCGGGGGTGGGCAGGGTGACGCCGCCGCGTTCGCGCTCCAGCTCCAGCCGCAGCGGGCCGATCTCGGCCAGCAGACCGAGGGTGCCGTCGGCCGTGCCGGTCTCCACCGCGGCCTGGACGTAGGCGTAGTCGAGCCGCTCGCGGCTGCGCACCAGGGCCCGCCGCACGTCGGCGCCCAGCGTGCGGCCGTCGGCGTCGAGGTCGATCCGCCACACCGCCGCCGGGCGGGTGGCGCCGGGCAGCAGGCTGGCCGCGCCCTCCGACAGGACCGGCGGATGGAGCGGGACCCTGCCGGTGGGCAGGTAGACGGTCTCGCCGCGGACGCGGGCCTCGGTGTCGACGGCCCCGCCGGGCCGGACGAACGAGCCGACGTCGGCGATCGCGTACCACACCCGGTAGCCGCCGGCCAGCCGCTCCAGGTGGACGGCCTGGTCGAGGTCCATGGCGCCGGGCGGGTCGATGGTGACGAACGGCAGCTCGGTCAGGTCCTCGCCGGAGACCCGGGGCGCCTCGGCCACCCAGTCGGCCTCGTCGAGCACCGCCCGGGGGAACCCGTCGGGCAGCTCGGCCTCGCGCCTGATGCGTCCGAATCCGTCCTCCAGGCGGGCGGGGACGTCGCCTGGGACCTGAATGCTCGTCTTCGACACGCCGATCAACCTACCGCGCGCCCCCCACGCCACCGGCGTCCGGCCCCGTGCGATGTCAAATCTTCTGTACATGACGTCAAAGATTCGCTACATTCGAGATGTCAAAGATTCTGTACATCACAGGAGGCATGTCATGACGCACGAGGAGAAACGCGCGTGGATCCGCCTGGTCGTCTCCGTGGTGGCGTACACGGCGTACGTGGTCACCGTCACGGGCCGTGCCGGAGGGCGCCCGCTGGCCGAGGTGCCCTACGCGGCCGCGCTGCTGTGGTCGGTCGGCGGGGCCATCGCGGCCTCGATCGCGGCCGAGATCGTCATGGCGGTCGTGACGCCTGGGGCGTCGCGGGCCAGCGACGTGCGCGACAGGGAGATCGGGCGGCTCGGCGAGCACACCGGCCAGTCGTTCGTCGTCATCGGCGCCGTCGCCGCGATGCTGATGGCGATGGCCGGCTGGGAGCGGTTCTGGATCGCCAACGCGGTCTACCTGTGCTTCGCGCTGTCGTCCGTCCTCGGCGGCCTCACGAAGATCGTCGTGTACCGCAGGAGCATGCCGCAGTGGTGAAGCCCACCCATGTGACGAACAGCATCCGCGCCCTGCGCTTCGCGCACGGCGAGATGACCCAGGCGGAGCTCGCCGAGCGCATCGGCGTCACCCGGCAGACCGTCATCGCCATCGAGCAGGGCAGGTACTCGCCGTCCCTGGAGATGGCCTTCCGGATCGCCCGGGTGTTCGGCGTCCCGCTCGACGAGGTGTTCCAGTATCCCGGCCCACCCGAGGAGGCGTCATGAAGGCGATCGTCCAGGACGTGTACGGCCCGGCGGAGGTGCTCCGGTTACGGGACGTCGAGCAGCCGCGGATCGGCGGCGACGAGGTGCTCGTGCGGGTGCGCGCCGCCGGCGTGGACCCGGGCGTGTGGATCGTCATGACCGGCCGGCCGCCGGCCGTGCGGCTCATGGGGTTCGGTCTGCGCCGGCCCAGGGTGCCCGTGCGCGGCCGGGACCTCGCCGGGGTGGTGGAGGTCGTCGGCGCCCGCGTGACCCGGTTCCGGCCCGGCGACGAGGTGCACGGCACCTGCGAGAGCGGCTCGTACGCCGAGTACGCGGCGGCGCCCGAGCGGCTGCTGGCGCGCAAGCCGGCGGGGCTGTCGTTCGAGGAGGCCGCGGTGGTGCCCGTGTCGGGGACGACCGCGTTCCAGGCCGTCCGTGACACCGGCCGCGTGCGGCCCGGACAGCGCGTGATGGTCACCGGCGCGGGAGGCGGCATCGGCACGTTCGCCGTGCAGATCGCCAAGGCGCTCGGCGCGACCGTCACCGCCGTGTGCGGCCCCGGCAAGGCCGACCTCGTCCGTTCGTTGGGGGCGGACGACGTCATCGACTACACCCGCGACGAGGTCGACCGCGACGGGCCCCGGCACGACGTGATCATCGATGTCGCGGGATGCAGGCCACTGTCGCTGCTGCGGCGCGCGCTGACGCCACGCGGCACGCTGGTGCTCGCCGGCGGCGGGCACGACGCGCCCGGCCCGCTCGGCGGGTACACGCGCGCGCTCCTGTGGAGACCGCTGGTGCAGATCACCACGAGACAGCGGCTGCGCGGCCACACCGCCAGGGAGGGCGCCGAGGACCTCGCGCAGCTGGACCGGCTCATCGAGTCGGGCGCGGTCAGGCCGGTGGTCGGCCGCGCCTACCCTCTCGCCGAGACGCCCGAGGCGATCCGCCACCTCGCGGAGGGCCACCCCACAGGCAAGATCGTCGTCACCGTGTGAGCCTGCCCGCCCGGGGCGTCTCAGCCGTCCGGAGAGCCGTTCAGCCCGTCCGGAGCCGCTCAGCCCGTCAGTGCCTTCAACCCGTCAGTGCCCCTCAGCCCGTCAGTGCCGCTCAGCCGGGTAAGGGGTGACTCAGCCGGGCAGGGCGTCGAGGAGGCGGTTCAGCGGGCTGTCCAGGCCGTAACGGTCCGCCAGGCGTACGAGGGCCTCGGGGTCGCGCGGCTTGGCCGGGAGCGTGAGATCGGCCTCGGGCAGCGGCGCGTCCGGGGCGACCTCGACCACGGCCGGGGCGACGCGCAGGTAGTCGCGGGCGGCGGCCAGCCGGGTGCGGCTGCCCGCGGGGAAGCCGTCGGTGACGCCCGCGTCGAGCGCCGCGAGCAACGCCTCCAGCGAGCCGAAGCGCGTGACGAGCGAGGCGGCCGTCTTCTCGCCGACGCCGGCCACGCCCGGCAGGCCGTCGCTGGGGTCACCGCGCAGGGTCGCGAAGTCGGCGTAGGCGCGGCCCGGGATGCCGTACTTGCCGGTCACGAACTCCTCGTCCACGATCTGCAGGTTGCGGATGCCGCGGGCGGTGTAGAGGACCCGCACCGGGCGGGAGTCGTCGACGAGCTGGAACAGGTCGCGGTCGCCGGTCACGATGTCGACCGGCCCGTCCTCCCGGTGGGTGAGCGTGCCGATGACGTCGTCCGCCTCGTAGCCGGGGCACTCCAGCCGGGCGATGCCGACCGCGTCCAGCACCTGCTCGATGACCGGGATCTGCGGCACCAGCGTGTCGGGGACCTCTTCCTCGTCCCCCTGGGCCACGCGGTGCGCCTTGTACGTCGGGATCGCCTCGACGCGGAACGCGGGACGCCAGTCGGCGTCCATGGTGGCCGCCATCCGGGTGGGGGAGTGGGCCCGGACCAGCGTGGCGATCATGTCGATGAGGCCGCGCACCGCGTTGACGGGCATGCCGTCGGGCGCGGTGACCGAGTCCGGCACGCCGTAGAAGGCGCGGAAGTACAGCGACGGAGTGTCCAGCAGCATCAGCACTCCCCCATGGTGGCACCCGGGTGCGACAAGTCCCGCCCCCGGGACCGGGACGCGCCGCCCCGCTCGACCGTCGGCTCAGCCCTGTTCAGGGGTCCACCGCGGACCGCCGCCCCGCTCCTGGCCTTCGCCGCGGTCCACGCCCTCATGCCGCCAGAACCTGCCGGATCAGTCGGCGGGTCAGGAGGGGACCGTCACCGGTGTGGGTGCCTTCGCGGGTTGGGTGACGGCCAGCCTGCGGGCCAGACGGAGCCGGTAGGCGTCCAGCACCACGGCGACCAGGATCACCAGCCCGGTGATGATCTGCCGTTCGAAGTCGGAGACGCCCATGAGCAGCAGTCCGTTGGTGAGCACGCCGAGCAGACATGCCCCGAGGAACGTGCCGGCCATCGAGCCGCGCCCGCCCATCAGACTGGCTCCGCCGATGACCACGGCGGCGATGGCGTTGAGCTCGTAGCCCTGGCCGAGGATCGGGCTGGCGATGTTGAGCCTGGCCATGTACAGGATGGCCGCGATGCCCACGGTCAGTCCGGCGATCATGAAGGCGGCGATCTTGATGCGGGAGGTCTTGTGGCCGGACAGGCGGACGGCCTCCTCGTTGTTGCCGGTGGCGTAGATCAGCCGCCCGAAGACCGTGCGCGACAGCACGAACCAGCCGACTCCGACCAGCAGCAGCGCGACCCAGAACACCGCGGGGATGCCCAGCAACGTGATGGCGCCGAAGTCGTTGAGCGCGGCGGGCAGGTTGTAGATGGTGGCCGCGTCGGTGTACCGCTCCGCGGCGCCGCGGGCGATGTTGAGCATGGCCAGGGTGACGATGAACGACGGCACCCGCCACTGTTCTGACACGAACCCGTTGATCCAGCCGACCGCGGCGCCGACGAGCACGCTCACCAGGATCGCGCCGAGCAGCGTCAAGGCGGAGCCGGATCCGGCCATCATGGTGCCCGACACGACCGCGCACAGCGCCATCGCCGAGCCGACCGACAGGTCGATGCCGCCGACCAGGATCACGAACGTCATGCCCACGGCGAGCACGGTGTTCAGGGTGATCTGGGTCATGATGTTGCGCAGGTTCTGCTCGGTCGCGAAGCTCGGTGCCGCGATGACGAAGAAGCCCGCGAGCAGCACCAGGGCGACACCGATGCCGGCCTCGCCGAGCACGAGCCGTTTGATCATTGTGTTTCACCGTTCTTGAGGTAGCCCGAGTAGGCGAGCGTGAGGATGTGCTCGGCGTCGTAGTCCGCCCTGGTGACCTCTCCGGCGATCCTGCCGCGGGAGAAGACCAGGATGCGGTCGCAGATGCCCATCAGCTCCGGCAGGTCCGAGGAGACGACGAGCAGGGCCTTGCCTTCCGCGGCCAGGCCGAGCAGCAGCTCGTGGATCTCGTACTTGGCGCCGACGTCGATGCCGCGGGTGGGCTCGTCCACGATCAGGATGTCGGATCCGGCGTTGAGCCACTTGGCCAGCACGACCTTCTGCTGGTTGCCGCCCGACAAAGTGCGTACGTGCTGGCCGACGCCCGCGGAGCGCAGGTGCAGACGTTGCCCGAGGTTCTCGGCGAGGGAGCGTTCCCGGCCGAAGCGCACCAGGAACCCGCGCAGCTTGGCGAGGGTGACGTTGGCGCTGATCGGCAGGTCGAGGACCAGGCCCTGCGATTTGCGGTCCTCGGTGAGCAGGCTGATGCCGTGCCGCACCGCGTCCTTGGGGTGCCTGATGTGCACCTTCTTGCCGTAAAGCTCGATATTTCCGGACATTGCTGGGTCGGCGCCGAAGATCGCGCGCATCGCCTCGGTACGGCCGGAGCCGACCAGCCCGGCGAGACCCACGACCTCGCCGCGGCGTACCGAGAAGGAGAGCGGCCCCTCGAAGCCCATGACCTTGAGGTCGCGCACCTCGATCGCCACCTCGCCCGGGGCGGTCGGCGGCTTGACCGGGTACTCCTGCGCCAGCTCACGTCCCACCATCAGCCTGACCAGGTCGGGCGCGGTCACCCCGGCCATCTCGCGGGTCTCGATGCTGCGCCCGTTGCGCAGCACGGTGACCCGGTCGGCCAGCTCCAGCACCTCCTGCAGGTGGTGGGAGATGTACACGATGGCCACGCCGCGCTCGCGCAGCGCCCGCAGGATGCCGAACAGGCGTCCGGCCTCGCGCGAGGTGAGCGTGGCGGTCGGCTCGTCCATGATGAGCAGCTTGCAGTCGGTGGAGATCGCCTTGGCGATCTCCACGAGCTGCATCTGCGCGATGCCGAGCCGCTCGACCGGTGTGTCCGGCGCGACGTCAAGGCCGACCTCGGCCAGCAGCCGCGCGGCGTCCGCGCGCAGCCGCTTCCTGTCGACGACGCCCGCCGTGCGCGGCAGCTCACGCAGGAACAGGTTCTCCGCGACAGTGAGGTACGGCAGCAGCGCCAACTCCTGGTGGACCACCGAGATCCCGGCGGCCAGACCGTCGGCTGCGCCGGCGGGGGTGTACGGCGCGCCGTCGAAGGTCATCGTGCCGCCGTCCGGCGCGTGGATCCCGGCCAGGGCCTTGACCAGCGTGGACTTGCCCGCGCCGTTCTCCCCCACGAGGGCGTGGATCTCGCCCGCGCGGATGTCGAGATCGACCCCGTCGAGCGCCACCACACCGGGGAAGCGCTTGACGAGACCGCTGACCGTCATCATCCGACGTTGTCCTTGGTGATGAGCTTGATCTCGCTCTTCTGCCAGCCGCTGAAGTTCTCGCCGGCGATCATCTTCATGGCGTAGTCGATGCCGTTGGCTGCCTGCTGCGCGCCGTACTGGTCGAGGGTCGCCACGACGGTGCCGTCCTTGACGTACTGGGCGACGGCCGGGATGTTGTCGAACGAGGCGACCTTGATCTGGCCCTTCTTGCCCTGCTCCTCGATCGCCTTCAGGGCGCCGAGCGCCATGTTGTCGTTGCCGGCGAGCACGCCCTTGATGTTCGGGTGGGCGGTGAGCATGTTGCTGAAGACGGTGTGCGCCTCGTTGGTCTCCCAGTGCGCGGTCTTGGAGTCGACGAGCTTCAGCCCGCCCTCCTTGATCGCGTCCTCGAAGCCGGCCTTGCGCTGGGCGGCGTTGGCCGCGCCGGGGTTGCCTTCCAGGATGACGACCTCGGCGTCCTTGCCGACGGCCTTGACCAGCTCCATGCCGGACTGCTTGGCGCCCTCGCGGTTGTCGGGCCCGACGAAGGGAATCTTGTCGCCGATGCCGGCGGCCTTCAACGCGCCCTCTTCGAGCTGGACGTCGATGTTGACGACCTTCACACCCGCGTCGACGGCCCGCTTGAGCGGCGCGATCAGCGCGCGGGAGTCGGCAGGGGCGATCACGACAGCCTTGGCCTGCTGGGTGACGCACTTCTCGACGGCGGCGACCTGGTTGTCGATGTCGGTCTCGTTCTGGATGCCGACGACGCTGAGCGTGAGGTCGCCGCGCTTGGCCGCGTGCTCTTCCGCGCCTTTCTGCATCTGCTGGAAGAATTCGTTGGCCAGCGACTTCATCACCAGGCAGACGCCCGGCTTCTCGCCCGGCTTGGGGGCGGCCGCCGGCTCGGCGGCGGTGCCGCCCTCCTTGCCGCAGGCGGTGAGCGCGAGGGCCAGACCGGCCACGGCGACGATCTTCTTGTTCATCTGGTATCTCCTTCAGAAGGGAACGCCCGCTTGGAGGACGACGTTCGCGTACGGCGTCGCCTCACCGGTTCGCACGACCGCGCGGGCCCGGCCGGTGAGCTCCTTGAGCCGGGTGTGAGGGATGCGTTCTGTACGTGTCAGCAGGCCGTCGAGGAAGCCGCGCGGCGACTCCTCGGCCAGGTAGGCGGTCTCGACGACGAGCTCGCCGAGCACCGCTTCGAGTACGGGCAGGAGGGCGGGTTCGCCCCTGCGCCAGACGAGGTCGACCGTCTCGACGCCGGGCGGGACGGGGAGGCCGGGGTCGGCCACCACGATGAGGTCCGTGTGTCCCGCCGCGGACAGGATGTGCAGCAGGCGGGGATGCCAGAGGCCCTCATGACGCATGGGCGAGCAGCCTTTCCACCTCGCCGGCGGTGGGCATGGCGGTCTGGGCGCCATGGGCGGTGGTGGCCAGCGCGCCGGCCGCGCAGGCCCGCCGTACCGCCTGGGCGAGAGGCAGACCGCCCGCGTGGGCGAGCGCGAGCTGTGCGCAGAACGTGTCGCCCGCGCCGACCGCGTCGACCACGGACACCTGGAAGGACGGCATCTGGCAGGCGCCGTAGGCGTCCTGGCCGCGCGCCCCGCGCCGGCCCAGCGTCACCACCGCGGCACGTGGCCCGAGCGCGAGCAGTTCGGCGGGATCGGTGCCGCCGCACAGGGCGGCGGCCTCGCTCTCGTTGACGATCAGCAGGTCCACCTGGGCGAGCAGCTCGTCCAGGCCCTGCGTGTACGGCGCGGCGTTGAGGATCACCGGCACGCCGTGCGCCCTGGCCTGCCGGGCGGCGGCGAGACAGGCGGCGACCGGGATCTCCAACTGCAGCAGGAGCGCGTCGGCGCCGGGGAGGTCCAGGTCGAGCTCGGTGAGGTGGAAGAGCCCGTTGGCGCCCCTGGAGACAGTGATCATGTTCTCGCCGCCGTCCTCGACGACGATCATCGCCAGCCCGGTGCCGGCGGGCACCTGCCGTACGCCTGAGACGTCCACGCCCTCGCCCGCCACGGCGGCGAGCAGGTCATGACCCAGCGCGTCGTCGCCGACCTGGCCCACCAGGCGCACCCGCGCGCCCAGCCGGGCGGCGGCCACCGCCTGGTTGGCGCCCTTGCCCCCGGCGGCTCGCACCAGGGCGGCGCCCGCGACCGTCTCGCCCCTGCCCGGCAGACGCGTCACGGGGACCGTGAGATCCATGTTGAGGCTGCCGACGACGACCAGCTCAAGCTCACGCATCGTCCACCCCGCCCGCGGGGTCGGGGCAGCCGCAGGAGCCGCGCCTGATCAGCGTGGCGGACAGGACCACGCGCTCGTCACCCGGTGAGTCGCCGATCCGTGCCGCCAGCAGCTCCACCGCGCGCCTGCCCAGCTCCTCGATCGGCTGGCGCATGGTGGTGAGCGCGGGCACGGTGTAGGACGAGGCGGCGATGCCGTCGATCGAGCACAGCGCGACGTCGCCGGGCACGCTCAGCCCCAGCTCGGCCGCGGCGCGCATGACGCCGATCGCCTGCTCGTCGCTGGTCACGAAGAGCGCGGTGGGCCGGTCCTCCTGCGACAGGAGCCGGCGGCCGCTGAGGTAACCCTGCCTGCGCCCGTACGGGCCGTGGGCCAGCGGCATCGAGGCCGGGTCGATACCTGCTTCGGTCAGCGCCCGCGCCCAGCCGGCGACACGGTCGACGGTCGGGTGGATGTCCTTCGGCCCCGCCACGCAGCCGATGCGCCGCTGTCCGTGCGCCAGCAGGTGGCCGGTCGCCTCGTGCCCGCCGCCCTCGTTGTCGAGAAGCAGGTGGCTGGCCGGGGTGTCGTCGAGCTCGCGGTCGAGCACGATGCACGGCACCCCGGACGCGGCCAGCTGGGACCGCCAGGCGCGCGGGCCGTGGGCGGGAATCAATATCAACCCGTCCACCTGGCGGTCGATCAGGGTCCGCACGTAGGCGGCCTCGCGATCGTCGTCGTCCATCGCGTTGCCGAGCAGCAGCGTCAGGCCATGCTGGAACGCGACCTCCTCGATCTCGCGGGCCAGCTCGGCGAAGAAGGGGTTGGCGTTGTCAGGGACGACGAGCCCGATCGTGTGCGTGCGGTTGGTGCGCAGCGAGCGGGCCACGGCGTTCGGCCGGTAGCCGAGCTCGTCGATCGCGCGCAGCACCCGTTCCCGGGTGTGCGGGGCGACGTTCCTCGGCCCGTTGTTGAGCACGTAACTGACCACGGCCTCTGAGGTGCCGGCCAGCCGTGCCACATCGCGGCGTGTGACCACTCGTAAGTCCCATCTACTCGTGTTGATGCAGTATTCGGCCAGAATTCCGCAACAAGCAACACGTGTAGATGCGACGTTATGAAGGCGTTATCGCCAGATTTCAGGACAGTCACGAATGGCGGTCCGGGCTTGTGCGCCGCCCCGCCGATGCCGCACATTGCCGTCGCCCCTCAGGGTCATCGGTCGCGGTGGTCGGAAGGCCCCCTCCAGCCCGTACCGCTCGGCACCCAGCAAACCCGGCATCATCCGTGATCAGCCAGGGCGGTTCTGGATGCCGACGGCGAGCAGGCAGGCGTCGTCCTCGGGGTTCGGCCCGCCGATCTCGTCCAGCAGCCGGTCCAGCGCGGCGTCCAGGCCACTGTGCAGGTCGTCGCCCCGCAGGCGGGAGGCGGCCGCCAGGACCAGCGCCAGGCCCTCGTCGATGCCGCGGTTGCGCCGCTCGACCAGCCCGTCGGTGAACATCAGCAGCAGGTCGCCCTCGCGCAGCTCGATGCTCGCCAGATGGTACGACTGGTCGCAGGCGGCCCCGAGCAGCACGCCCCTGGCCTGTTCGAGCCGGCGGGCGGTGCCGTCGCGCACCAGGATGGGCTCCAGGTTGCCGGCCCGCGCCCAGCTGAACACCCGCGCCGAGGCGTCCAGATGGCCGATGACGGCCGTGGCGGTGGTGCCCTCCAGGCGGTGGATCACCAGGTCGTTCAGCAGGGCCAGCAGGCCGTTCGCGGGCTCGCCGGTCATCGTCAGCCCGACCAGCGCGTGGCGGAGCTGCGCCATGTGGGCGATCGCGGGCAGGCCGTGCCCCGACACGTCGCCGATCGCGAGCAGCACCCGCCCGTCGGGCAGCGGCGCCGCCTCGAACCAGTCGCCGCCGAGGCTCGCCGTCTTCTCCGCCGGCACGTACCGCACGGCGATGCGGGTGGGCGGCAGGTCCAGGCAGCCGACCGGGTCGGGCAGGATCGCCTCGCGCAGGGCCAGCATCACGTGCCGCTCCTCGGCGGCCTTGACGCGGGCCTCCAGGAGCTGGCGGCGCGACTCCGACATGATGCGCTCGGCGCGGCGGCGGCCGGTGATGTCCTGGAAGACGGCGTGCACGCCCCGCACCGCCACCGTGGCGCGGCCCGAGTCCGGTGCGCGTCCTGAGTCCGGTGCGCGGTCCGGGTCCGGCGCGCGGCCCGAGGACAGCAGGGGCTCCAGGACGACGCGGAGGTTGCGCAGCTCACCGCCGCGCCTGATGCGCAGCTCCGCCTGCGCCGGCTCCGCCTCGTGCACCACGGTCAGCAGGAGCTGCTCCAGCAGCCGCAGGTCGTCCGGCTCCACCAGGCAGGCCAGCTCCGGCAGGTCCGCGGGCCCCTCGGCCGGGTCGCGACCGAAGATCACGTACACCTGGTCCGACCAGGCGCTCGCCCCGGTGCGCAGATCCCACTCGGCCCATCCCATGTTGCCCAGCCGCTGGGCGTGCGCCAGCCGGACGGCCAGCAGCTCCCGCTCGGCGGACACCTGGTACGGCGCCCCGGCGGCACTTCCTGGCCGCCGTCGCTGCCCCGGCCCGCCGGTGATGACGTCGACCATGAGACACACCCTCGAATGCAGTGGAACCGGACATTCGCCTCACACTATGCGGTCGGACGTGCGCGAAGGGTAGCGATGGCCTGGCGTCTTGTAAGACCTTTTCGCGGATTTTAGGAGGTGGCGTCAGGAGTAGATTTGGGGCCGTGACGTCCTCAGATCTGTATCCCGTGTCCCGCCTGGCCGCCGTCCAGGAGGCCACCGCCAAGGCCGGCATCGACGCGCTCCTGCTCACCCCGGGCCCCGACCTGCGGTACGTGAGCGGGTACGACGCCAAGCCGCTGGAGCGGCTCACCTGCCTGGTCGTGCCCGCCTCCGGCGAGGCGTACATGCTGGTGCCCCGCCTGGAGCTGCCCGCCGCCGAGGCGTCACCCGCCTCGCGGCTCGGGCTGGAGTTCGTGGCGTGGGACGAGACCGACGACCCGTACCGGATCGCCGCCGACCGGCTCGGGCCGGTGGCGACGGTCGGGCTCGCGGACCGGATGTGGGCCATGTCGTCGCTGCGCTTCCGCGACGTGCTGCCGGACGCGCGGCAGGTGCTGGCCGGCAGCGTGCTGCGTGAGCTGCGGATGCGCAAGTCGCCCGTCGAGGTGGCCGCGCTGCGCGAGGCCGGCGAGGCCATCGACTCCGTGCACCGGCAGGTGCCGGAGCTGCTGCGCGCCGGCCGCACCGAGCGCGAGGTGGGCCGCGACATCGCCGAGGCGATCCTCGCGGCCGGGCACTCCACGGTCGACTTCGTCATCGTCGCCTCCGGCCCGAACGGCGCCAGCCCGCACCACGAGGTGTCTGACCGCGTCATCCAGCCGGGCGAGCCGGTCGTGGTCGACATCGGCGGCCAGCTGCACAACGGTTACTGCTCCGACTCCACCCGCACCTACAGCGTGGGCGAGCCGCCCGCCGAGTTCGCCGCGTACTACGAGGTGCTGCGCCAGGCGCAGGAGGCCGCCTGCGCCGCCGTGCGGCCCGGCGTGCCGTGCGAGTCGATCGACGCCGCCGCCCGCGACCTCATCGCCGAGGCCGGGTACGGCGAGTACTTCGTGCACCGCACCGGGCACGGCATCGGCATCGAGACGCACGAGGAGCCCTACATCGTCTCCGGCAACGCCGAGCCGATGGAGCCCGGCTTCGCCTTCTCCGTCGAGCCTGGCATCTACCTGCCCGGCCGCCACGGAGCCCGCATCGAGGACATCGTCGTCTGCGGAGAGAACGGCGGAGAACGGCTGAACCTCACCTCTCGTGAATTGGTGATCATTTAGGCAGAATTCAGGGCACGTACACTCTCACAAGGAGTATCTGCCGATGACTGTTGAGCGTGCCCTGCCCACCCCCGAGGCGCACGACCTGATCCAGCTGACCCGTGAGCTGGTCGCCAAGGAGGTCGCGCCCCGGGCGGCGGCCGACGAGGCGGCCGGGCGGTTCCCGCGCGAGGTGTTCGCCACCTTGGGCGCCGCCGGGCTGCTCGGCCTGCCCTACCCCGAGGAGTACGGCGGCGCGGCCCAGCCGCAGGAGGTCTACCTCCAGGTCGTCGAGGAGCTGGCGGCCGGCTGGCTTTCCGTGGGCCTCGGCACCTCCGTCCACACCCTGTCGTGCTTCCCCGTCGCCGCCTACGGCAGCGAGGAGCAGAAGGCCGGCCTGCTGCCCGGCATGCTCGGCGGCGACCTGCTCGGCGCGTACTGCCTGTCGGAGCCCCAGTCGGGCTCCGACGCCGCCGCCCTGACCACGCGGGCCGTGCCCGGCCCCGACGGCTACACCGTCGACGGCGTCAAGGCGTGGATCACCCACGGCGGCGTCGCCGACTTCTACCTGCTCATGGCCCGAACCGGCGAGCCGGGCGCGCGCGGCGTGTCCTGCCTGTACGTCCCGGCCGGCGCGGAGGGCCTGTCGTCCGGCACGCCCGAGCACAAGATGGGCATGCGGTCCTCGCCGACCGCGCAGGTCCGCTTCGACGGGGTACGGCTGCCGCACGACGCGCTGGTCGGCGCCGAGGGCGAGGGCTTCCGCATCGCCATGGCGGCGCTCGACGGCGGCCGGCTCGGCATCGCCGCCTGCGCGGTCGGCGTGGCCCAGGCCGCGCTCGACGCCGCCTCCGCCTACGCCCGCGAGCGCCGCCAGTTCGGCAGCCGCATCGTCGACTTCCAGGGCGTCTCGTTCATGCTGGCCGACATGGCCACGCAGGTCGCCGCCGCCCGGGCGCTCTACCTCGACGCCGCGCGGCTGCGCGACGCCGGACGGCCGTACGGGACGCGGGCCGCGATGGCCAAGCTGTTCGCGACGGACGCGTGCATGAAGGTCACCACGGACGCGGTGCAGGTGCTCGGCGGGTACGGCTACGTCGAGGACTTCCCGGTCGAGCGGTACATGCGGGAGGCCAAGGTGCTGCAGATCGTCGAGGGCACCAACCAGATCCAGCGGCTCGTCATCGGCCGCGCCCTCGCACAAGAGCGGCCGGGCCCGTGAAGGGTGTCGTCCTGCTGCTGGGACTGGGGCTGGGGCTCGTGACGGGGTGCGGGTCGCAGGGAGCGCTGAGCCAGGAGGTCGTCGACCGGGCCCGCGCCTCCGGGGCGGCGCCTGACCTGATCTACGCCGTCGAGCTGGACGGGTACCGGCTGCTTGAGCAGTCGGCGGGCGGGATCGGCGAGGAGGGCTACGGCGCGTACTACGGCGCCGACGGCGGCTCGGGCGAGCCCGTGCAGCTGCGGATCGACCGGGGCGGGTTCAGCGACACGCTGTGCGCCACCACGCCCGTGGCGAGCGGTCCGGGCGGCACCGGCGCGCAGGGCGGCCAGGTGCGGTGCGAGCGCGACGGGGACGGCTGGTACCGGACGGACGGGGCGCGCCAGGACTACACCGTGGTCCGCGGCGACCACTACATCCGGCTGACCGCCCCGGTGGCGCAGGTCGGCCGGGAGGCGCTGCGGAAGGCCGTGACGGGGGCCCGCCCCGCCGTCGGGGACGGCACGCCCGCGCCGCCGCCGACGGCCGTGCCCCGCGGCGACCTCCCCACGGCCGGCGACGGCGCCCCGGACAACCACGTGGGCCCGGGCGGCTGACCGCCGTCAACCGCCCGCGTCCTTCAGGGCGCGGGCGAAGGCGGCGTGGACGTCGGCCGTGAACAGCACGAACCGCACCTCCTCCAGCGCCGTCTCCACCGCCGTCTCCACCGCCGTCTCCAGCTCCGCGCCGGCGGCCCGGACGGTGGTCACCGCGATGCGGGCGGCGTCGTCCACGGGCCAGCCGTAGATGCCGGCCGACACGGCGGGCAGCGCCACGGTGGCGGCGCCCAGCTCGCCGGCCACCCGCAGCGCCTCCCGGTAGCAGGAGGCGAGCAGCGCCGAGCGGTCCTCGCGGGTGGAGTGGACGGGGCCGGCCGTGTGAATGACCCACCGGGCGGGCAGCTCGCCCGCCGTGGTGGCCACCGCCCGGCCCACCGGCAGCCCGTCCGGGTAGTGGGTGGCGCGCAGCCGCCGGCACTCCGCCAGGATCGCCGGGCCGCCGCGCCGGTGGATGGCCCCGTCGACGCCGCCTCCGCCGAGCAGCGACGGGTTCGCGGCGTTGACGACGGCGTCGACCCGCTGCTTGGTGATGTCCCCCTGGACGAGCGTGATCCTCATGCCACCGAGTCTTCCGCACCGGGCGCCGGTTATTCGGTTGTGCGGCGGGCCGGCCGTCTGCTGTACTCCCGGCGACGACAGGCCACCGGCCAACCGGCCAACCGGCCAACCGGCCACAGACCAAGGAGGCGGAGATGCGGCGTAGGTCCATGTCCATTCGGCAAGGAGGTTCCATCTACGTGAAGGACATGACGCTTCGTGCGTACGCTCAACCTGGGGATCCTGGCGCATGTAGACGCCGGTAAGACGAGCCTGACCGAGCGGCTGCTGCACGCCGCCGGTGTCATCGACGAGGTCGGCAGCGTCGATGACGGCACCACACAGACCGACTCGCTCGCGCTGGAACGCCGGCGCGGCATCACCATCAAGTCCGCCGTCGTGTCGTTCACCGTCGGCGGCGTCACGGTCAACCTGATCGACACGCCCGGCCACCCGGACTTCATCGCCGAGGTGGAGCGGGCCCTCGGCGTGCTCGACGGCGCCGTGCTGGTCGTCTCGGCCGTCGAAGGGGTGCAGGCGCAGACCCGCGTGCTCATGCGCACGCTGCGCAGGCTGCGCATCCCCGCGATCATCTTCGTCAACAAGATCGACCGTTCGGGCGCCGATCCGGGGCGGGTCCTGCGGGCCGTCGCCGAGAGGCTGACGCCGGACGTCGTACCGCTGGGCGCCGTGCGCCGGGCCGGCACGCGCGACGCCGCCTTCGTCCCGTACGGGCCCGGTGACGCCGCCTACGTGACCGGCCTGGCCGAGGCGCTGGCCGAGCGGGACGACGCGCTGCTGGCCGCCTACCTCGACGGCGGGCCCGCCCTCACCCACGACCGGCTGCGCCGCGCGCTCGCGGACCAGACGGGGCGGGCGCGGGCGTACCCGGTGCTATTCGGGTCGGCGATCACCGGCGCGGGCGTGGAAGCGCTGCTGGCCGGGGTCGAGGAGCTGCTGCCGGCCGCCGACCCCGACCCGGACGCCCCGGCGTCGGGCACCGTCTTCAAGGTCGAGCGGGGGCCGGCCGGGGAGAGGGCCGCCTACGTGCGGATGCTGTCCGGGACGCTGCGGGTGCGTGACCGGGTGCGCTTCGGCCCCCTCGCCGGCGCAGGTGAAGGTGCCGGCGAGGGCGCTGGTGAAGGTGCCGGTGAGGGTGCCGGTGACGGCGGTGGCCAGGTCGGGGGTGAACGGGAGGGCAGGGTCACGGCGATCCGCGTGTTCGACCGGGGAGCGGCGGGTCCGGGGGCGGCGCTCCCGGCCGGGCGGATCGGGACGGTGCGGGGCCTCACCGGCATCCGGATCGGCGACGAGATCCGCCAGGCCGAACCCTCGGCCGCGTCCCCGGGCGCTTCCCCGGCCCTCGCCGTGGATCACGCCCGGCCGGTGCGGGCGCCCGGGCGCGGGTGGTTCGCGCCGCCCAGCCTGGAGACCGTCGTCGTGCCGGCCCGTCGCGCCGACAGGGCGGCGCTGCACGCGGCCCTGACCGAGCTCGCCGAGCAGGACCCGCTCATCGGCCTGCGCCAGGACGACGAGCGGCAGGAGATCTCCATCTCCCTCTACGGCGAGGTGCAGAAGGAGGTCGTCCAGGACACGCTGGCCGCCGAGTACGGCCTGCACGTCACCTTCCGCGAGACCACCACCATCTGCGTCGAGCGCCCCGCCGCCACCGGCGAGGCCGTGGAGCTCCTCGGCCAGGACGGCAACCCGTTCGTCGCCACGCTCGGCCTGCGGGTCGAGCCCGTCCCGCCCGGCGCGGGCGTCGCCTTCCGCGTGCGGGCCGAGCTGGGCACGCTCCCGCTGTACGTGTACAAGTCGGTCGGCGAGCTGGCCGAGACGATCGGCGGCACGGTGCGCGAGACGCTCCGGCAGGGTCTGCGCGGCTGGGAGGTCGTCGACTGCGCGGTCACCCTGACGCGCTCCGGCTACATCTCGCCGATGTCCACGGCACGCGACTTCCGGCTCCTGACGCCGCTGGTGCTGATGAGCGCGCTGCGGCGGGCCGGGACGGTCGTGTGCGAGCCGGTCCACCGCTTCCACCTGGAGGTCCCGGCGGACACGGCCGGGCAGGTCGCGGCCGTCCTGGGCCGGCTGCGCGCCGTTCACGGCGACACGGCACGACGGGGCCCGTGGTACGAGCTGGAGGGCGACATCCCGGCCGCCGAGGTCCACCGGCTGGAACGGCGGCTGCCGGGGCTGACCCGGGGCGAGGGCGTCCTGGAGACCACCTTCGACCACTACCGGCCCGTCCGAGGGCCCGCACCCGTCCGGCGGCGCGACGGCCGGAACCCGCTCGACCGCGAGCAGTACCTCCTGCACGTCGCGCGGCGGGTGTAGCCGATGACCTCCGAGACCCGGCAGGACCGGGACGATCGGCATGCCACCGAAGACGGGCGTCCCCGCACCACGGAACGCGCCGCCCAGGACCGGAGGCCGGGGCGGAGCCGGGAGGTCCGGCGGGATGTGCTGCGGCTCATGTGGCCGGGACGGCGGGCCGCCGTGGTGCTGGGCGTGGCCGTCGCCGCCATGACCGTGCTCCCGCTGGCGGGCCCCCAGCTCACCCGCCGCTTCGTCGACGACGCCATCGCCGGCGCGGGCACCGGCCGGCTCACGCTGATCGCGCTGGCCGCCCTCGCGGCGGCCGTCGCGGGGCAGGCGGCCCGGCTGGCGGCCGCCTGGCTGGCGAGCCGGCTCGCCTGGGACGGCACCGACCGTCTCCGTGAGCGCCTGGCCGGGCACGCGCTCGGCCTCGACATGGACTTCCACGGCAGGCACACGCCCGGCGAGCTGATCGAGCGGGTGGACGGCGACGTGGTGGCCGTGTCGGGGTTCGTCGTGGCGTTCCTCATGGACGTCGTGGCCGGCGGGCTGCTGCTGGCCGGGGTGATCGCCGTCGTGTTCGCCGCCGACCCGCGCCTCGGCGCCGCCCTGCTCGCGTACTGCGTGCTCGTCGGGTTCGGCACGACGCGCGCGCAGCGGCTGGCGGTGCCCTCCGCCGCCGCGGCGAGAGCGGCCCAGGCGCGGCTGTACGGCGAGATGGAGGAGCGGCTGGCCGGAGCCGAGGACATCCGCGCCAACGGCGCGGGCGGGCACGTCGTGAGCCGCTTCCTCGGCACCGCCGCCGTCTGGTACCGGGCCGAGCACCGGGCCGACCGGATCGGCAGCGGCCTGCTGGCGGGAACGTCGGTCGCGTTCGCCGCCGGGACGGCGCTCATGCTGGCCCTGGCCGCGTGGGCCCGGGCGAGCGGGACGCTCACGGTCGGCACCGCCGTCCTGGTGTTCCAGTGCACGGTGATGGTGCGTACGCCGTTCGAGCGGCTGATCGACCGGTTGCGCGACTACCAGGGCGCCCTGGCGGGGATCACCCGCATCGGCGGCCTGCTGGCCGAGCGGCGCACGCTGCCCGCGCCCGCCCGGCCGCGCCGGCTGCCCGCGAGCGGGCCGCTCGCGCTGGAGCTGGACGCGGTCGCCTTCGGCTACGACGCCCGCGACGCCCCCGAGGAGCGGGTGCTGGTGGACGTCACGTTGTCGCTGGCGCCGGGGGAGACGCTCGGGCTGGTCGGCCGCACCGGGAGCGGCAAGACCACGATCACGCGGCTCGTGCTGCGCCTGTACGACCCGGTGCGGGGCGCCGTGCGGGTGGGCGGGCTCGACCTGCGCGACGTGGACGCCGCCTCCCTGCGTGAGCGGGTGTGCGCGGTCACGCAGGACGTGCGGCTGTTCGGCGCGAGTGTCCGCGACAACCTGACCCTGTTCCGTCCCTCGCCCGGCGACGACCGGTTACGGCGGGCGCTGGCCGACGCCGGGCTCGGCGAGTGGCTGGCCGGGCTGCCCGACGGGCTCGACACCGAGCTGCGGGGCGTCTCGGCCGGGCAGGCGCAGTTGCTGGCGTTCGCGCGGGCGTTCCTGGCCGATCCGGGGCTGGTCGTGCTCGACGAGGCGTCCAGCCGGCTGGACCCCGCCACCGAGCGGCGCGTCGAGCGCGGCATGGACCGGCTGCTCGCCGGCCGCACGGGCGTGATCGTCGCGCACCGGCTGTCGTCGCTGGCGCGGGTCGACAAGATCGCGGTCATGTCGCACGGGCGGGTCGTCGAGTACGGCCGCCGCGAGGAGCTGGCGGCGGACCCGGGCAGCCGCTTCGCGCGCCTGCTGACGCTGGCGGGGGTGACCCGATGAGCCGCGCGGAAGGTGACGTGGACCCGAGGGGCCGTTCCGGGCGTGGGGCGGGCGTGTGGACGGTGGTGGCGGGACTGGTGCGGTTCGACCTGCGCCGGTTCCTGGTGGGCGCGTTGCTGTGGATGCCGGTCAGCGTGCTGCCGCTGGGCACCGGCCTGGCGCTCCAGGCGATCTTCGACGGGATCAGCGGGCAGGCCGCCGCGGCGCCGGGTCAGGTGCTGTGGCTGTGCGCCGCGCTCGTCGGCGTGGAGCTGGCCCGGGGCCTGACCATGGTGGTCGCCTGGACGTACGGCGACTACTGGTGGGACGCGGCGGCCACCCTGCTGCGCTCCAACCTGCTCCGCTCGGTCCTCACCGCCCCGGGCCCGGCCGCGGCCAGGCTGCCGTACGCGCCGGGGGACGCGCTCGCAAGGCTGCGGGACGACGTGAGCGACCTGGTGGAGCTCGTGGACGAGGCGGTGCCGCTGGCCGGGGCGATCCTGTTCGGCGGGACCGCGCTCGGGATCATGGCGGCGATCGACCCCGTCGTCACGGCGGCGCTGGTGGTGCCGATGGTCGTGATCGGGGTCGCCGGCCGGCTGATGAGCCGCCGGGTCCGGCGTCTGCACCAGCGGGCGCGGGCGCTCGGCGCGGACGTCACCGCGTACGTCGGGGAGATGTTCGGCGGCGTGCTCGCGCTCAAGGTGGCGGGCGCGGAGGCGGCGGCCCTGGAGCGGCTGCGCGAGCGCAACCGGGCGCGGCGCGACGCCGCCCTCCGCGACCGGCTGGCCACCGACCTGCTGGAGGGCGTGACGAACGCGACCGTCGAGATCGGCGTCGGCCTGGTCCTGGTGCTCGCCGCGCCGGCCATGCGCCGCGGCGGTTTCACGGTGGGCGACCTGGCGCTGTTCACCAGCTACGCGGGCTGGCTGGCGGCGTTGCCGCGCGTCGTCGGCGGAATCCTCGCCCGGCTGCCGCACGCCACCGTCGCCACCGGCCGCCTCACCGCGCTCATGGCGCCGCACGAGGACGCCGGCGACCTGGCGCGCGACACCGGCGTGTGGTTCCACCGCGAGCCGCCCGCCGCCGTGCCGCCGCCGCGCCACGGCGACCCCCTGGAGGTGCTGGAGGCGCGCGGCCTGACCGTCCGCCTCGGGCCGCACGGCGCCGGGCTGCGGGGGGTGGACCTGCGGGTGCGGCGCGGCTCGTTCACGGTCGTCACCGGCGCCGTGGGCGCGGGCAAGACGACGCTGATACGGGCCCTGCTCGGGCTGCTGCCGGTGGACGCCGGGACGATCACCTGGAACGGCCGGCCCGTCGCCGACCCCGGCACGTTCCTGGTGCCCGGCCGGGTCGCGTACGCCGGGCAGGTGCCCCGGCTGTTCTCGGCGTCGCTGCGGGAGAACGTGCTGCTCGGCGTCCCCGATGACGGCCTGGAGCGGGCGCTGCGGCTCGCGGCGCTGGAGGACGACCTCGCCGCCATGCCGGAGGGTCCGGACACCGTGGTCGGGCCGCGCGGCGTGCGGCTGTCCGGCGGCCAGGTGCAGCGGGCGACCGCCGCCCGCGCGCTCGTACGGGCTCCGGACCTGCTCGTCCTCGACGACCTGTCGTCCGCGCTGGACGTCGAGACGGAGGAGCTGCTGTGGGAGCGGCTCGCGACGGCCGCCCGCGACGGGAGCGGGCCCTCGACGCTGCTGGTGGTGTCGCACCGGAGGGTCGCCCTCGAACGGGCCGACGAGGTCGTCGTCCTCGACCGCGGCCGGGTCGCCGGGCGCGGGCCGCTGGCCGGGCTGCTGGAGAGCTGCCCGGAGATGCGGCGGCTGTGGGCGGAGGAGCGGATCACGGAGGCCGGCGAGCGGGCGCCGGACTGAGCGGGCGCCGGACTGAACGGAGGCCGGCGCGCGGGCACCCGGCTGAGGCGACCGCGCGCCCGGGGGCATTTCCGGCGTACTGCGGGAAGGGGTGATTGACGCACGCTTCCGGGTGCATGACACAGTGGTCCACCGCAAGAAGGCGTCCCAGGGCGGGACGCGCGTCGCACAGGGGGAGACCGTGGTCAGTACGGCCGGCTCAGAGGTACGCCAGTGGCTGCTGAAGGGACTGCAGCGCGCCGACCCCCGCACCACCGGACCGCACCACGAGGAGGCGCCCGAGCACCAGCACACCTGGTGGCAGGTCATGTGCCTCACCGGCGTCGACTACTTCTCCACGCTCGGCTACCAGCCGGGCATCGCCGCCCTCGCCGCCGGCGCGCTCAGCCCGATCGCCACGCTGCTGCTGGTGGCGCTCACCCTGTTCGGGGCCCTGCCGACGTACCGGGCCGTCGCCGAGCAGAGCCCCCACGGGCTCGGCTCCCTGTCCATGCTCGAACGGCTGCTCCCCGGCTGGCGCGGCAAGCTGCTCGTGCTGTTCCTGCTCGGCTTCGTCGCCACGGCGTTCATCGTGACGATCACACTGTCGGCGGCCGACGCCACCGCGCACATCCTGCACAACCCGTTCGTGCCCGCGGCCCTGGCCGGCTGGCAGGTCCCCGTGACGCTGCTGCTGATCGCCGCGCTCGGCGGGGTGTTCCTCGCCGGGTTCAGCGAGGCCATCTCCATCGCCGTCGTCCTGGTGGCCGTCTACCTGCTGCTGAACATCGTCGTCGTGGCCACCGCCGTCCAGCACGTGCTCGCCGCCCCGGCCAAGGTCACCGACTGGCAGAACCTCCTGGCCACCGACTACGCCAGCCCCGTCGCCATGGTCGCCGTGTCGCTGTACGTGATGCCCAAGCTCGCCCTCGGCCTGTCCGGCTTCGAGACCGGTGTCGCCGTGATGCCGCTGGTCAGGGGTGACCTGGCGCAGCGGGTCAAGGGCACGCGCAAGCTGCTGACCACCGCGGCGGTCATCATGAGCGTCTTCCTCATCACCTCCAGCTTCGCCACGACCGTCCTCATCCCGGCCGACGAGTTCGCCGAGGGCGGCTCGGCCAACGGGCGGGCGCTGGCGTACCTGGCGCACGAGTACCTGGGCGACTGGTTCGGCACCGCCTACGACCTCAGCACCATCGCCATCCTCTGGTTCGCCGGCGCCTCGGCCCTGGCGGGACTGCTCAACATCGTGCCGCGTTACCTGCCCCGGTACGGCATGGCCCCCGACTGGTCGCGCGCCGCCCGGCCCATGGTGCTGGTCTTCACCGCCATCTCGTTCGTCATCACGATCTTCTTCGGCGCCGACGTCGAGTCCCAGGGCGGCGCCTACGCCAGCGGCGTGCTCGCGCTCATCCTGTCGGCCGCCGTCGCCGTCACCCTCTCGGCCTGGACCGGCCGCCGGACCAAGGCCGCCGTGCCGTTCGGTGTCATCTCGCTGATCTTCGCGTACGCCCTCGTGGCGAACATCATCGAGCGGCCGGACGGCCTGGTCATCGCCCTGCTGTTCGTGCTGGGCATCGTGATCACCTCGCTCGTGTCGCGGGCCACCCGATCCACGGAGCTGCGCGTCACCGAGATCACGCTGGACGACCTCGCCCGCCGGTACGTCAACGAGACCGGCGACCTGCGCCTCATCGCCAACGAGCCGCACGCCCGCGACTGCAAGGAGTACGTCGACAAGGCCCGCGAGGCCTGGGAGCTGCACCGGCTGCGGCCCTCCGAGGGCATCCTGTTCCTGGAGGTCACGGTGCCCGACGCCTCGGAGTTCGCCAGCGAGGTCAGGGTCGTGGGGGAGGAGCGGCACGGCTACCGCATCCTGCGCATGGAGAGCCCGACCGTGGCCAACGCCATCGCCGCCCTGCTGCTCTACCTGCGCGACCAGACGGGCAAGATGCCGCACGTGTACTTCCACTGGGCCGCCGAGGGCAACCCGATCGGCGCGCTGCTGCGCTACCTGGTGTTCGGCGGCGGCGACATCCCGCCGCTGACCCGCGAGGTGCTGCGGCAGGCCGAGCCCGACGCCGCCCGCCGCCCGGTCGTCCACGTGGGCTGACCCCTCCCCGGAGGACGGCTAACGGGTGGGCCGGAAAGGCGTGACACGCTTCCTGACCGATCCCGGTCGCCCGTCAGTAACGACAGCCGCGCCAAGGTATGACATATTGATCACTGATGCGGTTGGTGACTTGAGTGCAATTTGAGGCGTTGCTAGGGTGACCGGTGCCAGACATGTGGATCGACCTCTTCTCACGCCTTGACAGGCATCCGCTGACCAAGGCTCCCCAAGGGCGGATTTGTGCGCGCGCGGCATGGCGAGGGCCTTGCCCGCGAAGGGATGTACAGGCGGTGCTCGATGGATTTCGGTCGTTCTGATCGGTGGCGGCTGCCCACCGCGATCAAGATTTTGATCGCGGGCGGCTTCGGCGCGGGCAAGACCACGATGGTGACCGCCGTGTCCGAGACCCGGCCGCTGCGCACCGAGGAGATCCTCACCCAGATCGGCCAGCACATCGACGACCTGGCCGGCATCGAGGGCAAGCCGACCACCACCGTCGCCTTCGACTTCGGCCGCATCACGATCAGCGGCGACTACATGCTGTACCTGTTCGGCACCCCCGGGCAGGAGCGGTTCTGGTTCGTCTGGGACGACCTCAACATGGGGGCGCTGGGGGCCGTCGTGCTCGCCGACACGCGGCGCCTGGCCGACTGCTTCCCCGCCATCGACTACTTCGAGCAGCGCGACACGCCGTTCGTCGTGGCGCTCAACTGCTTCGAAGGCGCGCGGACGTTCACGATCGGCGAGGTCCGCAAGGCCCTCAACCTGGAGCCGGACATCCCCGTCGTGCTGTGCGACGCGCGCCGCCGGGACTCCGGCCGCGAGGTGCTCATCACGCTCGTCGAGCACGCCATGCGCCGGGGCGCCACCCCGGTCGGGACCATGTCGTGACCTCGACGGGCTATTTTTGACCGATGGAGGAGATCGACCGCCGGATCGTCACGCTCCTGGCCGGCGACGGCCGGATGAGCTTCACCGACCTGGCCAGGGAGACCGGGCTCTCGGTCTCGGCCGTGCACCAGCGGGTGCGCCGCCTGGAGAAGCGCGGCGTCCTGCGCGGCTACACCGCCGTCATCGACCACGACGCCGTGGGCCTGCCGCTGACCGCGTTCGTGTCGATCAAGCCGATCGACCCCGCCGCCCCGGACGACGCGCCCGACCGGCTCGCGCATCTGAGCGCCATCGAGGCGTGCCACAGCGTGGCGGGCGACGAGAGCTACATCCTCAAGGTGCGGGTGGCCTCGCCGGTGGCGCTGGAGGACCTGCTCCAGCAGATCCGTGCCGCCGCCAACGTCTCCACCCGCACCACGGTCGTCCTCAGCACGCCGTACGAGCACCGGGCCCCGGAGATCGCCCCGGAGGCAGCCTCGGGGGCCGCGGACCACTCGCCGGCCTGAGGAGGGTCAGGGCCCGACCGGCGCCCGGTCCGCCGCGAACGGCAGGAAGGGCGCCCGCGCCGCCTTCGCCGAGCCGGCCGCGGAGGCCGGGCCGCACAGGGCCACGATGATGTGCTCGGCGAGCGCGTAGTCGATGGGGCTCGGCTCCAGCGTGCCGTCGTCGCCGATCCGCTGGTACTTCGTGCGGTTCACCCCGAACGAGACCTGGCGGGCGCCGTCCTCGCGGATCAGCGACTGGGCCGCCATGCCGAAGACGACCCCGTCGTGCCCCCAGAAGCGCCCGCACGGCAGGTCCAGGGTGTACAGGCCGAGCCCGTAGTCGACGCGCCCGCCGCCCGCCTGCACCGGCACGGTCGTCCGCATCTCCGCGAGCGCCCCGGCGCCGATCAGCTCGCCGCCCAGCAGCGCCCGGTAGAAGCGGTTGAGGTCGTCCATGGTCGACACCAGCGCCCCCGCGGTGCTCGCCCACGACATGTCGTACGTGCTGTAGTCGCGCGCCGGGTCGATCAGCCCGTACAGGGACTCGTACGCCTTGGAGGACGGCCCGGGGATCCGCGGCGTGGCCGGGAAGGAGGTGTCGCGCAGCCCGGCGCGGCGGATGACGTTCCGGGTGATGTACCGCTCGGCGTCGACGCCGGTCACCTTCTCCAGCAGCAGGCCGGCGATGACGTAGTTGGTGTTGGAGTACGAGCCCGGCAGGGCCCCCGGCTCGCCGGTCGGCCGGGCGGCCAGGCCGAGACCGGCGAGCTCCTGGGGCGTGAACCGGCGGAACCGGTTGTCGTCGAGGCTGGCGGGCGAGCCCTGCGCCAGCGAGGGGAACGCGCCGACGATGTAGTCGCCGATGTGGCTGGTGTGGTTGAGCAGCATCCGCACGGTGATCTTCGCGCCTCGCTCGCCCGGGATGAGGCCCGGCAGGTAGCGGTCCACCGGCGCGTCCAGCTCGACGGCGCCCCGCTCGACCTGCTGGAGGATCGCCACCGAGGTGAACGACTTGGTGATGCTGCCCACCCGGTGGCGCATGCCGGCGAGCGCGGGGCGGCGGGTGACCACGTCGGCGACGCCGGAGGCGCCCCGCCACGTCCGGCCTCCGTCGACCGCCTCGGAGTAGACGCCGTACATGCCGGCCTCATGGACGGCGTCGAGGGTCCGCCGCAACTCCGCCCGGTCGAGACCCGCGGGCGCGTCGGAAGAGGTGGTCGCCGAGGCGGGGGCGGGGGCCGTCAGCGCGGCCGTGGCGAGCAGCGCGCCCACGACCGCGGACAGGGCCGCCCGCCCGGCGCGGCGCGCCCCCGCGGCGCCGCGGACCCGCCGGAGGGATCCGGCCCGCCGAGAAGATCGAAGGGGAGATGAGGGAGAAGTCATGCCGTCATCATGATCGGCCGGGCCCGGCCGGGGGAGTCCGCTGTGTCATCGGTTCCGCATGACACGGGTCATGCCGGGCCGATGACACCCGCGAGGCGCTCAGAGGCACCCCGGGGCTCGTAGTGGGCGCGCAGGCGGGACTGGGCGGCCTGCGGCGCGCCGAGGCGCTCCAGGCCGTTCAGGGCCGCGCCCACGATCGGCGGCACCCCGGAGACGACGGCCTTGGCGTGCGGCGTCCTCGCCGCGAACCCCTCGTCGAGCAGCGCCGTCAGCAGCGGGTCGCGCGCCCGCAGCACGCCGCCGCCCAGCACCACCTCCGCCGGCGTCTGCAGCATGCCGAGGCGGCGCAGGCACACCTCCGCCATCACCACCACCTCCTCGGCCTGCCGCTCCACCAGCGCCGTGGCCACGGCGTCGCCCGCCGAGGCGGCGGCGAGCACCCCGGGGGCCAGCTCGTGCAGCCGGGCCGCGTCCACCCGGCCGAAGTGGATCTCCAGCACCAGCTCCCCGACCGTGCCCGCGCCGAACCCGTCCCGGACCACCTCCACCAGCGCCGTCGCCGGGCCGCGCCCGTCCTCCGCGCGGACGGCGTGCCACAGCGCCTCCTCGCCCAGGCCCAGCCCGCCGCCCCAGTCGCCGCTGATCCGGCCGAGCGCCGGGAAGCGCGCCACCTCGCCGGTGGGGGAGACGCCGACCGCGTTGATGCCGGCGCCGCACACCACCGCCACGCCCCACGGCGCCGACGTCCCGGCCCGCAGCAGCGCGAACGTGTCGTTGCCGACCACGACGTCCGGCCCGAACCCCCGGGCGGAGAGCTCGCGGGCCAGCGCCTCCTCCTCCACCGGCAGGTCCGCGCCCGCCAGGTAGGCCGCCACATGGTCGAACCTGCCGGATGCGGCGCCGGACTCACCCGGATCGGGCGGCAACTGCGCCATAGCCTGCCGGACGGCCCGTTCGATCTCGTCGACGGCCGCCGCCGCCCCGGCGCTCTGCGGCACGAACGGTCCCGAGCGCGCCGTCGCCAGCACCTCGCCGTCCTCCGCCACCACCGCCACGTCGGTCTTGCTGTTGCCGCCGTCGACGGCCAGGAGGAGCCTGCGGCGTGTCACCGCCCCACCGTCCACGGCAGATGGGCGCGGTTGGCCTCCAGCAGCAGCCCGGTCAGCTCCTCGGCGATCGCGTCCTGCCCCACCAGCGGGTGGGCGAGCAGGGCGTCGCGCACCCGGTCCGCCCCGCCGCGCAGCGCCGCCTCCAGCGCCAGCGTCTCGTACGCCGACACGTGCGCGATCAGCCCCGCGTACAGCGGCTCCACGGGCCGCACCGGCAAGGGCACCGCCCCGGCGGCGGTCACGGCCGCGGGCACCTCGATGACCGCCTCCTCGGGCAGGAACGGCAGCGTCCCGCCGTTGCGAACGTTGACGACCTGGGCGGGCCCGTCGTCCCGGCCGCCGAGGAGGGCGGCCAGCAGGTCCACGGCCGCCTCCGAGTAGAAGGCGCCGCCCCGCTGCGCCAGCTCCTCCGGCTTGGTCACCACCGACGGGTCGGCGTACAGCTCCAGCAGCCGCGCCTCCACGGCGGCGACCTCCGCCGCGCGTGGCGGCGCGGTCCGCTGCTCCGCCACGACCTGGTCGTGCGCGTAGTAGTAGCGCAGGTAGTACGACGGGACGGCGCCCAGCCGCCGGATCAGCTCCGGCCGCAGCCCCGCCCCACCGGCGATCTCCTCGGCGTGGCCCTCGATGAGCGACGGCAGCACGTCGGCTCCGTCCAGGTGGACGCCGCGCAGCCAGGTGAGGTGGTTGAGCCCGACGTGGTCGAGCGTGATGCGCGACGGCGGCACGCCGAGCGTCGCGGCGGCGCGCCGCTGGAGGCCGATCGCGACGTTGCACAGGCCGATGGCCCGGTGCCCGGCGTCGAGCAGCGCCCGGGTGACGATGCCGACGGGGTTGGTGAAGTCGACGATCCACGCCCCCGGCGCGTGCTCGCGCACCTTCTCGGCGATCTCCAGGACGAGCGGGACCGTGCGCAGCGCCTTGGCCAGGCCGCCCGCGCCGGTCGTCTCCTGGCCGACGCAGCCGCAGCGCAGCGGCAGCGTCTCGTCCACCTCGCGGGCGGCCTGACCGCCGACCCGGAGCTGGAACAGCACGGCGCTCGCCCCCGCCACGCCCTCCTCCACCGAGGAGGTGGCGAGCACCCGCGCCGGATGCCCGGCGTGGGCCAGCATCCGCCGCGACACCCCCGACACCAGGTCCAGCCGCCTCTCATCGGGGTCGATGAGCGCGACCTCGGTGATGGGCAGCACGTCGCGCAACCGCGCGAACCCGTCGATCAGCTCCGGCGTGTACGTCGAGCCGCCCCCGACCACGGCGAGTTTCAACCCTTGACTCCTGTCAGCGTCACGCCCTCGATGAAGACCCTCTGGGCGAAGAAGAACACGATGATGATCGGCGCCGTCACCAGGAGGGTGGCGGCCATGGTGAGGTTCCACTGCACGCTGTGGAACGCCTTGAAGGTGGCCAGGCCCAGCGACAGGGTCCAGCCCTGCTGCTCGACGCCCGCGTACAGCAGGGGCCCGTAGTAGTCGTTCCAGCAGTAGAAGAACTGGAACAGCGCGACGGCGGCGACAGCCGGGCGGGCCATCGGCAGGATGACCCTGAGCAGCGTGCGCAGGTCGGAGCAGCCGTCGACCCTGGCCGCGTCGGTGTACTCGCGCGGGATCGTCACGAGGAACTGGCGCAGCAGGAAGATGGAGAACGCGTCGCCCAGCAGCATCGGCAGGATGAGCGGCCACAGGGTGTCCGTCAGCCCGAGCCGCGCCCACACCAGGTAGAGCGGCACCGCGACGACCTGCGGCGGCAGCATCATCGCGATGATCACCAGCAGGAACGCCGCCTGCCGTCCCCGGAAGCGGAAGCGGGCCAGCGCGTAGGCGACGGGCACGGACGACACGACCGTGAACAGCGTGCCCAGGCCGGCGTAGAGCAGCGTGTTGAGCGTCCAGCGCAGCAGCTGCGACTTGGCGAACACGGTCGCGAAGTTGTCCCAGTTCCACGACCGGGGCCACAGGTCGCTGGTCAGCGCCTGCTCGTCGGTCATGACGGCGGTCAGCGCGAGGAAGACCACGGGCGCCAGGAACATCAGCGCGAGCACGATCGCCAGCGCGTGCTGGGCGATCCAGAGCAGCGCGCGCCTCCGGCGGGCCCCGTTCGCGGCCTTGCGCGAGCGGGGCGCGGCGGCGGGACGGGGCGGGGCGGTGACGGCGGCGCTCACGCGGCCCCCTCCGTCCGCCGGAACTGCCACAGCAGGATCAGCGTGAACACCATCGACGTGGCGAACAGGACCAGCGCCAGCACGCAGGCGTATCCCATCTGGTAGTCGCGGAAGCCGGCCTGGAACAGCCACTGCGGCAGCGTCAGCAGCGACTCGTCGGGATAGCCGGGCGTGAACGTGCTGCCCGGCGAGTCGGTGGCGCCCGACGCCACCCGGGAGGCGATCATCGCCTGCGCGAAGTACTGGACGGCGTAGATGACGCCCGTCACCACCGAGAACATGAGCACCGGCGCGATCGACGGCAGCGTCACGCTGCGGAACTGCCGCCACGGGCCGGCCCCGTCGATCGCGGCCGCCTCGTACAGGTGCCGGGGCACGTCCAGCAGCGCCGCCATGAAGATCACCGCGATCTGGCCGCACCCCCACACCGACAGCAGCGTGAGGCTCGGCTTCGCCCAGGCGGGGTCGCCGAACCAGTCGGGCCCGCTGATCCCGAACAGCGCGAGGAACTGGTTCCACGGCCCGGTCGAGGGGTTCATGAGGAACACGAACGTGATCGTCCCGGCTGCCACCGGCACCAGCGACGGCAGGTAGAAGATGGTGCGGAAGATCCCGATGCCGGCCTTGAGCCGGACCACCAGCTGCGCCAGCCCCAGCGAGAACAACGTCTGCACGGGCACCATCACGGCCACCAGCCACAGCGTGTTCCGCGCCGAGGTCAGCACCCGGGGGTCGCGCAGCAGGTAGCGGTAGTTGTCCAGCCCGGCCCACTCCAGCGTGAACAGGTCGTAGTGCTGGAAGGAGAAGTACACCGTCGCCAGCAGCGGGTACACGAAGAAGATCGACACGCCGGCCAGCCACGGCGACAGCCACACGAGCGCGCGCAGGCCCTCGCGGCGCCGCCAGGGGGCCGGCCCCGGTGAGGCGGCCGGAGAGGTGAGGGACGCCACGCTCAGCTCCCCGACAGCTTCAGCTTGTCGTCGATCTGCTTGTCCACGGCCTTCAGCCCGGCGTCCAGGTCGGGCACCGCGCCCTTCTCCCACTTGGTGAGGAACGTGGCGAACGCCTCCTGGTTGAAGACGCTGTTGACGGCGCTCGGCAACGTCGAGGTCTTCGGGTGGGCGAAGATGTCGAGGAACGTCTGGAAATTGGCGTCCTTGGCCAGCTTCGGCGACTCCATCGCGGCCTTGGTCGTCGGGACGTTGCGCAGCGCGTTGGACAGCGTCACCAGCGAGTCGGTGTCGGTCGTCAGGTACTTGACCAGCTCCCACGCCTGCTGCGGGTGCTGGGCGCCCTTCGGCACGCCGATCACGGTCCCCGCGGTGAAGCCGCCGCCGTACAGGTCGGGCCTGGCGTCGGCGACCGGCACCGGGGCGGTGCCGTAGTCCATGGCCTTGGCCTTGGGATCGCCCGCGATCATCGCGTTGCGCCACTCGCCGTCGACGACCATGGCCACCTTGCCGGCGTAGAAGGGGTGCTCGGCGCCCCACTCGTCGCCCAGACCCTTGCGGAACTTCTCCAGCTTGTCGTAGCCGTACCAGTCGACGAGCTCCTTCTGCCAGCGCAGGAGCTCCTTCCACGCCGGGTCCGAGCCGATGGCCGAGGTGCCGTCGTCGTTGAGCCACCTGGCGCCGACCATCGGGCCCAGGTGGGCGGGGGTGTTCTCGTAGTACTGGAAGCTCGGGACGAAGCCGGCCACCTTGATGTCGCCGTTCGCGTCGCGGACCGTGAGCTTCTTGGTCAGCGCGGTCAGCTCCGACAGGGTCCTGGGCGGCGCGCTGCCCTTCATCAGGGCCTTGTTGTAGTAGAGGCCGTAGGCGTCGGCGAGCAGGGGCATCGTGCACCGCTTCCCGGCGAACCCGGTGTAGGCCCGCGCCACCTCGGGCAGCACGCTCAGGTCGATGCCGTCCTGCTCGATGACGGGAGCAAGGTCCTGGAACGATCCCGACCGGCACCATTGGGCGACGTTGTCGGTGGTGAACGAGGCCGCCACGTCGGGGGCCTTGCCGCCCCGGATGGCCTGGGTGATCTGGTCGTCCTGGACGTTCTTGACGGTCTTGACGGTGATCTGGGGGAACTTCTTGGTGAACCCGGCGATGGCGTCCTCGAACGCCTTGACCTCGGGGCCGGTGGAGAAGCCGTGCCACAGGGTGAGCGTGGCCGCGGGGAGGGCCTGCGAGGCCGATCCGGAGGGCCGGGGACGGGCGCCGAGCGACGGGGCCGCCTCCTTGCCCGCGGTGCAGGCGGTCAGCGCCAGGGCCGTGAGGCCGGCGACCACCAGGGGGGAGAAGCGCACGGGGGGTGCCTCCTGATCGTGAGGGGACGGTGGATGCGGCCGCCGCTATCGCGGTGAGCCGCCGGACGCGGTCACCGTGGAGCCGAAGACCTCGTCACGGGCCATGTCGAGGGCGAGGTCGAGGGCGCCGGCCAGGACCGGGTTGCCCTCGACGGACGACAGCCGCAGCCGCGGCCGGGGGATGGTGAGGGCATGCAGCTCGTGCTCGACCAGCTCGCGCAGCGTCTCGCCGCCGGCCAGCACCATGCCGCCGGTGAGCACGATCAGCCCGGGGTCGATGACGGAGGTGATCGCGGCCAGGCCCACCGCGAGGCGGGCGGCGATGTCGCGCAGCCCGGCCCGCGCGTCCTCGCCCCGCCGGGCCGCCGCCTCCCCGGAGCCCCCGGCGCTCTCCGCGGCGATCTCCACGGCGCGCACCGCGTTGGCGACGGCCTGCCGGAAGTCGGCGCCGCGCACGCCGTACGAGCGCAGCAGCCGCAGCACGGCGGGGCCGCCGGTGAGCGCCTGGTAGCCGTGGTTGGCGTAGCGCCCGGCCTCGCGGGCCGTCGGCGCGCCGGGGGCGGGCATGTAGCCGACCTCGCCCGCGCCGCCCGTGGCGCCCCGGTGCATCCGCCCGCCGAGCACCACGGCCGCGCCGATGCCCTCGTCGGCCCACAGCAGCACGAAGTCGGAGTGGCCCCGTGCGGCGCCGTGCGCCTGCTCGGCCAGGGCCGCGAGGTTGACGTTGTTCTCCACGGCGACGGGCACGCCGAGCCCCTGCGACAGCGCCGGCACCAAGCCGGGGATCTGCCAGCCCGGCATGTCCTTGGCCGTGGCGTACCCCAGGCCGCCCGTGGAGGGGTCGAGGGCCGCCTGCACGCCGATCACGACCTGGCGCAGCCGGTCCGGCGGGCACGCGCCCTCCAGCGCGGCGTTGAGCCGTTCGACCAGCTCCCCGCCGGGGCGGCGCGGCGTGGGCAGCGTGTGCTCGCCGACGACCTCGCCGGTGATGTCGGCCACGCGGGCCTCGATACGGTCGGGCGTGACGTCCAGCGCGCCGACGTAGGCGGCCGCCGGGTTGATCCGGTAGAGCTCCGCCGTACGGCCCGGCAGGCCCTCCCGTACGCCGTCCAGCACCACCAGGCCGGCCTCCTGGAGGCGGGCCAGGAGCTGGGAGGCGGTGGGCTTGGACAGCCCGGTCAGGGCGCCGATCTCGGGGCGGGTGAGCGGCCCGCGGTCCAGCAGGGCCAGCAGGGCGGCGCGGTCGTTGATCGCCCGCAGCAGGCTCGGGGTGCCGGGCACCGGTCCGCTCACATGTGCTCCTTCACGCGGAGTTAGGAAACTTTCCTAACTTGATGCGAACGTAAGGAGTCGGCGGGGCCGTGGTCAAGAGCCGAAACCAAGCCGTGACCGTACCGGAGGGAGGGGATGACGCGGAAGGATGGGAGTGCCTCAACAGGCATGCTAGTGTCGTCGTTTGTCGTAACAACAAGCAGAATGGCCCGGAGTGTCCCATTAACAACAATAATGGTCTGGCGACAAATCGTCAAACGGAGCTCGCCAGGGAGCAGGAGTACGTCGCCCGCCTCTACGAGCGGCTCGACACGCTGCGCGACCGCACCCAGCGCCAGTTGAAGGAGGTGCTGGCCACGGGTGCCGTGGGAACGATGCAGAACCGCTCCGAGCGCGACACCTTCGCCGAGATGTACGCCTCCAGGCTGGCCCGGCTGTGGGCGGTCGAGCGGGGCCTGGTCTTCGGCCGCCTCGACCACGTCGAGGAGGGCCGCCTCTACATCGGCAAGCTCGGCATGGCCGACGACGAGCAGGAGCGCCTGCTCATCGACTGGCGCGCCCCCGTCGCCCAGCCGTTCTACCGCGCCACGCCGGCCGCGCCGATGGGCGTCACCCGTCGCCGGCACCTGCAGACCCGGGGCCGACTCGTCGTCGGCGTCGACGACGACCTGCTCGACCTCGACGCGCTCAGCGACGACGACCGCGCCACGCTCAACGGCGAGGCCGCGCTGCTCGCCGCCCTCGACGAGCAGCGCACCGGCCGCATGCGCGACATCGTCGCCACCATCCAGGCCGAGCAGGACCGCGTCATCCGCTCCGACCTCAACGGCGTCCTGGTCGTGCAGGGCGGTCCCGGGACCGGCAAGACCGTCGTCGCCCTGCACCGCGCCGCCTACCTCCTCTACACCCACCGCGAGCGGCTGGAGCGCCGGGGCGTCCTCGTCCTCGGCCCCAACCCGACGTTCCTGCGCTACATCGAGCAGGTCCTGCCCTCCCTGGGCGAGAACGACGTGCTGCTGTCCACCGTCGGCGAGCTCTACCCCGGACTGACCGCCACCGCCCGCGACCGGCCCGAGGTGGCCGCGCTCAAGGGCGACGCGCGGATGGCCGACGTCGTCGCGCGCGCCGTGCGCGACCGGCAACGGGTGCCGCGCAAGCCGGTCGAGCTGGACCTCGGCCGCCACACCCTCACGATCGACCGGGCCATGCTGGAGGGGGCGCGCAACAAGGCCACCCGCTCGCGCCGTCCCCACAACCAGGCCCGCGCCGTCTTCGTCCGCTCGCTGCTCAACGCCCTGGCCCGGCAGGCCGCCCGCAAGCTCGGCCGGGGCCTCATCGAGGAGGACGAGCTGGCCGACCTGCGTGAGGAGCTGCGCACCGAGCCCGCGGTCAAGTCCGCGCTCAACCGGCTCTGGCCGTACCTCACCCCGCAGCGCCTGCTGCTCGGTCTGTACGGCTCCCCGGAGCGGCTCGGGCACGCCGGCGCGGCGCTCACCCCCGCCGAGCGCGCGCTGCTGCGCCGCGACCCCGGCGCCCCCTGGACCGAGTCGGACGTGCCGCTGCTGGACGAGGCCGCCGAGCTGCTCGGCGAGATCGACGAGCAGGTGCTGCGCGCCACCGCGCTGCAGGCCGAGGAGGAGCTGGCCGCGGCCCGCCAGGCGGAGGAGCACGAGCGCGAGGCGGAGCTGGCCTACGCGCGCGAGGTGCTGGAGCTGACCGGCCTGTCCGACGTCATGGAGGCCGAGCGGCTCGCCGAGCGGCAGCGCGGCCAGGGCCCGTACCTCACCACCGCCGAGCGCGCCGCCGCCGACCGCACCTGGGCCTACGGCCACGTCATCGTGGACGAGGCGCAGGAGCTGTCGCCGATGGCCTGGCGGGCCGTCATGCGGCGCGTCCCCACCCGCTCGATGACCATCGTCGGCGACGTGGCGCAGACCGGCTCCGCGGCCGGCGCCCGCGCCTGGGGGGAGATGCTCGACCCGTACGTGGCGGGGCGGTGGCGGCAGGAGCGGCTCAGCGTCAACTACCGCACCCCGGTGGAGCTCATGGCGGTCGCCGCCCGCGTGCTCGCCGCCATCGACCCGTCGCTGGAGCCGCCCGCCTCGGTGCGGGAGACCGGGGCGCGGCCGTGGGCGGAGCCGCTGACGGCCCTGCCCGAGCTGGTCAAGGCGGAGGCCGGCGAGGGCGGCAAGGTCGCCGTCGTGGCGCCCGACGCGCTGCTCGACGAGCTCGCGGAGGCGGTCTCCCGGGTCGTGGACGGCACCGTGGTGGTGCCGCCCGGGTCCGGGCGCAGCGGGGGAGCGGCGGCCCTCGACGCCCCCGTGGCGGTCATGGGCGTCGCCGAGGCCAAGGGCCTGGAGTTCGACGCGGTGATCGTGGCCGAGCCCGGCCGCATCGCCTCCCAGTCGCCGCGCGGCCTCAACGACCTGTACGTCGCCCTGACCCGCGCCACGCGGCGGCTCGGCGTCGTCCACGGGGAGCCGCTGCCGGAGCCGCTGACGGGCCTCCCACCCAGGGGACATCTACCGACAAACGGTCTTTAGGGTCGTTGGGGCGGCAGGCCAAGCATGTCCTACCTGCGAAAACTTGATGTTCCCGCTGATCGGGACACGGTTGACATCTGAGGTGGAGTCGGTAGTTTGCTGCGCAGTCCAGCACGGGACTTGGCCGGTTGGCCGTCTCTGACATCGTCGGATCCTGCGTCCGTGACGGAGCGTGACTCCGTCCACACAGCCAGGTGCAGGGCCGTCGGTCCGTCGAGTCGGGGCACCCCAGCCGGGCGGGGGGTTGGACCCGGGACGGGCCCGGTAGCCCAGTAGACAACGGAATTCCGCGCTCGCCGCCGACGAGACGGGTCCGGTCCGAAGGGTTTCCGGGCCCTCTTCCCGCTCTCGTGCGCAGGATCGCCATCAGCGCCGGGTGGTCCCACGGCTCCGTCTGACCGGGGATCACCCAGCCGCTCCCAGCCTCACCACCGCGATCCGCCCCCCGCCCGCCCGTCGCCGTGCCCGCGGTGTCCCAGGCCGTTCCCCCTGCCTGGGACCCCTATTCTCGGAGGAGGTCGCGCCTCGCGACCGCAGGGCCGCCCGGGAGCGGTACCGTTTCGGCAGGAACGCGTTTTCGCCCGCGGGCACACGGGCGGCTCCGCGGGGGACCTCCCGCGGCGGAAGGGGAGCAGGCGCAGTGGTGCAGGACAGGACGGGCCTACCGCCCACCGGCGGCGAGTCCGCACGCCGCCGCCCCTCCGCCACGGTCCCGGCCCCCGAAGGCCCCTCACGCCCGCCCGCCGACGGCGAAGGCCCGCCACGACTGGAGCGAGCCGCGGAGGCCGCGCAGAGCGCCGTGAAGGCCGCCGAGGGCACCCACGTGACAGCCGCCGAGGGCGCTGCGGTGCCGGCCGCCGAGGGCGCTGGGGCGGGTGGTTTGAAGGGCCGCGAGCCCGCGCGCCTGGTGCTGCTCCGGGCGATCGCCGCCGTGGCCGGCGGGGCGCTGCTGTTCCTGGCCTTCCCGCCGCTCGGCTGGTGGCCCGCCGCGCCGCTCGGCGTCGCCCTCGTCGTCGCCTCCCTGTACGGCGCCCGCCCACGCCGCGCCGCCTGGCTCGGCTACCTGGCCGCCGTCGTCTTCCTGGTGCCCGCCCTCGCCTGGGTGCGGACCATCGGCGACGACGTGTGGGTCATGCTGGTGGCCGTCGAGGGCCTCTTCTACGCCGCGATGGCGGCCCTGGCCTCGCCGGTGTTCCGGCTGCGGCTGTGGCCGCTGTGGTTCGCCGGGCTGTGGGTGGCCATGGAGTGGGCCCGGGGCCTGGTGCCCATCGGCGGCTTCCCGTGGGCTCGCCTGGCCTTCAGCCAGGGTGAGTCGCTCTACACCGCGTACGCGGCGCTCGGCGGGGCCCCGCTCGTGTCGTTCGCCGTCACCCTGTCCGGCGCCCTGCTCGCCCATGCCCTGCTCGCCTTCCTTCCGCTCGCCCGGGTCCCGTCCCTCGCCCGCCTCGCGGGCGGCGATCTCGCGCGAGCCCGTCTCGCGGGCGCCCGCGAGCGGACGCGCGGCGTTGCCGGCGCGGCGCGGCGGCTGGCGCCCGTCCTGCTCGCCGTGGCGGTGCCCGCGCTCACCTTCGCCGTCCCGCGCCCCGGCGACGAGGGCCGCACGGTCAACGTCGGCATCGTGCAGGGCAACGTGCCCGGCCGCGGCATGTACGCCCTGGGCGACGAGCCGGCCGTCGTGCTGAAGAACCACTCCGCCGAGACCGAGCGCCTGGCCGCCGCGGTCAATGCGGGCACGCTGCCCCGCCCCGACCTGGTCGTCCTGCCGGAGAACTCCACCGACATCGACCCGTATCGTGACACGTTCGCCCGCGAGACCATCGACGCGTCCGTCAAGGCCGTCGGCGTGCCCACCCTGGTCGGCGCGGTCGTCGCCATCGGCGACGAGCACCGCGCCACCCGCAGCCTCGTGTGGGACCCGGTCACCGGGCCCGGCGCCTACTACGACAAGCAACACCTGGTGCCCTTCGGGGAGTACACCCCGTTCAAGGACATCGTGCTCGCGCTGTGGGAGCGGGCGAGCCTGGTCGGCCGGCAGTCCGTGGCGGGCACCAAGCCGGGCGACCTGAAGATGGGGCCCGTGACGATCGGCGCGGTCAACTGCTACGAGGTGGCCTACGACGACACCGTCCGCGGCACCGTGCGCACCGGGGCGAGCCCGATCGTGGTGCAGACCAACAACGCCACCTACGCCCTGTCCAACCTGCCGCCGCAGCAGCTCGCCATGTCCCAGATCCGGGCGGTGGAGCACAACCGGGCGGTCGTCACTGCCGCCACCACAGGGATCTCCGCCTACGTCACACCTGACGGTAAGGTCTCGTGGCGGACCCGCGAGCTCGTCGCGGACATGACCGTGGTGAAGGTGCCCGTGCGCACCCAGGAGACGATCGCCACCCGGGTCGGCGCGCTGCCCGAGTGGGCGCTGGCGCTGATGGGCGTGGCGGCCGCGGGCGTGGCCGTGTGGCGCGGCAGGCGGCAAGGCGACCGGACGGGGAGAGGCTGATCATGGAGACTCTTGGCCGAGTGCTCATCATCGTGCCGACCTACAACGAGCGCGGCAACCTCCCGATGATCGCCGAGCGGGTGCGGGCGGCGCTGCCCGGGGGCCATCTGCTGGTGGTCGACGACAACAGCCCGGACGGCACCGGCGAGGTGGCCGACGAGCTCGCCGCCGGCGACGGCCACATCCACGTCCTGCACCGCCCCGGCAAGGAGGGGCTCGGCGCCGCCTACATCGAGGCGTTCCGCTGGGGCCTCGACGAGGGCTTCAACGTGCTGGTCGAGATGGACGCCGACGGCTCCCACCAGCCGGAGGAGCTGTCCAAGCTGCTGGAGGCGCTGGCCGACGGCGCCGACCTGGCCATCGGCTCGCGCTATGTGCCCGGCGGCAGGGTCGTCAACTGGCCCGCCTCCCGCGAGCTGCTGTCCCGCGGCGCCAACATCTACACCCGGATCATGCTGGGCCTGGCGGTCCGCGACGCGACCGCGGGCTTCCGCGCCTATCGGGCCGAGACCCTGGAGAAGGTGGGCCTGGCCGACGTCGAGTCGCAGGGCTACTGCTTCCAGGTGGACCTCACGCTGCGCACCGTCCGCCACGGGCTGCGCGTGGCCGAGGTGCCGATCACGTTCGTCGAGCGGACCGTCGGCACCAGCAAGATGAGCCGGCGGGTCATGACCGAGTCGTTCTGGCGCATCGCGGTGTGGGGGTTCGCGGGACTGCCGGCGCGGTTCGGCAGGAGACGTGGCTGATCGCGGAACGCACCGGCCCCGCCGGTCGTTGTTCGTGACGTACGCGCGCGCTGAATCGAGGTAACGATGCGCCTCCTGCTGTTCCTGGCCTTCCTGCTCGTCCCCGTGCTGGAGATCTGGCTGCTCATCCAGGTCGGGTCCGTCATCGGCGGCTGGCCGACCGTGGCCCTGCTCATCGCCGACAGCCTGCTCGGGGCCTGGCTGGTGCGCCGTGAGGGCAGGCGCGCCTGGCGGGCGCTGCAGGAGGCGCTGCAGTCCGGGCGCATGCCCGAGCACGAGCTGGCCGACGGCGCGCTGATCCTGGCCGGTGGCGTGCTGCTGCTGACGCCGGGCTTCTTCACCGACATCGCCGGGTTCCTGTGCGTGCTGCCGTTCACGCGGCCGCTGATGCGCCGGCTGGGGGCGTGGTTCTTCGACCGCCGCGTCAAGCGGATGGCAGCCGCCTCGCCGTACGCGCAGCTGTTCTCGCAGACGTTCCCGGGCGGGCCCGACGCCGGAGCGGGCCGGGCCCCCGCGGGCGGCAAGGTCGTCCACGGCGAGGTGCTGCGCGAGGACCGCGAGCGGTAGCCCTCCGGGCTGCAAGCGATTGCACAGAATCGACGGCGGGTCAAGTCGGTACGGCGTCGTCCATGAGATCCACCTGCGCACTGCAACAAAACTGCACAGCCTTCCGCATTGACGCGGCCCGCAAACGGTTGCATAAAGGCATCAAGGCCGGCCGAGCTGACGCACGAGCACCACACCTGGTAAGGAGCCCGTTCATGGGAGCGGGCTCCTAGGTCACGGCTTGCCAGCGGAGGCCCACAGTGCCGAGGAACGCAGTGCCAAGAAACGCAGTGCCGATGAGCACAGGACGCGACAGGAAAGCCCGCAAGGCCCGTTCACTGCTCGCCGCCCTCGTGGCGGCCGTCGCCGCCACGCTGCTGGCGGCCCTGGGGCTCCCCGCGATCTCCGGCGCGTCGGCCGCCACCCTGTTCGCCGACGACTTCGAGGACGGTGACGCGGCCGGCTGGACGAGGTCCGGCGGGAGCTGGTCGGTGGTGGCCGACGGCTCGCGCGCCTACCGGCAGTCCGGCACCAGCGCGGACGCCCGGGTCATCGCCGGGTCCTCGTGGACGGGCCAGTCGGTGCAGGCGCGAGTGCGGCCCATCGCGTTCAACGGCTCCGGCCGGCACGTCGCGGTGCTGGCCAGGGCGCAGAGCACCAGCGCGTACTACTTCCTCGGGATCGGCGAGACCGGCGCGGTGGTCCTCGGCAGGCGCACCGGCGGCGCACCGGTGACCCTCGCCTCGGCCCCGGCCGGGATCGTGACGGGCACCTGGCACACACTCCGGCTGGAGGCGTTCGGCACGACGCTGCGCGGCTTCCTCGACGGGGCGGAGGTCGTCTCCGCGACGGACGCCACCTACGCCTCCGGCCGGGCCGGCCGGGCCGGCTTGTACGCGAGCGCCTCGTTCGACGACGTGCTCGTGAGCGACGTGGGCGGCCCGACCGAGCCGCCGGTCACCCCGACGGTCACGCCGCCGCCCTCCGGCACCTGCACCAGCCCCGGCTCGCCCGCCGGCTTCGCCTCGGTGGACGCCTGGGGCCAGAGCGGCACCACCGGGGGCGCGGGCGGCCCGACCGTCGAGGTCGACACCGCGAGCGAGCTGATCTCCGCCATCGGGCGGAGCAGCCCTCTCACGGTGTGCGTGCGCGGCGTGATCACAGTGCCGGCGGGCATGTACGACGTCGCCTCCGACAAGACGATCGTGGGAGTCGGCTCGGCGTCGGGCATCAGCGGCGGCGGCCTCAACATCGGCCTGCCCGTCGACGACGCCGTGACCGCACCGCCCGCGAACGCTGTGCACAACGTGATCGTCCGCAACCTGACCTTCCGCGGCGCCAGCGACGACTCGATCAACGTGCAGATGTTCTCCCACCACGTGTGGCTCGACCACAACGACCTGTGCTGCGGCTACGACGGCCTGATCGACATCAAGCGCGGCTCGTCGTACGTCACCGTGTCCTGGAACCACGTCCACGAGCACACCAAGACCATGCTGCTCGGCCACGACGACTCCAACGGCGCGCAGGACGTCGGCCGGCTGAAGGTCACCTACCACCACAACTGGTTCGACCGGACGCCGCAGCGCAACCCGCGGGTCCGCTTCGGCGAGCCGGTGCACGTCTACAACAACTACTACTTCTACAACACCGACGTCGGCGTGGCCTGCCAGGCGAACGCCGGATGCCTGGTCGAGGGCAACTCCTTCGAGCGGGTCGAGGAGCCGGTCAGCAACAGCTACGCCGGCCCGTCGGGCAGGTGCGTCGCCCGCGACAACGTGTTCGTCGACTCCGGCACGCCCGACTGCGGCGGGACCGTGCAGGAGGCCAGGTCGTACTACGCCTCCCCCCCCGACGCCCCCGCCTCGGTGAAGGCGATCGTCCCCGCCGGCGCGGGCGTCGGCAAGATCGGCACCTGACCGCACAGCCCGGGCGCCGGCCCGCCTTTCCGGCACCTGATCGCACAGCCCGGGCGTCGGCCCGCCTTCCCGGCGCCCGACCGCACAGCCCCGGCGCGCCGCACGCCTTCCCGGCGCCCGACCGAGAGCCCCGGGGCGCCCGCACCCCCACGGCCCGGGCGCCCCGGCACACCGGCCCCCCGTCAGAAAGCAGAGCGATCATGCCCCCCGGAACCGCTCGCCCCACACCGCCCGGCACCGCCGAGCCCGCCCCCGGCACGAACAGGCGCCGCCTCCGGCCGGAGGCGGCCGTCCCGCTCATCGCCTTCATGGCCCTGCTCACCGCCACCGTCCTCGTGTCCGCCATGACCTCCCCGCCCGCCGTGGCGGCAGCGTCCGCCCGGGCCGCCGAGCCCGCGAACGGGTTCGCCTCCGTCAGCGCCCTCGGCCAGAACGGCACCACCGGCGGCGCCGGCGGCCCCACCGTCACCGTCGGCACGACCCAGGACTTCCTCGACGCCATCGCCCGCCCCGGCCCGTACGTGATCCAGGTACGCGGCCGCATCACCCTGCCCACCGGCACGACCGACGGCATGCACGCCGTCACCTCGGACAAGACCATCATCGGCCTCGGCGCCGACGCCGCCCTCGTCGGAGGCGGCCTGACCATCGGCCTGCCGGTCGACGACCGCGTGACGGCCCCGCCCGCGAACGCCGTCCACAACATCATCATCCGCAACCTGACGATCACCGGCGCCACCGACGACCTGATCAACGTCCAGATGTTCAGCCACCACATCTGGATCGACCACAACGACCTGTCCGACGGCGACGACGGGGCCGTCGACATCAAGCGCGGCTCCGACTTCGTCACCGTGTCGTGGAACAGGTTCCACGACCACGACAAGACCCTGCTGCTGGGCCACGACGAGACCGCCGGGCCGCAGGACATCGGCCGGCTGCGGGTCACCTACCACCACAACTACTTCGACGGCTCCGACCAGCGCCATCCCAGGGTCCGCTTCTCCGCGCTGGTCCACGTCTACAACAACTACTACCGGGGCAACAGCTACGGGATCGCCTCCACCTACGACGCCGCCGTCCTGGCCGAGGGCAACTACTTCACCAACGTCAACAACCCCGGCCGGGTGGAGTTCAGCGGCGACCTCGGGCGGCTCGTCGAGCGGGACAACATCCTCGTCGCCTGCCACCACCCCATCGAGACGCGCGGCACCGTGACCGAGCCGCGCACCTATTACCCCTACACCGCCGACCCCGCCGTCAGCGTGCCCACCGTCGTCCCGGCCGGCGCCGGCGTCGGCAAGATCTGAGGAGTGCCATGTCCGTCGTGTCCGCCCCGCACAGCCTCGCCACGAGGCCCCACGCCACGAAACCACACGGTTCGGGGCCACAAGGTTCGGGGCCCCACGGTTCGGGGCCACGCCGTACGGGCGCCAGGCCGTGGGGGCGGCTGCTCGCCGCGGCGACCCTGGCCGTCGCGCTGACCTCCGCACCCCTGCCCGGCGAATCCGCCGCGGCACTCCCCGCCGGCGTCCCCGTCGCGGCGGCTCGGGCGGCCGACGCGCCGATCGGGTTCGCCTCCGTCGACGCCCTCGGCCAGAACGGCACCACCGGCGGCGCCGGCGGCCCCTCCGTCACCATCACCACGGCCGCGCAGCTCAAGGACTACGCCGGCCGCGCGGGGCCGTACACGTTGTGGATCTCCGGCCGGGTCCGGACCAGCGGCATGATCACCGTCGTCGCGAACAAGAGCATCCTCGGCGTCGGCGCGACGGCGGAGATCACCGGCGGCGGCCTCCAGCTCGGCTCCACGACCCGCCCCGGCAACAACGTGATCATCCGCAACCTCCGGTTCACCGCAGCGGACGACGACTCCATCAGCGTCACCAACAAGGCCCATCACGTGTGGATCGACCACAACGACCTGTCCGACGGCTACGACGGACTGCTCGACATCAAGCGGGAGTCGGACTTCGTCACGGTCTCGTGGAACAGGTTCCACGACCACGGCAAGACGATGCTGCTCGGCCACTCCGACACCTACACCGCCGACATCGGCAAGCTGCGGGTCACCTACCACCACAACTTCTTCGACGGCACCGACCAGCGCCACCCCCGGGTGCGCTTCGCCGAGCCGGTCCACGTGTTCAACAACTACTACCGCAACAACTCCCTGTACGGCGTGGCCTCGACGGAGAACGCGGGCGTCCTGGTGGAGGGCAACTACTTCGAGAACGTCGCCCACCCCATTCACGTCGGGTACGACAAGAGCGCTCCGGGACGGGTGGTCGAGCGCCGCAACGTGTACGCCGGCTCGGGCGCGCCGGAGACGGCCGGCACGGTCGTGGAGCCGTCCACGTACTACCCGTACACGCTGGACGAGCCCGCGAAGATCCCGTCGATCGTCGAAGCGGGCGCGGGGGTCGGCAAGCTCGGCTTCTGAGGCGCCTCACCGCCGCACGGGCCGCCCCGCCCGGGGCGCCCGTGCGGACCGCACGTCCCCGGTGGCCGGGCATGTCATGGTGAGCCGGATTCGGAGTACGATCCTGCGATCAACCGTAGAGATCGGTCCAATACCGGCGAGGTCGTGTGTTCGGAATCATTCGCCCGTGCTCCACGCACGTCTGCGCGAGCGTGCGCGACGCGTGGCGCGCCCACCTGTGCGGCCTCTGTCTCACGCTGAAGGACGGGCAGGGGCAGGCGGCCCGGCTGGCCACCAACTACGACACCCTGATCATCTCGGTCCTCACCGAGGCCCAGCTCCCGTCCGCCGCCCCGCACCGCACCGCGGGCCCGTGCGCGTTGCGCGGGTTCCGGCGGGCCGACGTGGTGGACCACCGGGCTCAGGGGGCGCGGCTGGCCGCCTCGGTGTCGCTCGTGCTGGCCGCCGGCCGGCTCCGTGACCACGCCGCCGACGGCGACGCCGCCCCGGGCACCACTGTCGCGGGCCGCCGGCTGGCGGCCCGCTGGGAGGCGGCCGGGGCGCGGCTCGGGGCGGAGGTGGGCTTCGACACGGCGACGCTGGCGGCGACCGCGGAGCGGCAGATCACCCTGGAGCGCCTGGCCGCCGCCGGGGCGTCCACGGCGGCTTCCGCCGTCGGCGGGACAGCGGGGCTGCTGGAGCTGACCCGGCCCACCGAGGAGGCGGTCGCGACGGCGTTCGCCCACACGGCGCTCATCGCCGGCCGCGCCGCGGCGGACGAGCGGGACGGTCGCGCCGGGAACGCCGTGGTGCTGGCCGAGATCGGCACGCTGTTCGGGCGTCTGGCACACCTGCTCGACGCGGTCGAGGACCAGGAGGACGACGCGGCGCGGGGCGCGTTCAACCCGCTCACCGCCACCGGCACCGGCCGCGAGGAGGCGCGGCGGCTGTGCGACGACGCCGCGCACGGCATCGCCCTCGCCGTACGGGACCTGGAGCTGGAGGAGCGGCACCTGGTGGAGGTGCTCCTCGGCGCGGAGGTACGGCGGGCGGGGACACGCGCCTTCGGCACGCACACGACGGCCGCCCGCCGCAGGCCCGCCTGGCCGTTGCGGACGATGGCCGGCGCGGGCACGCTGCTCACGTGCGGACTGTGGCGGCCGGAGTGGAGCGAGCTCAACGGCGCCTCGTGCGAGGAGCGCTGCTACCTGAAGGACGGCTGCGACGGTTGTGACGGCTGTTGTGACTGCTGCCAGTGCTCCTGCGACTGCTGCGAGTGCTCGGGCGGGTGTTGCGACTGCTCCTGCGACTGAGGCGCCCCGCGGCCTCGGGCCGCCACGCCGCTCGGCCGCTCCACCTTCCGGCCGCCGGGGTCGCCGGAAAGCCGAACGCCGGCCCCCGTCGTCAGACGGAGACCGGCGTCCAGAAAACTGCCCCCGGGGACGTGCCCGGGGGCTTAACACCGTGAGAGGGGTTCAGGCGCTCCTGCGACGCTGGGCGCGAAGTACGGCCAGCCTCTCGTTGAGCACCTCCTCCAGGTCCTCGATGGATCGCCGCTCCAGCAGCATGTCCCAGTGTGTCCGCGGGGGCTTGGTCTTCTTCGACTCGGGCTGCTCGCCGTCCACCCGCACCGCGGTGGCGCCGCACATGCGGCACTCCCACGTCGCGGGGATCTCAGCCTCGGCGGCGAGCGGAACCTCGAAGAGATGGCCCTTCGGACAGGTGTAGGACACCTCCTGGCGTGGGGCCAGATCCGTGTTACGGTCGTTCTCGTAGCTGGTTGCCCCGAGCCGGGTGCCACGAAGTGCTCGCTCGCCCATGTCTGAATGCCTCCTACAGGGCCCCCATTGCGCGGGGGGTCTGTCTCCCACGGTGTCTAACGCTTGATACCGTGATGGGATTCCCACCCATGGCGTGATCCAATCGCCCCGGCACTCAGGAGTTCCCTCCAGAGGCGCGGCAATCCCTATGAGGCCGGGGATTCCCCTCGCGTAACGGCCCGCACGGCGAGCGTGCGTCCGGTGAACGAGCCCTCCACCGCCTGCGCGTAGACGCGCGCCACCTCGGCCGCCGGCACCCCGTCGGCCGGGTCCATGCCGAGCGACACGAGCGTCTCCCGCACCCAGCCCGGGCTGACGGCGTTCAGACGCAGGCCGCGCGGCAGCTCGACGGCGGCGGCCCGCACGAACGCCTCCAGTCCCGCGTTGACCAGATGGCCCATCGACGACCCGGGCACCGGCTCGGCGAACCTCCCGCTGGTCAGCGTGACCGACCCGCCGTCCCGTAGCCGGCCGAGCGCGTGGCGGACCAGGTTCACCTGGCCGACCAGCTTGCCGTCGAGGCCGATCCAGAACGCGGCGTCCGAAGGGTCGTCCAGCGGCGTGAGCGCCCCGCTCGCGGCGCAGCACACCACCGCGTCCACCCCGCCCGACCGGCCGGCGCGGTCGAGCAGCGCGTCGATGGAGGCGGTGTCGCGCAGGTCGGCCTGCACGGAGTCCTCGGCCGAGCCCCCCGCTGAGCGCCCCGTCGAGCCCCGCCGCGAGACGCGCACCACCTCGTGCCGCCGCTCCAGCTCGTCGGCGACCGCCGTCCCGATGGTCCCCGTCGCGCCGATCACGATGATCCTCATTGCCGCTCCTCGACATCCAGGTTGTTCAGGTGTCCAGGCTGCGGCGTGCCGCCGGGCGGTGCCAGCCCACCGCCGGAGGTACACCTGACAGGTGCAGGCTCGGCGACCGGGCATCGGCCAGACTGGGAGGCATGCGCGTACAGGGCGAACAGGTGGCGACCGGACGAGGGCCCGGCTGGGAGCTGGGCGAGTTCCTGAGGTCCAGGCGGGCGCGGCTGCGGCCCGAGGACGCCGGCCTGCCCGCGTACGGGGGCCGCCGCCGGGTGCCGGGCCTGCGCCGTGAGGAGCTGGCGCAGCTCGCGGGCGTCAGCGCCGGCTACTACACCCGGCTGGAGCAGGGCCAGAGCCCCGGTGCCTCGGACGCCGTGCTCGACGCGGTGGCCCGCGCGCTGCGGCTCGACGAGGCCGAGCGCGCCCACCTGTACTCCCTGGCCAGGCCCCGGCCCGCCGCCCGCCGCCGCCCGGCCAGGCCGGAGCGCGTGCGGCCCGGCGTCCGGGTCATGATCGAGTCGTTCGGCGACGTGCCGGCCCTGGTCATGGGCCGCTTCCTGGACGTCCTCGCCTGGAACCCCATGGCGCACGCCCTGCTGGCCGGGCACCTCGACTTCGGCGCGCCGGACCGGCCGGACGACCGGCCCAACATCGCCCGCATGATGTTCCTCGACCCGCACACGCGGGAGCTGTACGCGGACTGGCCGCGCAAGGCCCGCTCCACCGTCGCCGACCTGCGGCTGATCGCGGGCCGGTGGCCGGGCGACCCGGGACTCACCGGGCTGGTCGGCGAGCTGACCCTGCGCAGTCCCGAGTTCGCGCGGCTGTGGGCCGCCCACACCGTCGGCGACTGCGGCACCGCCGCCCGCGTGTACCGGCATCCGCTGGTCGGGACCATGGAGCTCGCGGCGGAGTTCATGGCCCTGACGGAGGACGAGGGGCAGCGGGTCGCGGTGTTCAACCCCGAGCCCGGCTCGCCGTCGGAGTCGGCGCTGCGGCTGCTCGCCGGTCTGACCGCCACGTCTCGGCCGCCAGCCACAGGCCGCCCGCCGCGATGAGCGCGCCGTGCGCGATCCGCAGCGGGTATGGGCCGAAGAACTGCGGGATGAACAGCGCGAACCCAAGTGCCAGCGGCGCGGCGCTCCACGCGGCCAGCTTTCCGGAGCGGCGCACCGCGACGGCCGCCATCACGGCCCCCACGCCGAGCAGCGCCAGCCCGGCGGCGAACATGGTGACCGCCACCGGGTGGAAGCGGAACTCGCCGGCGAGCTCCATGAGCGCGGGCGCGCCGTCGCGCAGGGACCTGCGGGCGATCACGTGCAGCCCGAAGTCCTCGGCGCCGTAGTAGGGGAGCGTCAGGCCCGCCCCCACCCAGGTCACCGCGGCGGCTCGTGACGCGAGCCGGCTGCCCAGCAGCTCGCGCAGCCCGAGCACGCCCAGCCCCAGCAGGATGAAGCCGATCATGGCGGCCAGGTGCCCGGTCACCCAGGCGGGGGCGGCCATGGCCGCCGCGTCGTCACCGGAGGGCCGCACGGCCGGGTAGACGAGGAACAGGACGCCGGCGGCCGCCAGGGCCGCCGAGGTGAGGCGAGGACTCATGACCACTCCCAGATGAAACCATTGCTCTTGAATGAGAGCAATGCTCTCTCAAGGGAGCGCCTTTCGTCAAGAGCAGTGCTCTCTTTACGGTTCCCTGGTCTCCAACCTGGGCGGTCTCGGATCGGCGCCCGGCGTGAACTCTTCGGCGGGGCAGCGGTGAGGACAGACGACTCTGCCCGCCCGCCCCGCCGGGCACCGCGTGAAGGAGTTGCCGAGTCCATGGCCGAACCGGCGACAGCCGAGGACGTGGTGCCGGGACGCTCCCGGCGCCGCGGGGCGTCAGATCCGGTGCGGCACCTCGTTGCCCGCGGCGCGGATGGCCTTGGGCAGGTTGACCAGGGCCAGCAGGACGAAGCCCACCACGAAGAAGATGATCATGGAGACGATCGCGATCCGGTAGCTGTTGGTGAGCTGGAGCGCGATCGTCACCGTCAGCGCGCCGATGAACGCCGAGCCCTTGTCGCTGATCTGCAGCAGGCTGAAGTACTCCGCCTCCCGCCCCCTGGGGATCACCTGGGAGAACAGCGATCGCGACAGCGCCTGGGTGCCGCCCAGCACGATCGCGATGGCCAGCGCCATGAGGTAGAACTGCAGCGCCTGGCCCTCCTGGACGTACATGGCGGCGACCACGATCACCGTCCAGATCACCAGACTGCCCAGCACGGTCCGCTTGGTGCCGAAGCGGCGCGCCAGCAGGCCCATGAGCAGCGCGCCGAAGAACGCCACGAACTGCACCATGAGGATGGCGCTGATCTGCACGGTCTTGTCCAGCTTCAGCGCCTCGGCGGCGAAGGCCGCGCTGTTGCCGATGACCGTCTGGATGCCGTCGTTGTAGACGAGGTAGGCCACCAGGAACAGCAGGGTCAGCGGGTAGCGGCGCAGCTCGGCCAGGGTGCGGCCGAGCTGGCGGAAGCTGCCCGCGACCGAGCGCAGCGCCGTGCCCTCGTGGACCGGGACCGGCCGGTTGCGCAGCCGCAGCAGCGGCACGACGGTGAACGTCGCCCACCACAGCCCGGCCGACATCATGCTGATCCGCACCGACATGCCCTCGCTGAGGCCCAGGCTCTCATGCTGAAGGTAGAGCACCAGGTTGAGGGCCAGCAGCAGGCCGCCGCCCAGGTAGCCGATGGCCCAGCCGCGCGAGGACACCCCGTCGCGCTCGTCCGGGGTCGAGATCTGCGGCAGGAACGAGTCGTACACGACGACGGAGGAGCCGTAGGCGAGGTTGGCGAGGACGAACAGCACGCCGCCGAGCAGGTAACGGTCACCCTCGACGAAGTACAGGCACATGGTGGCCAGCGCGCCGGCGTAGGCGAAGCCGCCGAGCAGCTCCCGCTTGCGGCCGGTGTGGTCGGCGAGCGCCCCCACGATCGGCAGGAACACGATCTGCAGGAACACCGCGACGGTCAGCGTCAGCCCGAAGAACGCCGCGGGCCGCACGTCGGCGCCGAGCACGTCCACGTACCCGAGCCCGGGGTGGGCGGCGGCGAGCCTGTCGAAGTCGCGCGCGCACGTCTCGGCCGCGACCGTGGGGAAGTCCTTGGCGCAGGCCGCGGTGCGGGCCACGGGGATCAGGTACGGGCCGAGGAACACCGAGATGATCGTGGTGTAGAAGGCGGAGTTGGCCCAGTCGTAGAAGTACCAGCCGCGCTGCTCGCGCCTGCGCGCGGCCGGGGAGTCGGCGGTGGGGTCGTCGGGAACCGCGGGGGGTGCGGGTACGGGCATGGTGTCGAGTCGCTCCTAGACCACGAGTCAGGCCGCCATGCGGCCGGGATGCCACTGGCCGCGGCGGTCCAGCACGTCGCGCAGGCCGGTGATGTTGTCGGTCATGATGCCGTCGACCCCGAGGTCGAGCAGGTGGTCCATGCGGGCGGTGTCGTTCACCGTCCACACGTGCACCTGCATGCCGATGGCGTGGGCGGTGCGGACCAGGCGGCCGGTGGTGACGCGCAGCCCGCGGAAGCCCACCGGCACCTGCGCGCACGGCACCCCCGCCCGCGACAGGCGGGCCAGCAGGCGGCCGTAGCCGGAGGTCGAGGCCGCGGCGCGCAGCGCGGCCACACCGCGCGGGCCGAGCGACGAGCAGACCTCCCGACCGATCGCGGCCCTGGCCATCAGCAGCCGCTCGTCGGAGAACGAGGTCAGGCAGACCCGGTCGTGGGCGGCGGTGCGCCTGAGCGCCTCGGCCAGCGGCGCGATGGCGCCGGCCTCCTTCACGTCGATGTTGAAGCGTGCCTCCGGCCAGCTGCCGAGCAGGTCCTCCAGCAGCGGGATCTCATGCTCGCCGTCGACGCGGGCCCGGCCGACCTCCCGGTACGGCAGCTCGGACAGCCGCCCGCGCCGGTCGGTGACCCGGTCGAGCGTGGGGTCGTGGAAGGCGAGCAGCACGCCGTCGGCCGTGGCCCGCGCGTCGGTCTCCAGGTAGGTGTAGCCGAGTCGTATCGCCCGCTCGAAGGCCGCGGCGGAGTTCTCCGCGCCCTCGGCGGCGCCCCCGCGGTGGGCGAAGGCGAGCGGGCCCGGATGGTCGAGAAAGGGGAAACGACGGCTGAGCACGTCCTGAAGTATGCCTTCCGGGAAAGGGATCTGGATGCGGACGACGGTTACGAATCAGCGATCGTCCCCCCAAATCAGGGTGATACCGGTGACTCCGCCAGATTCTGCCACTCCTGACGGCGGGACTCGGACAGCGCGATGGCGGCGGCCACCGCGACGTTGACCGACCCGACGCGGCCGACCTGCGGGATGTAGCAGGCGCCGTCCACGGCGTCCAGCAGGGCGGGCGAGCAGCCGTGGTCCTCGCTGCCGACCACCAGGCACACGTCGCGGGCCAGGTCGGCCTGGTGCAGCGGCACGGCCCCGGCGGTCAGCTCGATCGCGAGCACGGTGTAGCCGTCGTCGCGGGCGGCCTTGACGGCGTCGAGGGCGGGCATCGGCTCGTGCCAGGTGACCAGCCGCTCGGTGCCGAGCGCGGTCTTGCCGGCCTTGGGGTTGGTCGGCGGGGTCGCGTTGCCGGCCAGCCAGATCTGGTCGGCGCCGAACGCGGCGGCCGTCCGGAAGATCGACCCCACGTTGAACGGGCCGGTGACCGACTCGAGGATCAGGGAGAGCCGGTTGCCCGTCTGCCGCCGCCAGGCGCGGTTGAGCCGTTTGACGTCGGTGGGGCGGAGCTGCCTTCTCATGCTTCCACTTTCAGGATTCGGTAGGCGGCCCGGGAGGCCTCGCGGGAGGCCTGCCAGCCCTGCTCGCCGAGCCAGCGCTGCAGGGAGTCGGAGCCGAGGTGTTTCTGGACGACCAGGTAGGCGACGCCGCCCGGCGCGAGGCGCGACAGCCACCTGGTGAGCATCGCATGCAGGGCCGGCTTGCCGATGCGGATGGCCGGGTTGGACCAGATGGCCTGGAAGGTCACCTCGTCCGGCATCTCGTCGGCGTGCACGGATCTTACTGTGCCGAGGCCCGCGGCCCGGGCGTTGCGCTCCGTGAGCTCCACACTACGGCGGTTCACGTCGACGGCCCACACCGTCGCCTCCGGGGCGCGCGAGGCCATGGTCAGCGCGATCGGCCCGTACCCGCATCCCAGGTCGAGCAGGTCGCCCCGCGGAGGGGGCGCCGGGACGGTCTCCAGCAGGACGCGCGTGCCGAGGTCGACCCGCTCGGGCGAGAAGACGCCCCGGTCGGTCTCCAGCCGCAGATGCAGGTCGGGCAGCACCAGATCGACGGTGCCCGGCCTGCTGGCGGCTCCCGGCTGTTCGGAGAAGTAGTGGGCCACGTGCCTGAACGTTACGGGATCCGCGCTCCGAACAGCACGGCGGCGCCCGCCACCAGCACCCCGGCGAGGATCCCCGCCACGATGAACCACTGCGTGATCTCCTGGTTCACCAGCTTGAACCCGAGCGAGGTGCCGATCTGCTCGTAGACGTCGCGCAGCTCGCTGCCGGACTCGGCCGTGTAGGCCCGGCCGCTGGTGCCGTCGGACAGCGACTGCAGGGTCTGCTTGTTCACCGGCACGTTGACCGGCCTGCCGTCGATCGACACCGTGCCCTCCTGCGTGCCGTACGCGATCGTGGAGACCGGGACGCGGGCCTGCTTGGCGGCGTCGATGGCCTCGGTGACCGAGCGGCCGGAGGTGTTGTCGCCGTCGGACAGCAGCACGATCGCGGAGGGCGGCGGGTCGGTGACGGCGTCCTGGTCGAACGACTTGACCGAGTCCAGCGCGTTGAAGACCGCCTCCCCGATGGCCGTGCCCGGCCTGGTGGACAGGTTGCCGATGGCGGTGACCACGGCCTGGTGGTCGGTGGTGGGGGAGATGACGACGTTCGCCGAGCGGGCGAACGACACGACGCCCACGTTGAACCGGTCGGGCAGCTCCCTGACGAACGCCTGCGCCGCGGTCTTGGCCGCGCTGATCCGGTTGGGCTGGACGTCGCCGGCGTCCATCGACAGCGACACGTCCAGGGCGATCATGATGGTGGCGCGGTCGCGCGGCACGCGCACCTGGTCGGCCGGCTTGGCCGCGCCGATCACCAGCAGCCCCATCATCAGCAGGAACAGCAGCGGCGCGACGTGCCGCCGCCAGCCGGGCCCGGCCGGGGCGACGAGGTCGAGCAGCGCCAGGTTCGTGAAGCGCACGGTGTAGCGCCGGCGGGCGAACTGCGCGGCGACGTAGCCGCCGGCGAGCAGCACGAGCAGCGCGAACAGCCACAGCCACGCGGGGGAGAGGAAGGTCATGAGGTTCTCCGGTGCGCGAGGTGGCTCATGCGGCGCTGCCGCAGCACGAACTGCGCCACGTCGAACACCCAGTCGCGGTCGGTGCGCAGCACGAGGTGGGCGACGCCGGCGCGGCGCAGCGCCGCCCGGGTGCCCTCGCGTTGCGCGGCCGCCGCCTCGGCGTACGCATGCCGGACTTTGGGTGAAAGGTGCACTTCGCGTACGTTCCCGGTCTCGGGGTCGGCGAACGCCACCCGGCCCACGTCGGGCAGCTCCAGCTCGCGGGGGTCGATCACCTCGACCGCGAGCACCTGGTGCCGGGCCGCCAGCCGGCGGATCGGCCGCTCCCAGGGCCGCTCGGCGGCCGGGTCCAGCTCGGGACGCGCGTCGAGGAAGTCGGACACCACCACGCGCATGCCGCGCCGCCTGCGGGTGGCCGCCAGCACGTCGATGCTCTCCGCCAGGTCCGGCGCGTCGGGCACGGGCCGGCCGCGCGGGGCGTCCATCAACGAGTGCAGCAGCCCGTACAGAGCGGGGCGGCCGGTGCGGGCGGGCATCCGATGAATGTACTCGTCGTGCAGCACGAGCGCGCCGAACCGGTCACCCATGCGGCTGGACAGGAAGCCGATCGCGCCGATCGCCGCCACCACCAGGTCGCGCTTGTCGGTGTCGGCCGTGCCGAAGTCCATGCTCGGCGACAGGTCGGCCAGCGCCCACGTCTCCAGCTCACGGTCGGCGATCAGGTCGCGCACGTGCGGCACGGTCGTGCGCGCCGTCACGGCCCAGTCCATGCGCCGCACGTCGTCCTCGCCGGGCACGTAGACCCGGCTGTCGCCGGCCTCGCTGCCCGTGCCGGGCAGCAGCCCCAGGTGAGCGCCGTGCAACAGGCCGTCGAGCCGGCGGGTCACCACCAGCTCCAGCCGCCGCAGCGCCTGCTCCGCGGTGTTCACCGGTCGCTCACCGGTTCTGGTTCCAGACGACGAGGGGCGGGGGTACGGCGTGCAGGATCTGCCTGACCACCTGCTCCGGGTCGACGCCGTCGGCCAGCGCGTCGAACGTCAGCATCAGCCGGTGCGCCATCACGTCCACCGCCACGTCGCGCACGTCGTCGGGCAGCAGGTAGTCGCGGCCCCGCAGCAGGGCCAGGGCCCGACCGGCGGCCACCAGGCCCAGGGTGGCGCGCGGGCTGACCCCGATCTCGATGGTGTCGGTCAGGTCGGCCAGGCCGTACTCGGCGGGCGAGCGGGTGGCCATGACCAGCCGCACCACGTAGTCGGCGACGAGCTGGTGGACCGAGACCGACTCGGCGGTGGCCTGCAGCGCCAGCAGCCGGTCGGGTTCGAGCACCCGAGACGGCGTCGGCGGGGTGACGCTCATGCGGTGCAGGATCTCCAGCTCCTCGTGGGCGCTGGGATGCGGCACCCGCACCCGGAACAGGAACCGGTCGCGCTGCACCTCCGGCAACGGGTAGACGCCCTCGGACTCGATCGGGTTCTGGGTGGCCAGCACGATGAACGGCCGGGGCAGCGGATGCGTGACGCCGGCCAGCGTGACCTGCCGCTCGGCCATGACCTCCAGCAGCGCCGACTGCACCTTGGCCGGGGCCCGGTTGATCTCGTCGGCCAGCAGGAAGTTCACGAACACCGGGCCGAGCTCGACGTCGAACTTCTCGTTGGACGGATGGAACACCCGGGTGCCGACGATGTCGCTCGGCACCAGGTCGGGGGTGAACTGGATGCGGGCGAACGTGCCGCCCACCACGGTGGCCAGGGTGGACGCGGCCAGGGTCTTGGCGACGCCGGGGACCCCTTCCAGCAGGCAGTGCCCCCGCGCGAGCAGGGCCACGACCAGCCGCTCGACCATGTGCTCCTGCCCGACGATGACCCGCCGGACCTCGTCGAGGGCCTGACGCAGCACAGCCGCATCGGTTCCGCCTGGCAACTCTTCGGCGACGCTCATGACGCCCATTCCACCAAAGGTCCCGCGAACGTGCATCACGCCACGTCTGTGCTTTCATGGCAAACGTGGCAAGTCCGCTGCAGTATGGCGATCCTCCGCGGCTCGGGCCGTTCGTGGTTCAGGCGCGCCTGAACCAGGCACCGGCCGGGTTCGTGTACCTCGGGCAGGGCGCCGACGGGCGCGCCGTGTCGCTGGCCGTGCTGACCCGGGGCGCCGCCTTCGACGCGGCGGCGCGGGAGCGGTTCGTCACGGCGATGCGCGAGGCGTCGGCGCGCGGCGGCGTACGCGGCTGGCTCGGCCGGGCCGCCCGGTCGCGGGCCGCCGTGCTGGAGGGCACGCCCGAGGTGCTGGCCATGGAGACCGGCAAGGCGCCATGGGTGGCCGTGCCGTATGTGCCGGGCCGGCCGGGAGCCGAGTGGTTCCTCGGGCCGGTGATGGTCGGGGGCACCTTCATCGGGCCCGCGCACGGCCCCGACTTCGTGCCGTACTGGCTGACCGACCGCGCGCCCGCGCTGCCCGGCCCGCCGCCCCGGCCCGCGCCCCTCACCGAGACGCGCAAGCGGGTGCTGCTGGCGGCGCTGGCCCTGGCCGTGCTGGTGCTGCTGCTCACGGTGATCGCGATGCTGCTGCTGTTCGGCCGGTCGGAGAGTGAGCCGATGCCCAGGCCGCTGCCGCCCACCAACTTCCAGCCGACGCCGCCGCCCACCCCCGCCACGCCCGAGCCGCAGCAGCCCACGCCCTCCCCGTCGCCGTCGCCGAGCCAGAGCGGCCGGGGCACGCCGGACCACTCGCCCGGCGACGACCAGGGCCAGGACCAGCAGCTCTGAGCCGCCCACTCGCCCGGTCGCCGTGGAAGCCGGGCCGCCGTGGAGGCCGGGCCGCCGTGGAACAGGTTGAGCCTCCTGTCGCGGGAGGCTTTAGCGTCCCGCGGCATGGAGTTCATCGTTCACGACACCCTCGCCGCCATGGCGGACCTGCTGGAGCAGCCGCTGGAGCGCCGTCCCGACCGCCTGCGCGAGCTGATGGCCCCCGTGCGGTCCGCCGTCCCGATGCCCGGCGACATCGTCGACATCCACCACCGGGGCTCCGGCTTCCGCGTCGACGCCGACGACCCGCGCTACCTGCCGGCCCTGCGCCGGATGATCGACGCCGACGTGCTCGGCCACGTCGAGCGGGAGCTGCGCCGCGCCTCCGAACGGCTCAAGGACGCCCCGCAGCCCGACTCGCTGCAGGTCATGTTCATCCTCGGCAACCCCGACGACGACTACCTCATGAGCGACACCGGCGGCTACTACGGCATCGCCGGCGCGCCCGGCTGGCTGTACCTGCTCGCCTGGCCCACCGACGAGAACATCGGGCGCATCGCGCACTGCGCGGTCCACGAGTTCCACCACAGCGTCCGCTACACCACCGTGGAGTGGAACCCGGCCACCGTGACCGTCGGCGAGCACATCGTGGCCGAGGGGCTGGCCGAGGCGTTCGTGCGGGAGCTGTCGGGGCCGGAGGCCATGGGGCCGTGGTCGTCGAGGGTGACGGGGGCCCCGCTGGAGTCGGCGTACGAGCGGATCATGGCGGACATCGACCTGGAGGGGATGGCGAACACGCCCGCGTACGTGCTGGGCGACACCGCGGCGCGCCGCTTCGGCTCGGAGCCGCGCGGCATCCCCGACATGGCGGGGTACGCGGTGGGGCTGCGGCTGGTGGACGCGCACCTGGAGGCGACCGGCATGACGGCGGCGGAGAGCAGCCTGCTGCCCCCCTCCCGCATCCTGGAGAGCTCCCGCGCCTGACGACCCTCCGGACCGGCGCGCGTCAGGGGGGGATCTCAGCCGGGGTCGGCGGGGGACACGAAGCCGGACTCGTACGCGGCGATGACGGCCTGGGTGCGGTCGCGGGCGCCGAGCTTGGCCAGCACGTTGCCGACGTGGGTCTTGACCGTCTCCTGGCCGACGACCAGCTCGGCCGCGATCTCGCCGTTGGACAGCCCCCGGGCCATCAGCCGCAGCACGTCGCCCTCGCGGCCGGTCAGCCGGTCGACGCCCGGCACGGCCGTCACGGGCCGGCGGCCGGCCAGCGCCCGGATCGCCGCCGGGAACAGCAGCGAGTCCCCGGCGGCGACGAGCTTGACCGCCCGCACCAGCTCGTCGGGCCGGGTGCGCTTCAGCAGGAACCCGTCGGCCCCGGCGCGCAGCGCGTCGTAGATGTAGTCGTCGTTCTCGAACGTCGTGACGACGATCACTTTCGGCGGGGCGTCCAGCGACACCAGCCGGCGGGTGGCCTGGATGCCGTCGACGGCCGGCATCCGCACGTCCATGAGCACCACGTCGGGGCGCTCGCGGCGCACCACGGGCAGGACCTCGGCGCCGTCGGCGGCCTCGCCGACCACCTCCAGTCCCGGCTCGGAGCCGAGGATGATCCGCAGGCCCGCGCGCACCAGGTCCTCGTCGTCGGCGATCACGACTCTCACCGTCATGGAGCAGACCGTAGCGGCAGCCGCGCGGTCACCCGCCACCAGCCCTCCGGGGCGCCGTCGCAGGCGTCGGCCGGGCCCGCCTCCAGCTCGCCGCTCAGGAGCCGTACGCGCTCGCGCATGCCCGCCAGCCCCCGCCCCCCGCCCACCGCGGCTCCGGTCCCCCCGGACGACGCGGCGGTCCGGTTGGCCACCTCCAGGCGCAGGTCGCCGTCGCGTACGGCCACCGCCAGCCGTACCGTGCCGTGTCCGTGCCTGATGGCGTTGGTCAGGGCCTCCTGCACGATCCGGTACGCCTCCCTGGAGATCGGCGCGGGGACCGCGGACACGTCGCCCACCTCGCGCTCCACGGACGCTCCCGAGGCGGCGACGAGCGCGTCCAGGTCCTTCAGCGTCGCCCACTCCTCCCTGATGCGGGGGGCGGGCGCGCGGGCGGGGCGCGGCGGGTCGCCCGCGCGCAGGACGCCGAGCGCGTGGTCCAGGTCCTCCAGCGCGGCGCGCGCCGACCGCTCGATGGCCTCCAGCGCCGTGCGCGCCGTCCCCGGGTCGCGGTCGAGCACCCGTCCCGCGGCGGCGGCCTGCAGGGTGACCACGCTCAGGGCGTGGCCCACCGAGTCGTGCAGCTCGCGGGCCAGCCGGTTGCGCTCGGCCAGCACGCGGGCCCGCTCCTCGGCCGCCGCCAGCCGCTCGCCGGGGGTGGGGCCGAGCAGCACGGGCGCCAGCCGGGCCAGCAGCCCGCCCGCCCCCGCCGCCATCAGCACCAGCGCCACGAGCGCCACGACCCCGGCGAGCGTCCACGCGAGCACCTGCCAGCCGGGCCGTACCTCCTGGCCCAGGATCTCGACGGCCACCCCCCGCGACGGCGCGCCGACGACCGGCAGCGCGAGCGTGTACACCGTGAACGGCACGACCGCCAGCGTGAAGCCGCTGACGACGCCCCCGACGGCCAGGTGCAGCGTGAACCACGAGGCGGTGCGGCGGCGCTCCTGCCACGACCGGCGGGCCTCGCGCGGCGGCGTCTCCACCCGCGCGCCGAGCAGCCCCTGCGCGGCGCTCACCTCCAGCCCCCGCACCGGCAGGAACAGCCCGGTGACCGCGACCACCGGCAGCACCGCGACGAACACGCCCACCTGCACCGGCATCAGCAGGCCGGCGCCCTCGCCGCGCACCAGCCCGGCCACGAGGGCCCCGGCCATCATGTACGGCATCAGCAGCGCCCCGCCGAGGATCAGGCAGGCCCAGCGCCGGGGGAGGTTCTTTCTCACATCCGCGAGTATATGTCGACGATTATTCGCTGACGGAGTAATGCGCCCTGAGAGAAATGCGCCCCCAGCGAAAAGAGCGATGAATGGCGCGGGGCCGGGTCTAGCGTTTGGGCAATAGTCCGAGAGAAAGGCGACCCATGACGGAGACCCCGCGCGCGCAATGGCCTGACCAGCTCAGCCAGCGCCTGCTGAAGGAACGCATCCTGGTTCTCGGCCAGGAGGTCGACGACGACATTTGCAATCGGCTGTGCGGCGAGATGCTTTTGCTGGCGGCCGAGGATCCGAAGCGCGACATAACTCTTTACATCAATTCGCCGGGCGGCTCCGTGCACGCCGGGATGGCCTTGTACGACATGATGCAGTTCGTGCCGTGCGACGTGGCGACGGTGGCGATGGGCTTCGCCGCCTCCATGGGGCAGTTCCTGCTGTGCGCCGGCACCAAGGGCAAGCGCTACGCCCTGCCCAACGCCCGCGTCGTCATGCACCAGCCGCTCGGCGGCATCGGCGGCTCGGCGAGCGACATCCAGATCCAGGCCGAGAACCTCCTCTACACCAAGCGCCGCATGGCCGAGCTGATCGCCCACCACACCGGCCAGCCGCTGGAGCGCATCCAGGCCGATTCCGACCGCGACCGCTGGTTCACCGCCAAGGAGGCTCTGGAGTACGGGTTCGTCGACCACATCGCCGAAGGGATGAACTGACATGAGCGGACGCTACGTGCTGCCCTCCTTCACCGAGCGCACCTCCTACGGCGTGCAGGAGACCAACCCGTACGCCAAGCTGTTCGAGGACCGGATCATCTTCCTCGGCACCCCGATCGACGACACCTCCGCCAACGACGTCATGGCGCAGCTGCTGACGCTGGAGTCGCTCGACCCCGACCGCGACATCAACCTCTACATCAACTCGCCGGGCGGGTCGTTCACCTCGATGGCGGCCATCTACGACACCATGCAGTTCGTCCGGCCGGAGATCCAGACGGTGTGCATCGGCGAGGCCGCCTCGGCGGCGGCGGTGCTGCTGGCGGCGGGCACGCCCGGCAAGCGGGCGGCGCTGCCGCACGCCCGGGTGCTGCTCCACCAGCCGTCCGCCGAGGGCGGGCGCGGGCAGGCGAGCGATCTGGAGATCCACGCGCGCGAGCTGCTGCGCATGCGCGACCAGCAGGAGGAGATCCTCGCCCGGCACACCGGCCGCCCGGTGCTGGACATCCGGCGTGACCTGGAGCGCGACCGCATCTTCACGGCCGAGCAGGCACGCACGTACGGGCTGGTGGACGACGTCTTCGCCTCCCGCAAACGCAACCTCGCCCCCGCCCGCTGACCCGCGTTCCCGGACGGGCACGGCCCGGGTGGAGAGCAGGGGGGCACTCTCCACCCGGGTCCGGGCTGGGCTGGGCCGGGCTGGGCTGGGGCGGGCTGGGGCGGGCTGGGCTGGGGCGGGCTGGGCGGGTTACGGCAGGGCGGTGCGGGGGAAGGCGAAGACGGCCCGGCCGCAGCGCTGCGGGGTGGCCGTCTCGGTGGCGCACTGGTTCCTGGTCCACTCCGTGAGCGACCAGACCATGCCGGTGGCGTAGTTGTACGACAGCGACTCGGGATGCAGGGACCAGCACGCGCGTGGCGAGCTGTACGGGTTGGAGCAGGTGTGGGACCTGCCGGTGGAGGTGCTCAGGGCCCACAGCTGGCCCCGCTCGTCCCGCCGGCTGTGCGAGACGTACCAGGTGCCGTTCCAGGACAGGACGCCCTGCATGTTGCCCACCTGGGCGCGGTACGCCTGGGCGGCCGGGGTGTAGCCGCGGGAGTCGCCGCTGAGCAGGAAGTTCGCGCCACCCAGGTGGTAGCGGTAGAGGCGGCCGTGCAGGGCCGGGTCGCTGAAGTACTCCACGGCGGTCAGGCTGTCCGGGGTGGTGCCGCGGTCCAGCGAGATCGACGCGAAGCAGGGCACGCCCGAGTCGGTGCTCATCGAGCAGGTGCCGCTGGCGTAGCTGTAGAAGCCGATCTCCGGCAGCACGTACTGGTAGCCGTAGGCCGCGTAACCCGAGCCGGTCCTGCCGATGGCCGAGCTCCCGTCGTTGACCTGGAGGATCTCGTTCATGCTGAAGACCCGGATGCCCGTCGAGTTGGCGCCCGTGGCGCTGACGTAGAGCTTGTCGCCGTACCACGCCATGCCGCCGATGTGCGCCTTGGCGGGGCCGAAGGTGTTGTTGGCGTAGCTGGTGGCGTTCGCGTTGGCGGTGCCGTCCGTGGGGGCGACCAGGTAGACCCAGCGGTACTTCGGCGCGGACGGGTTCGTGTAGTCGATGAACGCGACCCTGGCGTCGTTGTTGCGGGGGTTGCTGCCGCATTCGGCGGAGTTGCAGTGGTTCCAGCCGCCGAGGATGACCTGGTACGGCCCCCAGGCGCCGTCGTCGTCGGCGTCGCCGGAGGTGGTCACGCTCTGCGGGATCCAGGTCTCGGTGTCGGCGTCACCGGTGTCCCAGCACCAGCTCACCGTGGCGGCGGGCAGGATCGGCAGGCCCGCCGCCTCGGTGCTGTCACAGGCGCGCATGGGGTGGTTGACGCTGCCCATGACGTCGCCGAACCCCACCGGCGTCAGGCCGGCCTGCGCCTTGAGCGTGGCGAGGCCGGTCGTGGGGTGCCAGACGAGGCCGGCCCCGGGGACGGCGACGAGCGGGGTTCCGTATGTCGAGTCGTCCACCGGGCCGGCGTGCGCGGCGGTGGCCGCGGCGAGCGGAGTGATCAGGAGCAGGAGGAGGGCGGCGAGTCTCGCGATCGACGTGGACAAGGGGGTGTCCTCTCCGTGGGGGGTGGGTGGAGCGGGAGCGGCGCGGGTCACCTCCTCGAACGTCGCGGGGACCGGGGGCTCAGAGGGGGGCTGTGAAGGCGTAGTCGCCGGAGGCCAGCTCGACGGCCAGCACGCCGCGCCACTCGCCGGCCACCCGCACGCCCTCGGCCGCCTCGACCGGCAGGCCGCCCTCGCGCACGGCCGCGGCGTCGGAGGTGGGGACGTGCAGGACGGCCGTCGCGCCCGGCGGCACCGACGCCTCGACGCGGACGCCACCGTCCTCCCGGTGCCAGCCGCAGGCCACGCGGCCGTACGGGGTCTCCTGGTGGGCCCGGGCCCAGCTCAGCCGCCCGCCGACGGTGGGGCGCAGCAGCAGCCGCCGGTAGGCGACCGAGCCGGAGTCCTGGTCGATGCCGGCGACCCGCCCGTACAGCCAGTCGCCCACGGAGCCGAGCGCGTAGTGGTTGAAGGAGTTCATGTTCGCCGACTGGAAGCCGCCCTCCTCGGTCCAGCCGTCCCAGCGCTCCCAGATGGTGGTGGCGCCGTGCCGGATCGAGTAGCACCAGGACGGGAACTCGTCCTGGTGCAGCAGCGCGTACGCCAGGTCGGCGTGGCCGTGCTCGGTCAGCACCGGGCACAGCAGCGACACCCCGAGGAAGCCGGTCGTCAGATGCCGGCCGCGGGCCTCCACGTCGGCGGCCAGGTGATCGGCCGCGGCCGGCACGAGGTGGCCGGGCAGCAGGTCGAAGGCCAGCGCCAGCAGGTAGGCGGTCTGCGTGCCGCCGGCCACGCGCCCGTCCGGCTCGACGAACGCCTCGGCGAACGCCTCTCGGATCGAGCGGTGCAGCTCGCCGTACGCGGCGGCGTCGTCCTTGCGGCCGAGGACGGCGGCGGCCTGCGCGGTGAGCTGGGCGGAGCGGGCGAAGTAGGCGGTGGCCAGCACCTCCCTGGGCGTCTCCACGCCGATCTGCAGCCAGTCGCCGTAGTGCTGGCCCACGCGGGAGCGCCAGATCAGGTCGGGGTTGTGCCGCCGGACGTGCTCCACCCAGGCCGTCATCGCGGGGTACGAGCGTTCGAGCACCCGTACGTCCCCGTACGCCTTGTACAGGTGCCACGGGATGATGACGCCCGCGTCGCCCCAGGCGGGGGCGCCCTCCTGGGTGACGCACACCTTCGGGGCCACGTTCGGGAACGCGCCGTCGGCGTCCTGCCCGCTGACCACGTCCCGCATCCAGCGGGCGAAGAACGCGGCCACGTCGGCGTTGCGGGCGGCCGTCGGCAGGAACACCTGGGCGTCGGCCAGCCAGCCGAGCCGCTCGTCGCGCTGCGGGCAGTCGGTCGGCACCGAGACGAAGTTGCCCCGCTGCCCCCACACGATGTTCGCCTGGAGCTGCGTCACCACCGGGTCCGAGCAGTGGAACTCGCCCGCCGCGGGCGTGTCGCTCATCAGCACCACGCCGGTCACGTCCCCGGCGCGCAGCGGGCCGGGCAGGCCGCTGACCTCCACGTACCGGAACCCGTGGAAGGTGAAGCGCGGCTCGAACACCTCGACGGGCTCCCCGGCCGCCACGTAGTGGTCGGTGGCCTCCGCGGTGCGCAGATTGTCCAGGTACAGCTCGCCGTCGTCGAGCATCTCGGCGTGCCGCAGCCTGATCGCGGTGCCGCGGGGCAGGCCGCGCAGGGTCAGGCGGACCCGGCCCACCATGTTCTGGCCGAGGTCGGCGATGTGGCGGCCGTCGCCGCGCGGCGTGACCGACACGGCGGGCAGCTCCGCCACCGCGCGCACCGGCCGGTCGGTCGTGGCGGTCAGCGCCGACAGGTCGCGGTCGAGGACGACGGCGGGCGTCCAGCCCTGGTCGTCGTAGCGGGGCGCGTCCCAGCCGGTCAGCGCCAGGCGCGCGTCGAACCGCTCGCCCATGAGCAGGTCGCCGTACACGATCGGCCCCCGCCGGGTCCGCCAGGTGCCGTCGGTGGCGACGACGCGGCGCGAGCCGTCGGCGAAGTCCACGACGAGCTGGGCGAGCAGCTGCGGCGCCGTGCCGTAGTGCAGCGCCTGGTGGCGGGCGTCGAAGCCGACGTAGCCGCTCCACCAGCCGTCCGCCAGGATCGCGCCGAGGACGTTCTCGCCCTCGCGCAGCAGGTCCGTCACGTCGTGCACCTGGTACGGGACGCGCTCGCGGTAGTCGGTCCAGCCGGGGGCGAGCTCGTGGTCGCCGACCCGGCGGCCGTTCAGCGACAGCTCGTACAGGCCGCGGGCGCTCACGTACACCCGGGCCCGCACGGCGGCCGCGTCGAGCCGGAACGCGCGGCGCAGGTGCGGGGAGGGGTTCAGCGGCCGGGTCCGCTCCGTGCGGTCGTCGTCGGCCGGCGGGTCGACGATCGGGATGAGGGCGGGGTCCTCGCCGATCCAGGCGGCTGTCCAGTCGCCGGCGTGCAGCAGGCCCGTCTCGAACCAGGACGTCGCCTCGCCCGCCGGCGCGCCGGCCGCGTCCCACAGCGAGACCCGCCAGTGGTAGCGGGTGCCGGACTGCAGCGGCGGCCCGTCGTAGCGGACGTACGGGGTCTCGGGCGGCTCGGCCAGGTCGGTGTCCCACAGCAGCCTGCCGGGCTCGTCGAGGTCCTCGGGCCGCGCGGCCACCCTCAGCCGGTAGGCCGCCGGGGTGTCGCCCCGCCGGTCCGAGGCGAGCCTCCACGACAGGCGGGGACGGGGCTCGTCCAGCCCGAGGGGTTCCTCCAGGAGTTCGCAGGTCAGGCCGTATGGGGTCAGGCTGGGCACGATCGTCCTTCCTCTGCCTGTTCGGGGAGTTCTTCGTTGGGTGTCGTACGGCCTGGGTGTCAGGCCTTCCCTCGGACCGGCGCGCCGGGTGACGGGCCGGCCGACCGGGCCGCGGGCGCGGCCCGGCCGGACGCGTGGCCGGGACGAGGAGGCTGCGGAAGGAAGTCCGTCGCACCGAGGCCGCGGGTATGACCGGCTCGTGTCCGGGCTGTTAAGGAGCGGACACGAAGCATCATCCGAGGCGGTGCGGTCCCGCAGATAGCACTAAAGACATCAGACTTGGACAAAATTGACCTGATCTGTACGGCTAGGGTGGCTGCGTGACGGGATCGCCGCTCAAGATGTCCCGCGGGTTGCTCTACTTCGACGACGGCTCGCCCGCCTACGCGAGCCGCTTCACGCACGAGGGCGAGGAGCCGGTCCACACGCACAGCTTCGTCGAGATCGCCGTCGTGGTCGCCGGAACCGCCGTCCACCACTCCCTGTCCGGACGCCAGGAGTTGCGGGCCGGCGACGTCGTGCTGCTGCGGCCCGGGGTGTGGCACGGCTACGAGCGGTGCGCCGGACTCGATCTGTACAACTGCTGCGTCGGCACCGACCTGCTCCGCGGCGAGCTGGCCTGGACCCGCGAGGACGCCCGGCTCGGCTACCTGCTCTGGACCGGCCCGCACTCCCTCCAGCGCCGCGGCCTCCTGACGGCCCATCTGCGCGATCCTGAGCTGAGCGCCGGCGTCGGCTACCTGGAGCAGCTCGACCGGCTCCGCGAGCGGCGCATCCAGGACCACCGGGCCGACGTGATCGGCTGGCTGTCCCTCTTCCTCGGCCTGCTGTCCCGCACGGTCAGCGCCGGCCAGGACGAGGTCGCCCCCGGCACGGCGCTGACCCATCCGACCGTCATGCGGGTGGTGCGGATGGTGGAGGCCGAGCTGGCCAGGGAGTGGACGCTGGGCGAGCTGGCCGGAAGCGTCGGACTCAGCCCGGCGTACCTGGTGCGCCTGTTCAGGACGGCCACGGGGCTGCCGCCGATGGCGTACCTGGGGCGGCTCCGGGTGGAGACGGCGGCCGACCTGCTGCTGCGCACGGACGAGCCGGTCACCTCGATCGCCCAGGCGGTGGGGTGGCCGGACCAGAGCTACTTCGCGCGGCGCTTCAAGGGCTACTACGGTCTGAGCGCCACCACCTACCGCACCCGCTTCCGCACCCACCTCGCCTGACCGCGACGACCACGAAGCGTGTCATCGGCGCTGCTCCTGCGGTTCGCCGGTGATCCAGTTCCAGTCGGCGATCGTGGCGCGCATCAGGCGGGCGGCGGTGGACAGGTGGCTGCCGGCGCCCCAGTACAGGGTGACCGCGCGCCGGCAGTCCGGGCTGTCGACGGGGACCCAGACGGCATGGACGCGCGTGGAACTGCTCAGGGCGAAGGCGGGGACGAGACCGACGCCCAGCCCCGCGCTGATCAGGGCCGCGATGGCGCTGGGCTCGTCGACCTCGCAGACGATCTTCGGGGTCAGGTCTCGTGCGGCGAAGAGCCGGTCCAGGAGCCGCCGCTGCCAGTGCCCTCTGCCGGCGCTGACGAAGGCCTGGCCGGCGAGCTCCTCGACGCTCACGGAGGCGCGGCCCGCCAGTGGATGGTCGAGCGGCATGGCCAGCCCCACCGCCTCGTCGAGCAGCTCCACCGACTCCAGGCCCTCCGCGGGGATCGGCTGCGAGGCGACACACAGATCGACGTCCTGGGAGCGCAGTCGGCGGGCCATGTCCTCGGCCGGCGCCCAGCGGAGCTCGACCTCGACGTCGGGGTGGGCGCGCTTGTAGGCCGCCAACGGCCCGGTGAGCGTGAGGAAGGTCTCCGAGGCCAGCCGCACGCTGCCCACCCCCTCGCTGGTGGCCTCGGCGACGGCTCGCCGCCCCGCGTCGAGCTCGCCCAGCGCGCGCTCGACGTGATCGCGGAAGAGCCGCCCCGTGTCGTTCAGCCGCAGCCGGCCGCTCCGGTCGAACAGCGGCGCGCCCAGCTCGCTCTCCAGACGGGCGATGGTACGGCTCAGCGAGGGCTGGGCGACGCGCAACTCCTCGGCCGCGCCGCTGAGGTGTTCCAGCCGCGCCACCACCAGGAACTGCCTGAGCGAGTTGAACTCCATCACGCCTCCAGATGTATAACGCCGCAGCGATATCAACCTCAGAGAAGATAACTCGCGCCCCATGGCGTCTGGGTCTGTGCGCGGCGCGCCCGGGGCGGCCCGCCACGACGGTCAGGATGACCTGGGGCGCGGAGCCAGTGCCGCCTCTATACGGTCATGGATCCCGGCCGCCTCCAAAAGATCACCTGGCGTCTTCATCGGAGGGATTCTCCAGCTTCCATAGCTGACTGACCATTTCGGTGATGGCGGCGCGGCGGCACCTTCTGCAGCGCCGTCCACGGTCATCCTGCTCGGCCTCCACCTGTTGACTAAAGCGGACCGGAGTCCGTATCGTGGCGCTCATCGAGATAAGCGGACCGCAGTCCGCTAGATTTGAGGAGGTCGATCACGATGGGCAAGCTGCTGCACATCTCCGCCTCGCCACGCGGCGAGGCGTCGGAGTCGTTGCGGATCGCGCGGGTGTTCACGGAGACGTACCAGGAGGCCCACCCCGGTGACGAGGTCGAGCACTGGGACCTCTGGGACGGATCGCTGCCCGGCTTCGCCGTAGGGGCCAGGGCCAAGATGACGGTGTTCGCCGGCGACGAGCCGCGGGGAGCCGAGGCCGAGGCGTGGGCCGCCGCGCGTGCGACGTTCGAGCGGTTCGACTCCGCGGACCGGCTGCTCTTCAGCGTGCCGATGTGGAACGCGTCGGTGCCGTACGTGCTCAAGCAGTTCATCGACGTCGTCAGCCAGCCCGGCTGGATCTTCACCGTCGACCCCGTGACCGGGTACGGCCACCAGCTGGCGGGGCGCGGCAAGCGGGTGGCCGTCATCTACACCAGCGCGGTATGGGGGCCGCCCCTCGGTCCGGAGTTCGGCAGCGACTTCCAGTCGACGTTCTTCGAGGACTGGCTGCGCTGGACCGGCCTGACCGACCTCCAGCAGATCCGATTCCACCCCACCCTCACCGGCGACTGGGACGATGCGCGGCGGGCGGCCGACGCGCGCGCCCGGGACATCGCGAAAGTCTTCTGATGGCTGTTTCCGAGCAGGAGGGGCTGCGGCTCGTCCGGGAGTACGGCGAGACGGAGCGGTGGCTCGCGGTGCTCGTGACACTGCGGCCGGACGGGCAGCCGTCGGTCAGCGTCGTCAACGCCGGGATCCTGCCGCATCCGGTCACCGGGGCCTCCACGCTCGCTTTCGTCGCCCGTGGCGGCACCGCGAAGCTGGCGAATCTGCGCCGGAACCCGCACGCCACGCTCGTCTTCCGGTCCGGATGGGAGTGGGTCGCCGCCCACGGGTCCGCCCAGCTCGCCGGCCCTGACGATCCGCTGCCGGGAGCCGGCCCCGGCGGGCTGCCGGGGCTGCTGCGCGACATCTACCACGCCGCCGGCGGGAACCATTCTGATCTGGCCGAGTACGACCGCGTGATGGCCGCGGAGCGCCGTGCCGCCGTACTGCTGCGGCCGGCCCGATTCACCACCAATCCCGCCGGAACCGAGCATCAGGAGCACGGATGACAACAGACCCTTCCGCGCCGCCGCCGGTCGCGGCGGGCACCGTCCAGGTCTGGTCGGACCTGCTGTGCCCGTTCGCCTACGTCGGTCTGCTGCGGCTGCGCCGGGCACGTACGCGGCTCGGTCTGGATGGAATCGTCCGGCTTGAGCACCGGACGTTTCCCTTGGAGCTGTTCAACGGCCCGCATCCCCGCCGCGGCACCGACACCGAGGCCGTCGGGCTGGGGCAGATCGAGCCTGACGCGGAGTTCCGGGTCTGGACCGCCGCCGACGACCTCTACCCCCACACCGTGCTGCTCGCCGCCGAAGCCGTGCACGCCGCGAACGCGCAGAGCCTGGCGGCCGGGGAGGAGCTCGACCTCGCGTTGCGACGGGCGTTCTGGACTCAGTCCCGGTCGATCAGCCACCGGCAGGTCATCCTGCAGGTCGCGGGGGAGCTGCCGGCCGGCGTCGTCGACGTGACCGAGCTGGCCGCCGCGCTGGACGACGGCCGGCACCGGGCCGACGTCATGCGCGACTTCGCCATCTCCCGGACCGACACCGTTCCCGGCAGCCCGACGTTCCGCTTCGCGGACGGGACCGCCGTCAACAATCCCGGGGTCCGGGTGCACTGGGAGGGTCCGTGGGCGGCCGGCTTCCCCGTCGTCGACTCCCATGACCCCGGCGTGTACGACGACCTGCTCGAACGGGTCGTACAGGTGTGACCGCCAGGGCCGTGCTGCGGCGGGTCGTCGTCGGCGTGCTCGGGACCAACTGCTGGATCCTGCACGCCCACGGCGACCGCCGCGCGCTGATCGTGGATCCCGGGGACGAGCCAGGTTCCGTCCTGGACGCCGTCGCCGGCCTGGACGTGGTCGCCGTGCTCCTCACCCACGCGCACTTCGATCACGTTCTGGCCGTGCCCGAGGTCGTGGAGGAGCTGGGCGTCCCGGTTCTCGCGCACCCCGCCGACCAGCCCGTATGGCCGCACGAGATCGCGACCGCCCGCCGCGCCGGCCACTGGGACGCGGGCACCGCGACGGCCGATCTCCTGGCGCGCGACCCCGCGCGGTTGGCCTTCTCCGCTGATGTCCGGCTGTGGGATGGCGTGTCCGTGCCGATCCTGGACGGCCAGATCCTGCACGTCGGTCCGCTGGCGGTCCGTGCCCTGCACACCCCTGGGCACACGCCGGGCGGGCTGACGGTGGCAGTGGACGGGCACCTGCTGACCGGGGACACCCTGTTCCCCGGCGGGCCCGGACTCACCGGGCCTCCGCTGTCGGACTTTCCGGTCATCATCCGGTCCGTACGCAGGCTCCTGGCGTATCCGGGCGCGACCGGCATCCATCCCGGACACGGCCGCAGCACCACCGTGGCCGCCGAGCTCCCGCACCTCGACGAATGGATCGCACGCGGCTGGTGAGCGACCGGCCGTCCGGCACGGGTCGCCGGCGTGCACCCGCACGAAACTGCGCCGGCGGAGCTACGCTGCTGTGCCGTGCAGGAGACGCGCCTCGACACCGCCCGGATCCGGGCGGCCCGCCGGGTGATCGACCCGGTCTTCCTCGACACTCCGCTGTACCGCTGCGAGGCGCTGGAGCCCGCCCTCGGATGCGCGGTGAGCGTCAAGCTCGAAACGGCGAACCCGGTGCGCAGCTTCAAGGCCCGCGGCACCGAGGTGGTCGCGAGCCTGCTCGCCGAGCATGGCCCGCGGGCCGTGGTGTGCGCCAGCGCGGGCAACCTCGGTCAAGCTCTCGCCTGGTCCGGTCGCGGCCGGGGGCTCGACGTCACCGTCGTGGCCTCCCGGTTCGCGCCCGCGGCCAAGCTCGACCGCATCCGCGCCTTGGGCGCCAGGCTGGAGCTGGTGGACGGCGACTTCGACACGGCCCGCGAGCGGGCGGCGGACATCGCGCGGTACGACGGCATCCGGCTGGTCGAGGACAGCCTGGACATCGAGACCTGCGAGGGCGCGGCGACCATCGGCCTGGAACTGGTGGACGCCGCGCCGTCGTTCGACGCCGTCCTGATCGCTCTCGGCGGCGGGGCGCTGGCCACCGGTGTGGGTCACGTGGTGAAGGCTTACGCGCCCGAAGCCGAGGTGATCTGCGTCCAGCCGCTGGGCGCACCGGCGATGACACACTCGTGGCGCCGACGGCGCGTCGTCACCACCGACTCGACCGACACCATCGCTGACGGCGTCGCCGGCCGGCGTCCCATCCCAGCCGTCCTGGACGACCTCCTCCTGGTCGCTGACGACGCCGTCCTGGTCCGGGAGACGTCGATCATCGCCGGTATGCGGATGCTCCTCGACCATGCCGGCCTCGTCGTCGAGCCGTCGGCCGCGCTCGGCATCGCGGCGATCCTCGAAGACCGTGACCGCTTCGCCGGCCGGCACGTGGTCACCATCGTGTGCGGCGGCAACGTCGACGTGGACGCCTACCACCGCTGGGTCGGCGCGGCTCCCCTCCACGGGTCGTGACGATCGCTCCTCGCCCCCATGTCTCGGCGCTCCTCGTCACCCGGAGAGCCGTCAGGGGGAGGCGGGCCGGATGCCGACGAGCTTGGCGAGGAACCGGTCCACCTGGTCCTCCAGCGGCGGCCACGGCATGTCGGGCTGGTTGACGCGCATCGACACCGCGCCGTGGACGGCCGCCCGGAGGTCCAGCGAGACGAGCGCGGGATCGTCCGGCGGGGCCAGCCCGGCGTCCATGCAGCTCCGCACCACGGCGGTGGTGCGCTCGGTCAGCTCCTGCTTGAACGTCATCGACGCGCGCTGGTTGAGGGTGCTCTCGTGCAGCACCTTGTACAGGCCCGGGTGACGCCGTACCCACTCGCCCAGCGTCAGGACCCGGGCGCGCAGCCGGCCGGCGGGGTCCGGGGCGGCGGCCTCCGCCTCGTCCACGGCGCGTACGAGATCGCCGTGGAAGCGCTCCAGCGCGGCGAGCACGAGGGCGTCGCGGTCGGCGAAGTGGATGTAGACCGAGGTCGTCGCGATGCCGACCTCGCGCGCGACCGCGCGCAGGGACAGGGCCTGGTCGTCGCCCAGCTCGTCCAGCAGCCGGACGGTGACGGTGACGATCTCGTCGCGCAGCCGGTCGCCCTGGCCGCGCGGGTTGCGCCGCCGCCCGCCGCCCCGCCGATCGCCCCGGTGATCGCCCCGCCCACCGCTCTGCTCGCCGGGCTGCTCGTCGATCGTGTCCATGACGACCCATTGTAGGGGGACAGGTGTTGGGCTACAGTCGTAGCGCTACAACCGTTCAGTCATTGAGGAGAGCCATGTCGGATGTGAAGGCGCTGGACCCCGTGTTCGCGGAGATGAGCGCGGCCACCTACCGGGCGGTCTGGGACGAGCTCCCGGAGCTGACCACGAGAGAGAAGATCCTGCTGTCCGTCGTCGCCGACGTCTGCGAGCAGACCCTCGGGCTGCCGTTCGAGGAGCATGTGACGACGGCGCTGGAGCACGGCGTGCCCGTGGGCGACCTGCGCGAGCTGCTCCGCTTCATCGCCTACGACAGCGGCTACCCCGCGGCGCACGCGGCGCTGGCCCGGCTGGCCGAGATCGAGCGGGCGCACGGCCTGGACGGCTCCGCGGGGGAGGGGCACGAGGTGAACGCCGACGGCACGGGCAGCCCACTGCCGGCGTCGATGCTGCGGGCGGTCACCGAACTGGACGCGCCCTTCGGCGGGTACATGGCCCTGCAGTCACGCATGCGGGCCGGGATGACGCGGCTCAGCGTGCGGGAGCGCGCGTTCGCGACGATGACCGTGGACGTGCTCTATCAGACGCTCGACGAGAGCTTCCGCGCCCACACGACGCGGGCCCTCGGCGCCGGGGCCACGCCCGAGGAGGTCCGCGCCGTCGTGCGGTTCTCCGCGCTCTTCGGGCTCACGCGGGCCTGGCGCGGCATGCGCGTGCTGAACGCGCTGCTCACCGAGACAGGCTCCGTCTACGCCTGACCGAGGCGGGCACTGTCCGCGCCGCGTGGCCTCCTGAGCGTCAGCCGATCTCCGCCTTCCGCACGACCTCCAGGGTGGACCCCAGCTCCGGCTCGGGCACGAAGTGGCCGAAGGTGTCGTTGGCGAAGAACGAGACCCCGGCCACCGACGCGGCGTGCCCGGCCAGCACCTCCCGCTGGTAGACGTACGTCCGCCGGTCGTCCAGGTACGTCCGGTACCAGTACCACGGGTCGACGAAGTCCAGGCCGAGCAGCGGGCGCGGCCCGCCCAGGGCGGCCTTGCTCAGCAGGTTCGGGACGATCTCGGTGCGCTCCACCAGCACGGCGAACGTGCTCACCAGGATCGCGTCGAGGCTCTGGTAGGCGGCGTCGGTCATGCCCCACGCCGCCCGCTCCACCTCGGCCCGCCAGTACGTGTCCATCCAGTACACGAGCCGCCCGCCCATGGCCTCGCGCAGCCGCAGGAAGAACCGCTCGATCCCGGCCGACCGCTCCGGGGTGAGCGGCGGCGCGTTGTCGGGGTGCCAGAACCCGACCAGCCCGAACTGGTTGCCGAGCATGACGCCGTCCAGGCCGAAGTCGTCCGCGAACGCGGCCGTCTGGGCGGCGACGAAGTCCCCGGCGGGCAGCCCGGCCGGGATGCCGCCGGGGAAGGCGGCGTACCGGCGGGCGTCGGCGGCCAGCGGGGCGGTCACGTCGATCACGCCGGGCACCAGGTGCCCGCCGGCGTCGGCGGCGCTCGCCGCCACCTCGGGATGCAGAACCGTCTTCCACTCGCTGCGGCAGAACTCCGGCCCCGGCTCCAGGTACTCCAGCAGGCTGACCCGCAGCCCCCGCCGCTCCGCCTCCACCCGCACGGCCGCGTAGATCCCGGCCAGCGTCGCGTAGTCCATCGGCTGCTCGGACAGGGTGAACATCGGCCCGGCCGAGTACGGGTTGGCCGAGCGCTCACCGCCGTCGCGCACCCGGGCCAGCCAGTCACGGTTGTGCTTCCTGACCATCGCGGCGGGCCCGCCGGGACCCAGCGCGAAGCAGTTGTAGCGGGCCCAGTCGAAGCCGTCGCCCCACGAGCCGCGTCCCGCGTAGTTGAGGACGTGGTCGCCGTTGCCGGCGCAGAACACGATCGTGACGGGCCGGTCGACGACCCAGCCGGCGTGGTGGTCGAAGAACGCCGCCACGCCGGGGGCGGGGTCGCGCAGATCGTCGAAGATCTTGGGCGTGATCCACAGGCACGCCTCCTTGAACGTCATGGTTTCCTTCGTCGTGTTCGTCGTCGGGGGATGGACACACGCCTCTGTCAGCGGGCGGCCGTGAACGCCTTGTCCATGCGGCCGAGCACGCCCGGCACGTCCACCGTCCCGTTGAACAGCTCCTGGATCGAGGTCAGGTGCTCCTGCTGGACCTTCGGGCCCGGCCACGCCTGGTCGGGGTAGAGCGTGGACTTCTTCGCCGCGACGGCGTCCAGGACCGGCTGCTGCAGCGCGTCGGCCTTGAAGCCGGGGGCCGCCAGGGCGGGGCTGCTGCCGGAGGCGGTCGCGTACACGGCCTGGCCCTCCGGGGAGGCGAGGAACTGCACGAACTTGCGGGCCAGCTCCGGGTTCGCGGCCTTGGCGTTGACGCCGTACACGATGCCGACCGACACCGGCACGTACGTGCCCTCGGCGCTGTCTGTGGCGGGGAACGGCGTCATCGAGAACGTCGTCCCCTTGGGCGCGTACTCCAGCGCCGACTGCACGGCCGACAGCACGTGGACCACGCCGAGGGCCTTGCCCTGGCCGAACATCTGCATCTGCTCGTCGTAGCCGACGCCGTTGGGGCTGTCGTTGAAGCAGCCCTCGTCGCGCATCTTCAGGTACTTCTCCAGCGCCTGCTTCCACTCCGAGGCGGCGAAGGTGGCCTTGCCTTCCTTCTGCTGCTGGGTGAAGGAGGGGTTCGGACCGTAGACGAGCGAGGCGGTCAGCGCGTACGGCACGAGCTGGGTCACCCAGGCGGACTTCAGGCCCAGCGCGAACGGCACGACGCCCTTGGCCTTGGCCTCCTTGCAGAACGTCAGGACCTCCGGCCACGTGGTCGGCTTGGCCAGGCCGCTGGCCTGGAGCGCCTGGTCGTTCCAGACCGCGCCGATGGCGCCGATCGTGACGGGGACGGCGACCACCTTGCCGGCCGGGTCAGTGGTGACGGCCTTGAGGTCGGTGCTCATGCCGCCCGCCCACCCCTCGCCGGACAGGTCCATCAGCATGCCGTCCTTGCCGAGGTCGCGCACGGCCATGGTGTTGCCGCCGCCGGGCCACATGCGGAAGACGTCGGGCGCGGTCCCCGAGGCGAGCTGGGTGCGGACCTGCTGCTGGTAGGAGGCGTCGTCCTCGGTGAAGGTGGCCTTCACGGTGACGCCGGGGTTGGCCTTCTCGAACGCCGCGATCGCGGCCTTGGCCGGGCCTTGGCCGGCGGCGGCGAGCGTCAGCACCTGGCCGGGCGAGGCGGCGGTGGTGGAGCCGCCGCCCGAGGTGGAGCAGGCGGCGGCCGCGAGCGCGAGGCAGCAGGCGGCCGTGATGGTGGTGAACGACTTCATGACAGACTCCGGGGTCGATGACGGGGGTGGAGCGCTAGCCTTTGAGGCCGCCGGCGAAGCCCTTGATGATGTGCTTCTGCAGCGCGAAGTAGACGACCAGGATCGGGACGACACTGATCACCAGGCCGGCGAAGATGAGGGGCCACTGGGAGACGTACTGGCTGACGAAGCCGTAGATCGCCACGGGGGCCGTGGTGTTGTCGCTGCCGCCCAGGTAGAGCAGCGGCGTGAAGAACTCGTTCCAGATGCCCACGGCGTTGAGGATCACCACGGTGCCGGTCACCGGCCGCAGCAGCGGGAAGACGACGGTGACGAACGAGCGCACCGGGCCGCAGCCGTCGAGCAGCGCCGCCTCCTCGTAGTCGAGCGGCAGCTCGCGCAGGAACATCGTGTAGAGGAAGACCGAGAACGGCATCTGCTGTCCGACGTTGATCAGAATGACCGCCCACACCGTGCCGAGCAGGCCCATGTCGCGCATGGTCGCGTACAGCGGGAGCAGGGCGAGCTGGCCGGGGACGAGCAGGCCGCCGATGACGAAGGAGAAGGTGTAGCGCGACCAGCCGCGGGTCACGCGGGCCAGAGGGTAGGCGGCCGCCGCCGCGAAGGCGATGATCAGCACCACACTGACGATCGTGATGACGAAGCTGTTGCCCAGCGCCGCGCCCAGGCTTGCCTCGTTCCACGCCCGCGCGTAGTTGTCGAGGGTGGGCGGCCAGGCGAAGGCCAGCGCGCTGGTCTGGCTGTCCTGCGGCTTCAGCGAGACGTTGAGCAGCCCGGCCAGCGGGACGAGGAACAGCAGCGCGAGCAGGATCAGCGTCGCCTCGCGGGTGAGGGTCCGCCAGGTGTAGCGGGCGTGCATCAGGAGCTCTTCCTCTGCGTCAGGCGGAACTGGACGCCGGCCAGCACCGCGATGACCACGGTCATGACGACGGCCAGCGCGATCGAGAACGGGAAGTCGCCCAGGGAGAAGGCGCTCTTGTAGATCGCCGTGGAGATCGTCTCGGTGGCGGTGCCGGGGCCGCCGCCGGTCATGGCCATCACCTGGTCGAACTGCTTCAGCCCGCCGATCAGGCAGAGCATCACGTTGATGACGACGGCGCCGTTGAGCAGGGGCAGCACCACGCGGCGGAACTTGCTCCACGCGCCCGCCCCGTCGATCGTGGCGGCCTCCAGCACCTCCGCCGGGATCGCCTGCAAGCCCGCCAGGTAGATGACCATCGAGTACCCGGCGAACTGCCAGACGATCTCGGCGACGACCGCGTACAGCGCCGTGTCCGGATCGCCCAGCCAGTCATGCCTCAGTGAGCCCAGGCCGACGGCCTCCAGCGCGTCGTTGACCGCGCCGTTGGGCGAGAGCAGGAAGCTCCACACGTAGCCCGCGACCAGCGGCGTGAGCACCACGGGCGCGAAGAAGACGACGCGCAGCACGTAACGGCTCTTGACCACGCTGTTCACGCCGAGCGCCAGCAGCAGCCCGGCGACGTTCTGCGCCATGGTGGCCGCGGCGGCCAGCAGGAGGGTGTTGACCAGGGCGTCGCGGGCGGTCCGGTCGGCGAAGACCTCGGCGTAGTTGCCCAGGCCGACGAACGACCAGTCGGGGCGCAGCCCGTTCCAGTCGGTGAAGGAGAACAGGGCCCCGTTGGCGCTGGGAACGACGACGATGAAAAGGTAGACCGAGATGGCCGGGACCACGAACCACCACGGGGCGCGCACGCCCACCCTGCGACGGGCCCTTCTGGGAGGCGCCTGCGCGGCGGGTTCGCGTGCTCCGGGCTCCCGCGCTCCGGGCGGTGACGTCGTCGCATGCGGCACGGCCACGTGTGACTCCTCTCGCAGATGGGTGCCGGGGCTCGATGAGCCACGGGGGATGGATCATGGCGGGCGCCCCTCGCGACGCCTGGGCGGCCGGGTCCGGGGGAACCGGCTCGCGTGAACGAGTCGTGAATCGATTCACGAGCGTTTCGGGCAGATTACGCGCCGTCCTCGAACCATGTCAACGGTCCGGCCACCGGCTTCGTGAATCCATTCACGGGTGCGCTAGGCTGACGGCGATCCGACCCCGCACGACAGTGAGGAGCCCGATGACCTCCCCACCGGCGCCACGGCGATCGAAGGTCGTGAGCTCCGCCCCCACCGTGGGTGACGTGGCGGCCCGCGCGGGCGTCTCCCGGGCGACGGTCTCCTACACCTTCACCCAGCCTGACCGGGTCTCGCCGGACCTGCGGCGCCGCGTGCTCGCCGCCGCCGACGAGCTCGGCTACGTCGGCAACGACGCGGCGCGGCGGCTGCGCGTCGGCCACAGCCTCGCGCTCGGGCTGCTGGTCTCCAGCGCGGGCAACCCCGTCTACGCGGAGATCGCGGCGGGCGCCGAGGCCGAGGCCGCCGCGCACGGCCGTTTCATCCTCGTCGCCAACAGCGACGAGAACCTCGAACGCGAGCGCGCCTACATCAACTTCTTCGAGTCCCAGCAGGTGAGCGGCATCGTCGCCGCGCCGGTCGCGGACGTGCCCGCCGAGCTGCTCGGGCTGAGCAGGCGGGGGACGCCGTTCGTCCTCGTCGGTGTCGCGCCGGGCCCGCACAGCTACCCGGCGATCTCCGGCGACAACGAGCGGGGCGGCTACCTCGCCGCCTGCCACCTGCTCGCCCAGGGCAGGAGGCGGCTGCTGTTCGCGGGGGGCGCCCATCCCCACATCGACCTGCGGCTGGCCGGGGTGAGGCGGGCGATCGCCGAGTCCGCGGAGCCGGCCTCGCTGGAGATCGTCCGCGTGCGGGTGCAGACCGCGCAGGTCGGGGAGAAGGTCGCGCGGACGCTGCTCGAACGCCCGGAGGCCGACTTCCCCGACGGGCTCGTCGCGGGCAACGACCTGCTCGCCCTCGGGCTCCTGCACGGGCTGATCGTGGCCGGGGTCCGGGTGCCGCAGGACGTGTCGCTCGTGGGGTACGACGACATAGAGTTCGCCGATTTCGCGATCGTGCCGCTCACCAGCGTCCGGCACCCGTCGGCGGCGCTCGGCGCGAGCGCCGTCCGCATCCTGCTCGGCATCGAGGATGAGCAGGACATGCAGGGACGTTTCGAGCCGGAACTCGTGATCCGCTCGACCTCCCTGCCCATCGCCGGCTCCGCCCCCGCGTAGCCCGCCCGCCCCCGCGTAGCCCGCCCGCGTCCCGGGCTCCCCGCCCCTGGGGCGCCCGGCGGCCGGGCCTCACCCTGGCCGCCGATCGCGCGTGCGGGAGCGTTGACATCGCTGAGATCTCGCCACTACGCTCGCCCGCACACCTCGCCGTGAATCGATTCACGAGAACCGGTCACCGGGCGAGACGGCCCTTCCTGGAGGCACGATCATGAGATCGACACGACATGGCGACGGCCCGGGGGCCCGTGGCGCGCGGAGCGTCACCGCCGTGGCCGTCACCGCCGCGCTGGCGCTCACACCGGCGGCCCAGGCGGCCGCACAGGCCCCGAGCGGCCCGCTGCCCGAGGTCGCCCCCCTCGACCCGGGCACGATCGACCTGGCCGACTTCACCGGCCTGGAGCAGCAGATCGCGCCCTACCTCGCCAACCTGGCCCGGCTGGCCAACAGCGTCAACGACGACAGCGCCACCAACTACGGCTTCATCACCTGCGGCTGCTGGCGCGCCGGTCAGGGACCGGACGACGCGCGCGTCATGGAGAACGTCCTCACGCTCGCCTACTTCTACACCGCCGACCGCCCGTGGAACCCGTACCGTCGCGACGAGGCCCTGCGCCGGCGGCTGGAGGCGGCGCTGCGGTTCACGCTCGGCACCCAGAACGCCGACGGGTCGTTCCCCCAGGGCAGCGGCGACGTCCACTCGCGCGCCGCGACGGGCTTCGCGCTGGAACTCTACGCGATCATGCTGGAGCTGCTCGACGCCGACGGCACGGTCGACCCGGCGCTGGTCTCGTCCCTGACCGCGGCCATGAAACGGGCGGCCACCTGGTTCCTGGAGGACCAGGAGGTGTGGGGGCCGCGCGGCTCGCAGTTCGCCAACCAGGTCGCGGGCGGCCTGGTCGGCATCTCGCGGCTGCTGCGCCGCCTCGACGACCCGGCGTTGCGCGCCCGCTTCGAGCAGCGCCTGGCCGACCACGAGAAGATCTCGCAGAGCGAGGCCGGCTTCTTCCGGGACGGCACGGTCGCCCACCGCTACAGCCTGGAGGTGGAGACCGAGGACCTCGCGGGCTGGGCCGACCCCGCGACCCGGCCGGTGATCGACCGGATGCAGAGCCGCTACCTGGACTGGGCGCAGTACAACCTGCTCTACGACAAGCAGCTCGACGGCTACTTCGTCAACACCGCCGTCGACTCCCGCCACCGCGGCTGGAACTACGCGGCCGAGCTGCCCATCGGCTCCAACGACCTCTGGGGCCGGACCATCCCGCAGGCCCGCGCCTACGCGGCCACCCGGGAGGAGGTCGCCGAGCGCCGCGCCGCCTTCGTCAAGGGCGGCTGGCAGACCTCGGTCGCGCCGCTGGTCGCGCCGGCCTGGGCCTACCTGGACCCCGCCGTCATCCGCGACGTGGCGCTGCGGGACGAGTACTACCCGGCCGAGGCCGAGCGCGAGGCGGCCGTCGGCACGCTGCGGCCCTACGCCGGAGCCCCGTACACCGAGGTCCGCGCGGACTCGGCCACCGGCCAGCGCTTCGTCTTCGCCAAGCGTCCCGCCTACGTCGCCGGCATGGGCTTCGGCAAGCACGTCAACACCCAGTACGGCTTCTGGGACAATCAGCGCTTCGGGCTCAGCTACCTGTACGACCCGAAGCTCGGCGTCGTCATCCAGGGCCAGAACGCCCCCCAGGTCGGCGCCCCGCGCACCCGCCCGGCCGAGGCGGAGCTGTCCTGGGGCACCGGCTGGGCGGCGGCCGACGGCTTCCACGTCGACGCCTACGACCAGCCGGTCCCCGAGTTCTTCCGCGACGGCTCGCCCGTCAACCCGGCGACCGTGGCCGACCTCGACGCCCTGGAGATCCGCTACCGGGCGGCGGGCGCGCCGGTGACCAAGTCCGTCACCCTCGGCGACACCCTCAGGGTGCGCGTCGAGGGCACGGGCGACTTCTTCGAGCGCATCCCGCTCGTCCTCGGCGAGGACGACACGCTGCAGTGGATCGGCGGCCCCGCCGGCTCCCGCGACGTGAAGGTGGGCACCCGGGCCGGAGCGGAGGGCGTCTCAGGAGTCGTCGTCAACCGTGGCGGGCGCAGCCTGGAGATCCGCTGGACCGGCGCCGGCTCGGCGACCCTGTGGCCGTCGTCCTTCCCGGTGGCGGGCGGCGGGCGCGCCCTTCAGGTCCTCGACGTCAAGGCCACGGGCCGGCTCGGCTACGACGTCCGGGTCGTGGACGACGCCTGCCCCGGCTCCGACGAGCGGTCGCACGTGTTCATCGGCGACCGCGACACCGGCGTCGCCAACGCCGGCGACGGCTCCGGCTGCACGGTCGCCGACCTCCTGCGGGCCGGCGAGCGGTGGGAGAGCCACGGCGCCTTCGTCGCCCACGTCACGAAGACGACCGCCCGGCTGGTCCGCGAGCGCGTGCTCGGCGCGCGCGACGCCGCGCGCCTGGTCGCCGAGGCGGCGCGCTCCCACGTCGGCCAGGACCTCGTCACCGCCACGCTCGACGCGGCGACCGGCGTGGCCGGGCAGGAGCTGACGGTGCGGATCACCGGACGCGACATCGCCAGGGTCACCGTCTCGGGGCCGTGCCTCACCGGCGCCGCCACCGCCGAGGGCCCCGGCGAGCTGAAGGTGACCGTACGGGAGACGGCGTTGCCCGGGCCGTGCCCGCTGACGGCCGAGTCCGTGCGGACCGGCGGGACGACCGAGACCGACGCCCTCGACCTGCGGATCGTGCCGGACGCCGAGGGCGTCGTCTTCCGCGACGGCTTCTCCTCGGCACAGGCCACGTCCGAGGCGTGGACCGCCGTGGACGGCTCCTGGACGGTCGCCGACGGCGTGTACCGCCAGCGGGACACGACGCGGACCGGCTGGAAGTCGGTCGTCGACGACCTGCGGATCGCCGACGGCTTCGCCGAGGCCGACCTCACCTTCCGGACGTCGGCCACGTCCACGGCCTTCGCCGGCCTCCAGGTGCGGACGGCCGAGCCGGGCGACGCCTACACCCGGTCCGGGTACATGGTCTACCTGCGGCCCGACGGCTCGGTCGACGTCTTCCGCGCCGGCACGGGCGTCATCGCGAGCGGCTCGGGCGCCGCGGTCACCGGGACGGCGCGGCTCCGCGTCGAGCTGCGCGGCGCGGAGATCCGCGTCTTCGTCGGCGCCGAGCCGACGCCGCGGGTCGCCGTCACCGATCCGGACCCGATCATCGGGTCCGGCTCCGTCCAGCTCGTGACGGGCCGCGCGGCCGTCGACTTCGACAACGTCCGCGTGGCGTCCGCCCGCACGACCTCGGGGGAGCCGGCCCGCCAAGGATCCTGACCCGGGCGGCGTGTCTTACGAGTGCGGGGTGAAACCCATGGAGGCGTAGAGGCGCCGGGCCCTGACGTTGGCCTCCGTCACCGCCAGTGACAACAGCCGATAGCCCTGCTCCCCGAGCGCGTGCATCGCCGCTTCGATCAGCCGCCGGCCCAGCCCCTCGCCGGCATGTGACGGCGCGGTGAAGACGTACGCCAGCAGCGGCACCTGTTGCCACTCCGTCACCAGCGCGGCGGCCACGGGCCGGGCCCCGTCGTCCGCGACGAAGGACGCCGTGGGCAGGAAGATCCCGTGCTCGCCGGTGAGAGTCAGACGGATCTCCTCGGTCGCCGCCCCGACACTGCCCCCGGCGTCCTCCTCGTCGGGCGTCCCCCGGTACGCCTCCCACATCAGCCGCCCCAGGGCGGATATGTCGGCCTCTCCCGGATGCCGGAAGTCGTGAGCCGGCACGGCCTGCGGCAATCGCACGTCGAGCCGGAACCGCATCGGAGCGACAGGAGGATCGGTCATACGGTCACTCGCCTTCGTCGACCCGCCGGGCCGGATGCCCCCGGGAAGGAGCACTGTAGCCGGGCCGGTGGCGCGGGTCAGAAGGGGACGCCGCAGCTCAGGATCACGTTGGCGTACGGGTGGGCCTCGCCCGTGCGGACGACCAGCTCACAGGCCCGGCCCAGCTCCTTGAGCCGCTCGTGGGGCACGTACGCCAGGGTGGGGAGCCGTTCGCGCAGGAGGGCGTCGCACGCGCGGTTGGCCTCGCGCACCTCCTGGGCGGCCGTGGCGCCCTCCACGACGATCTCGGCGAGCAGGCCGTCCAGCACGGTGCCGAACGCCGGGATGCCGGGCAGGAAGGCCAGGTCCACGATCTCGGCGCCGCGCCGCAGCGGCATGCCGCTGTCGCAGACCAGCACCCGGTCGGTGTGCCCGAGCCGCGCGAGGGCCCCCGCCAGGGCGCCGTTCAGGATGCCGCCGCGCCTCACGGGGCGCTCCGCTCTCTCCGCATGAGCCGACCGTACGCGGCCGGACCCGGGCGGCGGGGGAGCGACACCCGGACGAATAGTACATTTGTCCATGTACTGGTGTACTACTCCGGGAGAGCGCCGATGATGTACCTGTTCCTCGCCCTGGCGATCGGGGCCGAGGTGCTGGGGACGACCCTGCTCAAGAGCACCGAGGGGTTCACCCGGCTGTGGCCGACGCTGGCCTGCCTGGCCTGTTACGGCGCGGCGTTCCTGCTGCTCGCCCGGGCCCTGGAGCGGGGCATGCAGGTGGGCGTCGCCTACGCCGTCTGGGCCGGGCTGGGCACGACGCTGATCGTCGTCATCGGGATGCTGTTCCTGGGCGAGCCGCTCACCGCGGCGAAGGTCGCGGGCGTGGCCCTGGTCGTGGCGGGAGTCGTCACACTCAACCTCGCGGGCGCGCATTGACCGCGCGGCGCGACCCGGTGGAGCGCCGGCGCCGCATGGTCCAGGCCGCCTGCGAGCTGATCCCCGAGGTGGGCGTGAACGGCCTGACGCACCGGCTCGTCGCCGCGCGGGCCGGCGTCCCGCTGGGGGCGACCACGTACTACTTCGCCTCCCTCGGCGACCTGGTCGCCGCCGCGCTCGCGCACGCCGCCGAGGCCACCGAGGAGTGGCTGCGCGTTTGGGCCGAGGAGTTGCGGAGCAGCGCGGACGTGCCCGCCACCCTCGCCGCGCTGACGGCCGCCTACCTGCGTGAGCGCGACCGGATGGTGACCTGGAACGAGCTCTGCGCCGCGGCCGCGCACCGGCCCGAGCTGCGGCCGCTGGCCCGGCTGTGGATCGACGGTCTGACCGCCGTCCTGGCCGGGCGCGCGGACGCGCGGGCGGCGCGGGCCGCCGCGATGTTCGTCGACGGGGCCCTCCTGCACTGCCTCATCGACGACGAGCCCCTCGACATCGGCTGGCTGGAGCGGTCGCTGGCCGCCCTGCTGGGCATGGGCCCCGGCTGACCGGCCGCCCCGGCCGGGACCCGGCTCACCCGCCTCAGGGCCGGGGCAGCACGAGACGGACCGGGCCGAAGAGACCCGTGACGCGCTGGCCGGGGAAGACGAAATGGGTGGGGCTCACCGCGTCGAGGTGCGGGGCGAGCGTGCCGTACACCTCGACCTCCACCGTGTTGTCACCGGGCCGCAGCGCCGCGCCGACGTCGAACCGGTACGGCGAGCAGACCCTGACCCCGCAGGGGCGGCCGTTGACCCGGACCTCGGCCGTGCCGCGCACCCGGCCCAGGTCGAGGACCGCCGAGTCCGGCGACCCCGCGACGGGCACGGTCCGGAGGTAACGGACGCCGCCGCTGTACTCCGGCAGGCCCGTCCGCTCCCAGTCGCCCAGCTCGATCGGCCCCGGCCCGGCGTCGAACTCGATCGGCCCGGTCAGGATCGCCCCGCCGGCGTACCCGGCCTCGGTCTCCACCCGCAGCGTCGCCACGCGCGGCCCGGACCGGCCGTCGAGGGGCACGGACAGGCACCCCGTGCCGTCCGCCACGGCGTCGCCGTCGACGTGGAGGACGGCCTTGCCGCGCAGCGGCACCCGGAGGGCGGTGGCGCCCGGCGGCACCCCGAACCGCAGCCACTCCACCCGGCCCTCCGTCCCCTCCTCGGCCAGCACGGCCGGGACCACCACGGCCGGGCCCACCACGGGGGTGCTGGGAGCCGCCGACAGCCAGGAGGTGTCCGGCAGCGGGTGGGGGCGGCGGGGGAGGTGCAGCGCGGCCGGGTCCAGGTACTGGGCCCGGCGGACGCGCGCCGGAACCCGGACGCCGTCCCGGACCGCCTCCCAGCCGGGGCCCGACGTGGCGCAGCCGTCCACCAGGACCGGCTCGGAGCCGTCGCCGACCCGGACCGTCACCTCGTTCACGCCCGGCCGCAGCGCCCGCGCGGCGTCGTAGCGACGCACCCGGGGCTTGCGCATGTCCGCGTACGGGTCGAAGCCGCCCTGCCGGCCCAGCTCGACGCCGTTGACGAGGACCCGGCAGGCCGCCGACGACGCCACCTGGAGCACCGTCCCGCGCGGGGTGAACGTTGCGGTCAGCTCCGCGGGCCCCTCCGGCCCGGCGATCCACTCCGGCCGCAGGTACGCCTCCGGGTCCGTCACCACGGCGAGGTGGGCGCGCAGCGGCGCGCCGTCGTCCTCCGGGTCCAGCCGCAGGTCGAGGACGTATGTGCCGGGGGAGAGCGGGTCGCGGGCCAGGGCCAGGTAACCGCGGTCGTCCAGGGCCACCGGGGTGCCGTCGATCCACGCCGCCTTGGCGGCGGGCGCCCCCACGGCCAGGTACGCGTCCCGCAGGCCCGGTACGGTCAGCTCGCACCGGAACCAGGCGGCCTGACCGGCGTCCACCGGGCCGAAGTCCAGGAACTCCTCCGGCACGTGCCCCTTGGGGCCGAGCGTGACCCGGTGGATCGGGTCCTTGCGGATCCCGCGCGACACCGAGAACACCGCGGGCCGCCAGCCGTCCGCGCCCACCGGCCCGGCCGACGGGGAGCCGGACGACGAGGAGCCGGCCGGGGAGCCGGCCGACGGGGAGGAGGCGGGGGTGACGCGCCAGGCGCCGTGCGGGCCGAACGTGGCGTACGCGGGCCGCCACGCGTCCTCACCGTCGAGGCGGTGCTCCACCTCCCAACGCCGCAGCACCGGCCCGTCGTGACCGAGGTCGCCCCAGGTGTCGTCGAGCGTGGGCACCGGCTCCATCTCCCAGCCGGAGCCCAGGTCCACCTCCAGCGTCCCGGCCGGGGCGCTGGGGGCGGTGGGAGTCACGTCCTCGCCGGTGAACACCAGCAGCGCCGCGGGTCCCGCGTCGAACGGCACCACCACCTCCACGTGCTCCCCGTCCACCTCGTACGGCAGTGCGCGCACCCCGCCCGTGAACGGGTCGACCAGCAGCGGCGTCCCCGCGACGCCCCGAACCCGGACCGGGGTCTCCGTCGCGTACCGGGCCGGGTCGAAGTCGATCGTGGCCGTGTCCCAGCCCTGGTCCGCGCCCCGCGCGTCGGGGCGTTCCACCGTCACGCGGCTGGCCATGGGGAAGGCCGCCTGGAGGAAGACGAGCGTCGCGCCGTCCACCTCCCGCACCAGCGGCGGCGCGGGAGCCTCCACCCGGCGCAGCGGCGACAGCAGCGGTCCCAGCTCGTCCACCGACGGCGCGAAGCGGACGAGCTCGCGCAGCGGCCCCTCGGGGAGCGTCTCCACGGCCACGACCAGGCCGCCCCGCTCCGCGAACGCGACGAGCGCCCGCTCGGTGTCCGGCTCCAGGACGGCGCAGGCGGGAAGGACGACGGCCGCGTACGACTCCCCGGCCACCTCCAGCCGCGCCCCGCCCCACCCCTGTCCCTGGCCCTGTCCCTGGCCCTGTCCCTGGCCCTGTCCCTGGCCCTGTCCCTGGCCCTGTCCCTGGCCCTGGCCGGGGGCGGAGGCGGAGGCCGAGGCGGGCCGGGCGGTGGCGCGCTGGAGCGAGTCGTCGTCGATGACGTCCGCGTCCAGGCCCAGCCCGTCCAGCACGCCCGGCACCATCCGGAACCACGCCATGTCGCCCACGAGCCGCCGGTACACCTCCTGCGCCCGCTCCGCCTCGGGACCGGCCCCGTCGAGGCGGGTGCCGTCCTGGGCCGTGGCCGTCGGCAGCAGCACCGCCACCTCGCACGCGTGCCGCCCCAGCGACAGCGCCGCGCACAGCCGCGTGACGGCGTCGGCGAAGACGCGGTGGTGCCGCCAGTACGGCTGCCGCCAGTCCGTGGCCGGCGGCGCCCACTCCCACCAGCCGCCCTTGGTCGTGTAGTAGACGGCGTGCGGGTTGTACAGGGTGGCGCCGGCGCGCAGCCACGGCAGCAGCCAGTCGAAGGTCTCCTCCAGCGTGCCGCCCCAGCCGCTGGAGTGGAACGCCTCGATCCACGTGCGGGGCCGCCCGTACAGGTGGGCGAGCGAGGAGTGGATCCGCGCGTCCCCGTGGTGGTCGGAGCCGGGCGCGCCGAACCAGCGGTGCGTGCGCGCGTAGTCCGCGTACAGGCTCACCCCCTCCACGGGGTGCCCGGCGCGGGCCGGGTCCTGCTGGTCGCAGCCGCTGATCAGGCCGTGCCGCTCGTGCCAGGCGGCGAGCGGCCGGAAGAACGCCTCCTCGGCCAGCTCGGCCCGGGTCCGGTGGTAGTCGCGCCGCACGAGACCCGGATCGACGCCGCCGGCGTCGTCCGCGCCCTCTGCGCCCTCCGCGCCGTCCTGCCACAGCAGCGGCAGGTACGGCGTGACGTCGTAGCCGCGCCGCCGGGCGAACTCCTCGGCGAAGCCGTCCGACCAGGTCGGGATGGACGGCAGCTCGTCCTGGAAGGAGCCTGCGATCACGCCCCCCAGCCGGTGCCCGAGCCGCCGCTCGAACTCGCCGTGGACCCGGTCGATCAGCGTCGCGCACGCCTCCCGCGACAGGTAGTCGAAGCCGCGGGTCGTCACCGAGCCGTCCGCGGCGAGCCACCGCCCGGCGAAGCGCGGCTCCTCGTCCACCAGCCGCGCCTGGAGGTCCGCGCCGGAGAAGCCGAGCTGGTCGTAGAACCACAGGGAGACGCCCAGCTCCTCGGCGTCGTCGCACACCTGCTCCAGCAGCTCCCACCACGGCTCGGAGAAGAACGGCGGGTCGTCGGCGTCGGAGCCGAACATCGGCCCGGACGGCGCCAGGTTGATGATGACCAGGTTCCACACGCCGCCCTCGGCGAAGCGTTCGAGCTGCCGGCGCAGCCGGTCGCGGCGCAGCGGCTCGCCGCTCCACCACCAGATCGCCGCGGGGGAGTAGGCCCGCGGCGGCTCGGCCAGGACCCGCGCCAGCTCCGGCGGGAGCGACGACGCGAGCGCCGGCGGAGAGGACGGGAGGGGGGACGGCGGGGTCATGACGCCTCCGGAGCGGGTGTGGTGGCCACATCGAGGGAGCGGGTGAGCTGGTCGAGGTCCTGCAGCGCCTCGGGCCCGGCGCCGGCGTCCACGATGACGTGGTCGAACGTCTGGAGTCCGGCCACACGGTACAGCGCGGTCCTGGCCAGCTTGGTGTGGTCGATCAGCAGCACGCTGCGGGTGGCCGAGGCCAGCATGGCGCGCTTGACCGGCACGATGTGCTGCTCCTGGTGGTAGGCGTAGCCGCCGGTCACCGCCGAGGTCGACACGAAGCACAGGTCGGCCTGCAGGGAGGCGATGGCCTCGGTGCAGGAGACGCCGAGGAAGGAGTTGTGCAGCACGTCGTAGTCACCGCCGAGCGCGATGAGCCGGATCCCGGGCATGCCGGCGACCAGCTCGATCGTGGTGAGGAAGTTGGTGACGACGGTCAGCGGCGCGAGCGGCTCCAGCCGCCGGGCGAGGGCGAGGCTGGTGGTGGAGTCGTCCAGCATGACGGCCATGCCCGGCTCGACCAGCTCCGCCGCCCGCGCGGCGACGGCGTCCTTCTCGACGCGCATCGAGCGCTCGCGGAAGCCGACGTTGCTCTCGAACACGCTGGACGGCTGCGCGGTCACGCCGCCGCGCAGCTTGCGGACCAGGCCCTGGCGTTCCAGCTCGTTCAGGTCCCGGTGGATCGTCATCACGCTGACCTGGAACAGCTCGGCCAGCTCGGCGGCCGTGATGTCGCCGCGGGCGAGGATCTGCTCGGCGATCGCCTCCTGCCGCCAGGCCGGTCCCCGCCGCGCGCCGCCGGTGTCGTCCGTCATCCCGCGAGCCCGCCCGCGGTGTGGAAGGCGATCAGTGACGGGTGCGGCCTGAGCGGTCGGGTGTCGCGCACGAGCACGCGAGGGCCGGCGCGGTCACGTTCGGCAGGCCGGATGCAAGGGGTCATGGACGGCTCCGGGGGATGTCCCGACAATCGGAGAGGAGATCGCGTGATGGACGCGGCATCAACCCTGACATGTGATAGATCACGGTGTCTAGTGTTAAAAAGTGCGTAGCCATCATCGCGAACGGGGGTCTACGACGAGAGAACACGTGGCCGGAGCCGTGTGTCGTGGCTGTTATTTATCACACGACGTTTGATATTTCGCTGGGTCAGGCGGGCTGGTCCCAGATGCTCGGCGCCCCCGGCACCTCGTCCAGGCGCGAGGTCACCGGCCCCTCCAGTGCCGCCAGCGCGCTGTCCAGGTCCTCGGTCGCGATGACCACCTTCACGCCGCCGAAGGCCGTGTAGGCCAGGTCGATGTTGACGTTCGCGCTCGCGAGCTGCCGGGTCAGCTCGCCCAGCGTGCCGGGCCGGTCCTCGATGTTGACCACCAGCACGGACCGCTCGTCGGCGATCCCCATGCCCGCGCCCTCCAGCGTCCGCCGGCAGCGCGCCGCGTCAGGGTCGGCGACCAGCACGTGCACCACGCCCTTGCCCTCGCCCGTGAACGCGGCCAGGCCCTCGATGTTCACGCCGGCCTCGCCGGTGAGCTCCCCCAGGCGGGCCAGCTCCCCCGGCCGATCGCTGAGAATCACGGTGAGGTTGGTCGGCATGACCCTTCAATCTTCGCACCAGGGCATGAGCCAGACCATCAGCGGGGTCCCTCCTCGGCGGCCGCCGCGGCGTAGCGGGCGGCGAGGTCGCGCAGGTGGGCGCGCAGCTCGGGCGGGTGCAGCACGGTGAACGGCACCCCCAGGCTCCCCAGGAAGCCGGCCAGGTCGTGGAGCGACTCGCTGCCCGTCTCCAGCAGGCAGCCGCTCTCGCCCTCGGCGGGGTCCAGGGGCGTCAGCAGGCCGGCGGCGGGCGGGATCCGGCCGGCCACCGCCTCCACCGGCGCGTGCAACCGCACCCGGGCCGGATGCCTGTACGCCGTCGAGGCGGCGCCCCGCACCACGTGCGCCGCGGCGTCGCCGTCGGGCGGGGTGCGCGGGGTGAAGCGCGGCCCGCCCGGCGTGCGCGGCCGTACCCGGTCGGCCCGGAACGTCCGCCAGTCGTCCCGTTCCCCGTCCCAGGCCAGCAGGTACCAGCGCCGCCCGGTGTAGACGAGGCGGTGCGGCTCGACGGTGCGCACGCTCGCCGTGCCGTCGTGTCCCTCGTAGTCGAACCGCAGCCGCTCGTGGTCGCGGATGGCGGCCGCGATCGCGGTGAGGGTCCCGGCGTCCACGGTCGGGCCGCGCCCGGCCACGGAGACGGTCGCGGCACGCATCGCCTCGATCCGGTGCCGCAACCGCGACGGCAGCATGCGCTGGACCTTGGTGAGCGCCCGCAGCGACGTCTCCTCGATGCCGGTCACCGACCCTGAGGCGGCCGCGTGCAGGCTGACGGCGACGGCCACGGCCTCCTCGTCGTCCAGCAGCAGCGGCGGCATCGCGGTGCCCGCCCCCATCCGGTAGCCGCCGGCGGTGCCGGTCGCGGAGTGGATCTCGTAGCCGAGGATCCGCAGCCGCTCCACGTCGTTGCGCACGGTCCGCGTGGTCACGCCCAGCCGCTGCGCCAGCTCCGCCCCGCCCCACGCGCGCCGTGCCTGGAGCAGCGACAGCAGCCGCAGCAGCCGTACCGAGGTGTCCAACATGCCCCGAGTCTGCCAGGCGATTGAGGAACCGCAGCTTCCTCAAGCGTCCGTACCGTTCTTCCCGTACCGCCCTCCCCGGAACTGAAGGAGCCTTCGCATGCTGCGTGGATTCGCCACCGTCAACCTGTTCGCCGACGACCTGGCCGCCGCCCGCGACTGGTACGCCGCGCTGCTCGGCGTCGCCCCGTACTTCGAGCGGCCGGGGCCCGACGGTGAGCCGGCGTACGTGGAGTTCCGGGTGGGCGACTACCGGCACGAGCTGGGCATCGTCCGTGGCGCGTACGCCCCGCACGGCGTCGGCGTCGGTGTCGGCGCCGCCCCGGCCGGTGCCGTGCTGTACTGGGCCGTGGACGACCTGGCCGCCACCCTCGACCGGCTGCTCGCCATGGGCGCCGAGGAGCACCAGGGCATCGTGGACCGCGGAGGCAACGGGTTCGTGACGGCGTCCGTGGTGGACCCGTTCGGCAACGTCCTCGGCATCATGACCAACCCCCACTCCCTGGAGGTCCTCGCCTCGGCCCGCCCGTCCTGACCCGCCGCTGCGGCGTGCCTCCGGCGCGCCGCCCGGGCCCGGCTTAACCTGCGGGAATGAGGCGGGGAGCAGCGGCGGGCGCCGCGACGGCGGCGGTGCTGCTGTGCGGGTGCGGCGCCGCGCCCACGGGCGGCCCGCGCCTGCCGGCGGCGTACGGGCAGGGCACGCCGGCGGCGACGCTGTCCGCCGCGCCCCCCGCCCAGGCGCCGCCCGCCCTCACCCCGGCCGCCGTGGACACCGCCGTGGCGCGGCTCGACGGGATCGTGCGCGACGTCATGGGCAGGACGGGCGTACCCGGCATGGCCGTCGCCGTCGTGTACCGGGACCGGGTCGCGTACCTGAAGGGGTTCGGGGTGCGGCGGGCGGGCAGTCCCGGCGCGGTCGGCCCGGACACGGTCTTCCAGCTCGCCTCCGTGTCCAAGCCGCTCGCCACCACCGTCGTCGCCCGGGTGGTCGGCCGGGGCCCTGTCGGCTCGGGTGCGGTCGGGCAGGGCGCGGTCGGCTGGGACGATCCGGTCGTCCGGCACGACCCCGGGTTCGCGCTCAAGGACCCATGGGTGACGCGGCACGTGACGCTCGCCGACCTGTTCTCGCATCGCAGCGGCCTTCCCGACCACGCGGGCGACCTGCTGGAGGACCTCGGCTACGGCCGCCGCCACATCCTGCGGCACCTGCGCGACGAGCCCCTCGGCCCGTTCCGCGCGCAGTACGCCTACACCAACTTCGGCTTCACCGAGGCGGCGCTCGCCGTGGCCAGGGCCGCCGGGCTCAGCTGGGCGAAGCTGTCGCGGACACTCCTTTACGATCCTCTGGGAATGCGCTCCACCAGCTCCCTCTTCTCCGCCTACGACAAGGCCCGCGACCGGGCCGTGGGACACGTCCGGGTGGATGGGCACTGGGAGGCGCGCCACACCCGCGACGCCCAGGCCCAGTCACCCGCCGGCGGCGCCAGCTCCACGGCCCGTGACCTCACCGCGTGGCTGCGCCTCCTGCTCGGCGGCGGCGTGTACGCGGGGAAGCGGCTCATCCCGGCGTCCGCGCTCGACCAGACGTACCTGCCGCACATCCTCTCGGCCCGGCCCGCCGCCCCGTACGGCGTGCCCGGCTTCTACGGGCTCGGCTGGAACGTCGGCTACGACGACCTCGGCCGGCTGCGGCTGGGCCACTCCGGCGGGTTCGAGCTGGGCGCCGCCACGAACGTGACCATGCTGCCGTCCGAAGGGCTCGGCGTCGTGGTGCTCACCAACGGGCAGCCCGTCGGCGCCGCCGAGGCCGTGGCGCTGACCTTCCTCGACGTCGCCGGGCACGGCAGGCAGACCGTGGACTGGCTGCGCCTGGCCGGGGACGCGTTCGCCCGGACGGCTCGCGAGGCGCGGCCAGCCACCGACTACGGCAGGCCGCCCGCGGACGCCGCCCCGGCCCGGCCGGCGAGCTCCTACACCGGCGTGTACGCCAACGGCCACTACGGGCCGCTGACCGTCACCGAGGAGGGCGGCGGGCTGGTCATGCGGCTCGGGCCCGAGCCCCTCCGGCTGCCGCTGCGCCACTACGCGGGCGACACCTTCGCCTACCGGACCCCGGGGGAGAACGCCGTGGGCCTGGCCGGCGTCCGCTTCGCGGCGGGCGCGGACGGCCGGGCCGCCAAGGTCACCGTGGAGAACCTCGACCACACCGGCCTGGGCACCTTCACCCGCACCCCTTCTGAGCACGGCCTAGAATGGGGCGGTCCCGGCCCCGGCAGGCCCGCCGGGGAGACGTCGCCCAGGGAGGTCCCATGCCGGAGCCGCTGACCATCGCGGTCGCCCAGCCGCTGTCCGCCGCGCACGACGTGGCCGCCAACGCCGCCGAGCACGCGCGGGCCGTGCGGTCGGCCGCCGCGCGGGTCGTCGTGTTCCCCGAGCTGTCGCTCACGGGGTACGAGCTGGACGCCGCGACCGTGGAGCCGGGCGACGCCCGGCTGGCGCCCCTCGTGGCGGCGTGCGCCGAGACCGGGGCCGTGGCGCTGGCCGGCGCGCCCGTGGCCGGGGACCGGGGTCCGCACATCGCGATGCTGGCCGTCGACGGGGCCGGCGTCACCGTCGCGTACCGCAAGATGTGGCTCGGCGAGCAGGAGGCGCTGCGGTTCGCGCCCGGCTCGGAGCCGGGGGTGCTGGAGGTGGACGGGTGGCGGCTGGGCCTGGCCGTCTGCAAGGACACCGGCGTCCCGGAGCACGCGGCGGCGACGGCCGCCCTCGGCGTGGACGCCTACGTGGCCGGGACGGTCAAGCACGCCGCCGAGGCGGAGCTCCAGGCCGGGCGCGCCCGGCGCATCGCCGCCGAGCACGGGCTGTGGGTCGCGGTGGCGAGCTTCGCCGGGCCGACGGGGGGCGGGTTCGCCGAGACGGCGGGCCGCTCCGGCTTCTGGGCGCCCGGCGGCGGCCTCGTGGCCCAAGCCGGTCCGGAGACCGGCGCGACCCTCACCACGAAGCTGACCTGAGGTCCCGGCCCGGGGCGGGCGCCCGGTGGGGCGTCGCGGGTCAGCGCCTGGTGGACAGGCGGTAGCCGGCGCCCCGCACCGTCTCGATCGTCTCCCGGCCGAACGGGCGGTCCACCTTCTCCCGCAGGTACCGCACGAACACGTCCACGACGTTCGAGCCGCCGTCGTAGGCGAAGTCCCAGACGTGCTCGATCAGGTACGACCGGGTCACGATCTCGTCCGGCCTGCGCATCAGCTCGTACAGCAGCGCGAACTCCTTGGCCGACAGGGGGACGTCCACCTCGCCCCGCCGCACCGCCCGCGTGCCCGGATCGAGGGCGAGGTCGCCCGCCCGCAGCACGGCGGGACGGCGCACCTGGTCGCGGCGGGTCACGGCGCGCAGCCGCGCGTACAGCTCGGCGAGGGCGAACGGCTTGGTCAGGTAGTCGTCGGCGCCCGCGTCGAGGCCGCGAATCCGGTCGTGGACGGCGTCGCGGGCGGTCAGCATGATGACCGGCGCCCATCGGTCGCGTTCCCGCATCCGCCGGCACACCTCGTACCCGTCGGGCGGCGGGATCATCGCGTCGAGCACCACGGCGTCGTAGTCGTGCTCCATCACGCTCCACAGGGCGTCCTCGCCGCTCGTGGCCACGTCCACGGCGTAGCTTTCCCGCCGCAGGCCGTGCGTCAGCACGCCGGCCAGGGCGGTGTCGTCCTCGACGACGAGCACCCTCATGCGGCCAGATGGACGGACCACGAACGTCGCCGGCCCGCACCCACTGGCTGGGGACTCGAACCACATGCACATGCGTTCACGCTGACCACGAAGTTCCTGCTCGGCCAGGGGTGAGCGCCGATGGCCAACACACCATGTCGCGCGGAGAAGTGGATTCGATGGGCCACGACGGCGAGTGTGCTTTTGGTCGCCGGCATCGCGGCCGTGGTCTCGTTCCGTCACATGTACGGGCTCGCGCTCCAGCACGGCGAGGAGCCGGTTGCTGCGGCGCTCATTCCCCTGGCGGTGGACGGCGCCATCGTGGCCGCCTCGATGTCACTGCTCCTGGCCAGTCGGTACGGATCGCGAGACGGCCTACTCCCGTGGACGCTCCGGGTGGTCGCAAGTCTGGCGAGCCTCGGGGCGAACGTCGCAATCGCTGAGCCATCGCAGGCGGCGAGGACTGTGATGCGGTGACGAAGTGGCGCCGTAGGCATGATCGTGCGGTGCAACGCGAGGCGTGGCAGTGGGCACGAGCGATCCAGACGCGCAACGGTCAGTGGTCCTCAGGCAAAGCCGGTACGCGGTCCACCGTGCGGGCTGCAGATCGCGTACCGGCTTGTCGGACGGTGCGTCAGTGCGCGGGTGTGGTGGCGCGTACGAAGTCGGTCAGCGACTGGGGTGTGACGTTCGGGTATCTGGCGTTGTCCAGGCTGTCGAACTTGGCCTTGCCGGTCACCATGCACCACTGGTACTGCAGCGCCACGTAGTCGAACGGGTTGTGGGTGAGCGCCGCCTGACGGGTGATCTCCGCGCGGAGGTCGTCGGCGGTGCCGAGGTGGCGCAGTTCTAGCGATCGGCCGGAGCCGCGCTGGACCGCGTCGTGGAACTGGCGCATCGACATGACCTCGCCGGCGAAGCGCAGGGTGCCGGTGGCGGACGGGTCGAGGGCGACGGCGGCGGTGTAGGCGGCGGTGTCGGGCACTGAGGTCAGGTCGAGCGGCTGGTCGGGGTCTCCCCAGTGGGACAGGGTGCCCTGCTGCCAGTCGATGAGCCCCATGAAGCCCGTCATCACCTCGTAGAAGGCCCCGTTGAGCACGGAGACCACGTCAAGGCGGCTGCCGGCGCGAGCGGCGGCGGCCTGCCGGCGCCAGTCGATCATGAAGTTGTCGCCGTCGTCCAGTTTGGTGAGATCGAAGGCGAAGTCGGATGGGATGAACCGCCGGGCGCCGGCCTTCTCCGCGGCGCGCACGAGGTTGGCCTGCCCGTCCACGATCACTTCGGGGCCGCCCTGGACGGCCGAGATCACGGTCGTGGCGTCGCCGACGGCCTCTGCCAGCTGCTCGGCCGGATCGGTGATGTCGGCCTCGACCAGCTCCAAACCGCCGGCCGCCCGGGCGGTCAGTGAACGCTTCTTCTCCTCGCTGGTGCCGGGCCGCACCAGGGCCCGTACGGGGGCGCCCTGGTCGAGAAGGGCTCGGACGATCTGGCCGCCGAGCAGCCCGGTGGCACCGGCAACAAAGACCTTGGGGAAAGAGGACATGGATATGTGGACTCCTTGTCGGAAACCAATGTGGACGTTCACGCGTAACCCCCGTGAGGGGCACGTCGGGGTGTGGTCAGGGGATGAGCAGGGTCTTGCCGACAGTGCTACGCGCCTCGATGGCGGCATGCGCGTCGGCCGCCCGCTCCAGAGGGAAGCGTTGGCCGATCACCGGCGTGAGCTGCCCGGCTGCGGCCAGCTCCAGGACCTCGGTCACCAGCTCGCGGGCGAGGGCGGGCCTGCTCCAGATGAGGCCCGCGCTGAACCCGGCCAGAGTCAGGCCCCGGCCGATGAGTTCCATGGGACGGATGTCCAGCGGCGTGCCGCTGGAGAAGCCGAACGTGATCTGCCGTCCGGTGCCCGGGGTGAGCAGTTCGAACGATTCGCGTCCGAGCGCTCCGCCGACATGGTCGAAGACCACGTCCATCGAGCCGCCGACTGGCTCACCAGCCAGGTCCGTCCAGCCGGGGAGCGTGTAGTCCACCACGTGGTCGGCACCCAGCCTGCTCAGCAGGGCGAGCTTGTGCTCGCCGCGCGCGGCCGCGACGACTGTCGCCCCGGCTCGCTTGAGCAACTGCACCAGGACCGTGCCGACGGCACCCGCGGCCGCCAGCACCAGGACCCGGTCACCGGCGCTCACGCGGGCCGCCCTGATCAGGCCCTGGGCCGTGGCGCCATAGCGGTGAAGGGCGACGGCCTCCGGCAGGCCGATGCCGTCGCCGACCGGGATGAGGGTGGCGGCGGGGACGACGGCGGTCTCGGCGTACCCGCCCAAGCCCTTGGTGCCGGCCAGGACCCGCGTGCCGATCAGGGCGGTGTCGCCGCCGGGACCGACCTCGGCGACCAGTCCGGCGATCTCCTTGCCGAGGATCACCGGCAGCGGCGCGCCGCCGAGCGCGCCGCGCATCGTCCCCGCGCGGACCTGCGTCTCCAGGAACTGGACACCGACCGCAGCCACCTGCACCGCGACCTCGCCCGCCGTCGGTCTCGGGGTGGGCACGTCCGCGACGCGCAGGTGGGCCGGTGGCCCGAATTCGTGCAGCAGTACGGCACGCATGTGACATCACTTCCTCGATGGATAGGCAGTCGTGGTGTGCGCGTCGACGGGGATGCGCAGACGGCCGCACCGCGTTTGGGTGCGGGAGAACCGGGCCCGGCGGCCCTGGCCCGGTCGATGGACATCAGCCGGGAGGGAACGTGCGGTGGTGTGGACCCGGCTTCTCCGTGGCCGCAGTGCTACTTCAGGGCGAGGACGGACGACACAACCGTGATGGGCTCACGGCCATTTCTTGATCACTTCGCTGAGAGCGCCGAGGCTTGCGGCCGGTTGCTCGAAGTCGGTCGCCTCCCAGTCCGCCGGCAGGTCGGCGACGGCGGCCGCGCTGGCGTTCGATGAATCCGCCTAAATCCAGGCGTTTGGCCGGAGAGCTCCAGCCCGGAGAACGCCATGATCTTGCGCCGTGTGGCCGGAGCGAACATCCAGTTGCCCACCGTGGCCAGCGCCGCCGCCACTCCGTCGACGGCCTCGCGCTGCGGGCGAGCCAGGCCGTCCTTGCCGGCCGACACGTGTTCCATCCTCACACCGTTCCCGAAAGGTTGGTTGGGCAAAACCAACTATGTCCCATGAGGAGACTAGATGCAAGTGCATGCGCCTGGCCAACCGGACTTCTCCGGCGGCCCCCACCAGTCAGCCGTGACCGGGATCTGGTCGGACGGGTCGCTGGAGTGCCAGGAGCATTAGCGGTCCCCGTGCTGCACGAACGGCATCAGCGGTGCCTCGCCATCTGCTCGTCGCACCACCGTCACCGTCCGGCGGTCGTACAGGGTCGCCTCGAAGGTCAGGCGCGGACGCTCCCGGCTCAGCATGATCGGCCGTGTGGCTGACCGAATGGATACGTCCTCTTCTGGGCGGCTTGATGCTGATGTGCGCATCGCGGGCCTGAGCCGGGACAGCCTCGGACGTCGTACCGTGCGCCAGGCTGTCGGCCACGCTCTCCTGCCAGGCTCGCGGCGGCGGCATCGGCAGGCGGGTTGGGACGCCATCAGGAGTGCCCTTCCTCGGCCAGGCCCTCGTCGGCGTCGCCGGGCGTGGGGACGATGGAGGTCGCCGCCATGGCGGGCGCGTCCAGCGGGGTCTCGTCCCAGTGGCATCCGCACGAGGTGCAGTGACGTGCGAGCCGTTCCGGCCGGGCGACGTCCATGAGCCGGTCGGGGTTCCACGGGAGGACGAGCGGACCCCGCGCTGGCCGGTGCTCGAGGGTCGCGCCGATCCATCCGCACTTCGGGCAGAAGCTCTAGGCCGCTGTACGGGGGGAGCGCCGCGGCGTCGGGGGCCGGGTCGCCCGAACGCAGACGAGTTCCTGACAGGCGCCTCACCATAGCGGAGCGTCCTTCCCGATCGGCGTGCACATGTCGGCTCACAGGAGTTCAGGGGACCCTGATGACAGCGTGTCAGTGGTCAATCGCCTTCATCGAGATCGAGCAGCTCGCCGGCACGGAGTTCGCCGTGCTCACCGACCTGCGCCGCAACTCGCCTTCCCTCGCTGCGGATGCCCTTCTCGACCCGTTGATCGCCCGGCGCAACCGTTCGCGCTCGATCGGGACGGGCGCTGGGAACTGCCTACGCCGCGAGGGTGATGGTTGCTGATGTCGGTCAAGCAGGACCCGGTCACCGTACTCGGCGAACTGGGGATTGAGCTGGGCCACCAGCAGTGAGGGCGGGCGCATGACGTGATGTGCCATCCCAGCGGGTAGCGACGTGTGCTAGATGTCCAGCGTCAAGGCCCGGTGGTCGGATACTTCGGGCGCGGTCACGATCTCGAACCGCCGGACGGCGTCGGGGTCGGAGACGAGCAGGTAGCTCGCATGGCGTACCGGCTTGGGATAGCGCGAGGTCCTGGTGTCGGCGTCCCGTACCAGGTCGGTCAGGTCGAGTTTGGCGAGGATCCGGAACGTCTCGCTGCCGGGCAGCACGTTGAAGTCGCCGCACACCACCGTCAGGTCGCCCTCCTGGCACACGTCGGCGACGAGGTCCGCGAGCCGTTCGGCCTGGGCGCGGCGGGCCGGGGTGTCGGCCTTCCCCTGGGCGTCCCGCAGGCCGTGGAGATTGACGATGGTGACGAACCGCCGGGCGCTGCTGTCGAAGATACGTACGGCCAGAGCGGCGCGGGGCCGCCCGTCCGCCGGCCATCCGTCATGATGCTCGGCGTAACTCCCGTGGACGAATTCCGATTGCATGCCGACGATCGGCAAGGTCTCGGCGACGAAGGTGGCGAGCCCGAAGTCCTGCCGGCGCGAGGCGTGTTCGTGGTCCAGAACCGGTCCAGAGTCGCTCGCCGTGAACAGGCCGAGGTGGCGGGGAAGGCGCGAGCGGACATCGGCGAGCAGGTCCGCTCGCTGCGGCAGCGATCGCTCGGCGTCGTCGAAGCGCGTCCAGCCGCCGGCACCGGGAGTGCGCGTCACCTCCTGCAGGCACAGGATGTCGGCGTCGCAGCTGTCGAGCCAGGGGGCGAGTTCGTCGAACATCGCGCCTCCCCAGGCGTTGAGAGAGATTATTCGCACAGGCACGGACCCTAGATCAAGCCCGGCTCGGAGGCCGAGGCAGGTCCGGCGTGCGGTTCCCGCTGAGAATGGGCGGAACGCAGGTGGGCGCAGAAGCGTCCAGGATGCCGGAAACGAGCATCCGGCGACCGAGGGCGCATACGGCCTGCTTGATCGGCGCGCCCGCCACCGGAGTGGCGGAGGCTGAGGCCAGGGGATTTCTCACCCGAGCGGTACGGTCCGCCTGAACACCTGACCCGGATCCTGGTCGCTGCGGTGCGGCCTGAGATTCGGGCCGGAGGGACAGGGGTTCGTACGTCTCAACTTCGCCACCGCCCCCGAACGGCCGTCAGTCGCATGGCCGCCGCCCTGGAGGTGTGGTCAGCGTGAGGCGCCTTGCCCCCGGTACGGCAAGATGAGCGTGATCAGCGAACCAGCGATCATCCCGGCGGAGATGCCGTCGGCGGCGCACCCTGCTCGGCCGAGGCGTCATGCATGGTCAGGCAGCCGTCCAACAACAAGCGGCACCCTGCTCGTGGACGGCGGTGCCAGTGGCGTTGTAGCAGGGCCACCCCGCCGTCCTTGGCGACGCTTCACAGCCACGCCCGGTCAGCCCCAGCAGCGGCAACGCCTCCGGAGAGGCGTTCAGCATCGAGGTCGTGACCGTCTCCAGAGTGGTCCGCCCCCGGCCTGCCCGATGAAGCCTGGCGCTCGGGGCGACGCCGTCGGGCGGCCTTTCAGAGCGAGAGCTATCAGGCCGACTGCCCGAACGGGCGGCGATCCGCTGGCGCCTCCTCGTCTGTCAGCGGAACGCCGCGGCGTTCCGGGCCGCCCAGTCTGCGTAGGTGTGCGGAGCTCTGCCAGTCAGCTCCCGTACGACCGGCGACACGTCCGCGGTCTTGCCGACGAACGAGGCGAACAGCGCGAGCCGGGAGTCCACGAGCGCCGCGGGGGCCTGCGTGAGCAGTTGTTCGCGGGCCTGCTCGGGAGACAGTTCCTCAAGGCGCAGGTCGCGGCCGAGGACCTCGCCGAGGATCTGTACCCGCTCGACCGTGGTCAGCGAGGCAGGCCCAGTCAGCTCGTACGCCTGGCCCGCGTGCCCGTCGTCGAGCAGCGTCCGCGCGGCCACCGCGGCGATGTCGCGCTCGTCGATCGGGGCGGTCGCGGCTTCGGCGAAGGGAGTGCGTACCACGCCGTCGTTCTTGACGTTGGGCGCCCAGCGCAGGTCGTTGGCCATGAACGCGCCGGGGCGCAGGAAGGTCCACGGCAGCCCCGATCCGGCCACGGCCCGCTCGTACTCGGCGTGGACCTTGCCGAGCGCACCCGCCTCCTTCATGGTCACCGCCTGCGCGGACAGCAGCACCACGTGCCTGAGGCGGGCTTTGGCGGCCTCGTCCAGGAAGCCACGCACCTGACCGGCGGCCGGAAACAGGAACGCGCTGTCCGCTCCCTGCAGCGCGGCACGGGACAGGTCGGTTCTGATCACCTCCACCTCGCCGGGCAGGTCGGCCCGCCCGGGGTCGCGGCTGGTCGCTCGGACCTGCTCGCCCGCTTGGAGCAGCAGGCTCACCAGATGACGGCCGACGTTGCCCGTTGCCCCTGTCACCAGTATCACGTCTACCTCACTTCGGATATCCGAACTGTTTGGATAGAGGAACTGTATCCTTGGGGAGTGATGGATGACGCCCCAGCCCCTCGACTGCCACGGTCGGAGGAGGTCAAGGAGGCCCTTGGCTTCGTGCCCCTGGTGGAGGCCTATTTCCGGCGAGCCCAGGCCGAGATGCCGGACGAGCTGCGAGAGATCTTTCGCAGACATGGGCTCACCGCCAGGCACGGCGCGGTCATTCCCCAGCTGACGGTCGAATCGTCACTCAGCGTGAGCGAATTGGCCGCCAGGATGGGTATGTCGCTGACGACCGCGAGCGAACTCGTGAGCGACCTCGGCCGGGCCGGGCTGGTCGAGCGCCGGGAGGATCCCGCCAATCGCCGCCGCACCCTGGTATCGCTGGCTCCTCGTCATCGGGCCATGGTCGAGAGATTCGTCGCACTGCGTGCCGCGCCTCTGCTGCAGGTCCTGGACAACCTCTCGCCCGCGGACCGGCAGGGCTTCGTGGCCGGGCTGAGAGCTTGGGCCCGGGCGGTGCGCAACTGGTGACGCCGGACCCTGCCAACTTGGCCAGGAGGTGGCTGGAGCACCTGCGGACTGTGCCGCCGGATGCTCAGCCGGTGGCCGCGCGGGACGGCTCGGGTCGCTCGGTGGCGGGGACGTCGCGGCGCAGGCGTGGCAGGGTGAGGGTGATGAGCAGACCGGCGATCATCCCGGCGGCGGTGAGCAGGATGACGAGGAACTCGCCGTCGGCTGTGGCCGCGCGCAGAGCCTGGCCGGTCTTGCCGTCGGTGCCGAGGTCGGCGATGACGGTGAAGACGGCCAGGCCGATGGTGTTGCCGATGTTGAGCGCGGTGGAGGCGATGCCGTTGGCCACGCCCTGCTCGTGGGTCGCGGTGCCGGTGGCGGCCGCGATCCACATGGCGGTCCAGACGATGCCCTGCCGGAGAGACCCTGGATGCACTGGAGCAGGCGCTGATCGAGGAAAAGAGGGCTCTGCTTCCGGAGCAGCCGCCAGTGCTGCGGGTGATGGTACGCAGGCCCACCCGATCTCGACGCGACGCCGGCGCACGATCAAGCCACTATCCGGCGACGCCGTTAGGCTCGGGCGGAGGCTGCCGCGCTCGGCCGATCCCGGGGCGGACTGAGGAGCAAGATCCATGCCGCGGCCGATAGCACAGGGTTGCCGCTGATCTACGTGCTCACGCCCGGGCAAGCCGCCGACTGCCCACGATTCACCACCGTCCTGAGCAAGATCCGCGTGGCCGGGTTGGTGGGCCGGCCCCGGACCCGCGCTGCTGCGGTGGCCGCGGACTCGGCCGGCAACTCCGCTGACGATCATTGGCCTGCCGTCAGGACGTGATCACGGCGGGGTTTCCCTCGCTCCAGACACTGGTGATCCTGCGGTGGGTGAACCGCCAGCCGTCCGGGGTGCGGCGCAGCCGGTCGTCGTAGCGACCCCCGCCAAGGAATTTCTCGCCGTCGGGCAGACCAAGGCGGACATGCTGGGCTTGGTAGTAGCACGTGTGCTCGGCCTCGTCGCCGTGCACTGCAGCGACATGGTTGCCGTTCAGGTGATGGGTGGCGTCGAATCGCTCCAAGCTGGTACTGATCCTGGCAATGATCGCGTCGCGCCCGCAGAGCCGTTCGCCCGAACCGCTGTACTCCCAGCAGGCGTCGTCGGTGAACAGCGCGCCCAGAGTCTCCCAGTCCCTGGTGTCCAGGGCCGTCGCATACGCGATGACGGCGTCCACGATCGCGGTGCGGTCTGCGAGTTCCTGCAGCATAGGGCCGCCTTCCGGTTTGGTGCACGATTTGATACGGAGTACATGATTGGTGACTGTCGAGCCCAGCGGAAGAAGGCACTTTCATGTCCCAGAGTCACATCGATGTGTCAGTCCTGGCCAGCGAGGCGTGCCCGGTCTCGGAGGTCCTCGATCACGTCTCCGGGAAGTGGAGCATCGGCATCCTGGTAGCCGCTGCGCAGGGTCCGGTTCGGTTCACGGAGCTGGAACGTTCGATCAGCGGAATCAGCAGGCGCATGCTCACACTCAAGCTTCGCAAGCTGGAGCGGGACGGCTTGCTCGTACGCACCGTCCATCCGGTCGTTCCGCCCAAGGTCGAGTACACACTGACGGAGATGGCCCAGGAACTCCACAAGTCGCTGCTGGAGCTCACCGACTGGGCCAAGCGACACGGCGCCGCCGTCGCCGCCGCCCAGGCCGCCTACGATCACGGGAACAAGGGCTGACGGTAGCCACCGCCCACAAAACTCCGTGGCCTGGAAGGTCAGACGATCACCCACGTGCGTAAACGGGGTTGGCCAGCAGGTTGGCTACCCGTGATGGCTCCTCCTGCGGCACGCGAGCGGCGGCCCAATCGGCCAGCACCATGACGGCGCATCAGCTCCGAGCTCCCGCAAATGCCCTGAGCAACGCGACCAGGGCGTGCTCGTCATCAAGGGGGGAACGCGCGGCGGCGCGGCCGGCCAGCTTGATGACCTGGTCGCGTCCGCCGACGTTGTGCAGCCTGATCAGCAGATCGGCTACGTGAGCGGCGTGCTCCAAGGCGGCCAGCCCGGCAGGGTCGCGCGCCAGCAGCGTGGCGATCGCCCCCACGCCTCTGCCCTCGTCAGGCGGTCGAGCAGAGCACTCACGGCGTCGGGATCGCCGGCGCGCCGGGCGGCGTGCATGCTCTCGGTGGACTGAGCGCGCTGAGCCATGGCGAGTCCGATCCTCATCCCTGGGTGACCTCGACGATCGGCAATGAGGCCGCGTACTCAGGATGAAAAGGGCTCACTGATCGATCCTGGCCCCGAGCTAAGGTTGTGACCTGCGGTAATCTCAAGCCTCTTCACCATCTGGATGACACATCTGCGATACCGCGGACGAGTGGGTGGCTGCTCCAACGGGGTGAAGATCCCGGAGAACGGTCGATCCGCAGGTCAAGCGCCCTGCTAGGACTCTTGAAGCGCTACAAGTCCTCTCGGGTTGCGTCCGCGGGAGTGGTGTGGTCCGCGGCCTGGAGAATGATGGTGAGCTGATCGCGCAGTGTCGGCAGGTGTGGTGCGAAGGTGCCGGCCAGGGCGGCAGATCCCACGGTGAACGCGTCCACTCCGGCCTCGGCCAACCGGCGCACTCGCGAGGGACGGTCGATGTCACCGGCGACGACCAGACGGCCGGAGGTCGCCTGGCGGGCGCTGTGCACCAGGTCCAGGGGAGCGGATTCGGTGGCGCGGTAGGCAAGCAGGTCGACGCCGGCGCAACCGGCCTCCTCGAAGCGGCGGCACTGGTTGGCCACCTGCTCGGGTGTGCCGCCCAGTTGGGTCGGGTGTCCGATCGGGGTACCGGGGAACGGTAAGTATCTGACCGGCGTCCCGTCGAGCAGTTCCAGGGTCTCGCTCACCCAGGTTCCGCCCATGAGGTAGTCGACCCCCAGGTCGGCGGCCATGCGGGCCGAGTCGAGAGCTCGCTTCCGGTCGGTGCTGACCACCTCCAGGTAGCTGATCGCGCCGGTGTCCTTGATACGGCGGTGCAGGGCGGTGAGGGTGGCGGCGTCCACACCGACGTCCTTGAAGCCGAGGTGTCCCAACCGCAGATCGCCGAGCTCGTCGACCAGGCGCAGGCAGTCGGACACGGTCTGGTCGTGGCGGGTGAGCATGAAGATGAAGTCCATGAGCCCTCCTCGGGCGCGGATGACGAAGGCGCCGGCCGGGAGTCCGGAGTCGTCCTCGGCCCCGCGGCGCAGATCTCTGTAACGCTGCCGGCGGATCACTCGGCAGCGTCATCGCAGGCCGGCCAGTGTGCGCGCGTGATCCAGCGCGGTGAGCAGGCTGGCGTGGCTGGCCACGCCCTTGCCGGCGATGTCGAAGGCCGTGCCGTGGTCGACGCTGGTGCGCACGAACGGCAGTCCGATCGTGATGTTGACGCCGCGCTCCAAGCCCAGGTACTTGACCGGGATGAGGCCCTGGTCGTGGTACTGCGCGACCACGGCGTCGAACTCGCCGGTGCGGGCGCGCAGGAACACCGTGTCCGCGGGCCATGGGCCGCTGGCGTCGATCCCCGCCACGCGCGCCCTTTGCACGGCTGGGGCGATGATGTCCAGGTCCTCCCGACCCATCAGTCCGTTCTCGCCGGCATGCGGATTCAGGCCGGCGACGGCGATCCGGGGAGCGGTGATGCCGGCCCGGCACAGCGCGTCATGGGTGAGCCGGATCGCCCTTCGCACGGCTTCAGGCGTGATCGAGTCGATGGCGTCGCGCAACGCGTGGTGGATCGTGACGAGCACGACGCGCAGCTCGTCGTTGGCCATCATCATGGCGTACTCGTCGGCGCCACTGAGTTCGGCCAGGATCTCGGTGTGCCCCGGGTAGGAGTAGCCGCCCAGCCGCAGTGCCTCCTTGTTGATGGGGGCGGTGACCAGGGCGGCGATCTGATCGTCGCGGGCGAGTTCGACGCCCTTGGCGACGTACCGGTAGGCCGCTTCCCCGGCCCGGCCGTCGACGCGTCCCCAGGGCAGGTCGTGCGGCAGGGACGTCTCGGCCAGAACCTGCGCGACGCCGGTGGCATCGGCGCAGTCCTGGGCCGACACCACGGTGCGGATGGGAACGTCGAGCCCGCTCGACGCGCGGGCGCGGGTGAGCACGCCCGCGTCTCCGATGATGAGGACGGGTACGTCACACCGCCGGTCGGCGACGAGTTTGAGGGCGATCTCTGGTCCGATGCCGGCCGGATCTCCCATCGAGACACCTATGGGGCGCACGGGTCCTCCGCTGGGGCAGATGTGGTGAGCAGGTCGGTGAGGCGGGCAAGGGTGTCGAGGTCGCCGAAACCGCCCGCCTTCAAGGCGACAGGAAACCGCCAGGGGTGGTCGACCACGCCCAGCGGCACGCCGGGCTCGGCCTGTCCGGCCAGCCGGACGGCCCGGACGGCGAGAGCGTCCAGCACGGTCCTGGCGGTCTCTCCGCCGGTGAGGACCAAAGCGTCGAAGGCGCGGCGCGTGGCGAGCAGGGAGACCACGGCGGCCAGCGCCGCAGGCACCGAACCTGTGGCGGCCCAGTCCGCCGGGCCGTGCAGCAGAGCGGCGCCGTAGTCGTCCAGCTCTCGCTCGGCCCATTGGGCGGCATGGGCGGCGGCTACCGGCACCATCGCGCCGACGCCGAGTGCGCCCAGCCGTTCGGCCTGTCCCCGGCTGGCCGGATGCAGGCTGCCGACCACCGTCAGCACGCGGGATCGGGTCGAGTGCCGTCGCATCGGACACGTCCGTCCGGGGTGCCGGCCGGGTGCCAGGTGGCGAGCCAGCGCCTCGGCCAGCCCTGGTGAGCCGACCCAGAGCACCTCCCGCGGCCGGTCGACGGCGGCCACGATCTCATCGAGATCGCGGTCGCTGACGGCGTCGGCGACGACGTACCGCGCCCGCCCGGCCAGCCCGGCGAGATGGCCGGACCCGTCGGCCAGAACGGCTCCCGGGACGAGCCGGGTCAGGTCGGCGTCCCGGACGGGATGACCGGGGTCCTGGGCGAACGCCGTCCTGTGGACCGGGACGCCCGCCAGGTGCTGCACCCCGCCCACCGTGCTGCGTCCCTCGGCGGGGAAGGCGGGGGCGATCACCGCGGTGGCCCGGCCGCCGGCCGACAGCGCGGCGGCGATCTCCGCCGCCAGATGACCGCGTGCGGTCGAGTCCACGGTCTTGACCAGGACGTCCGCGCCGGTCAGCTGCCGGACCACCCGGGTGACGCGGGCCGCGGCGTCCGCTGCGGGCAGCGCGCGGGTGTCGCAGTCGACCGCCATGACCGTCCCGGCCGGGGGCATGACGGCGGCCTCGAGGCTGATCCACGCCGGGAACCCCGCCAGGTGGAACGGCGCGGCTGCGTCACCGGCGCTCGTCAGGTCATCGGCCACCACCGCGATGCTCGGGAGCGTCCTCATGAGTGTTCGATACGACCCAGGTCAGTCACGGTCCGCTCGTTGCGCACGTTACCGGTGTTGACGGTGGTCGCGGGCTCCAGCAGCAACACCTCGCAATCCGGCTCGGCCACCGGGCAGTGCTCCGTGCCACGCGGCACGATGAGGAACTCCCCGGGCTCCACCACGACGTCGCCCTCGCGTAGGCGCATCCGCAGCCTGCCCCGCAGCACCAGGAACAGTTCGTCCTCGTGCTCATGGTGGTGCCAGACGAACTCGCCCTCGAACTTGGCGAGCTTGACTTCCATGTCGTTGACGGCACCGGCCACTTTCGGGCTCCAGGTGTCGTCGAAGGAGGAGAAGGCTTCGGCAAGGCTGATCTTCTGCATGGCGGTCCTCGCAGTAATTCGTTACCTGAAATCACTCTAACCATGAAAATGACCAGGAAAAAGCGACAATCGCGCACACTGTTAGTGATAATTTCTCACACATGACATGGAGTGATCTGCCGCCACTCGGACCGCTGGTGGCCTTCGAGGCGACGGTGCGGCACGGCAGCGTGAGCAAGGCCGCCGCGGAACTGCACCTCACCCACGGCGCCGTCAGCAGACAGATCCAGCAACTGGAGCGCGCATTGGGCGTGACCCTGTTCGAGCGGCGCAATCGGGCAGTGGTACCGACCCCGGCCGCACGGACCTTCGTCCAGAGCGTCGACGACGCCCTGAACCTGCTCAGCGCGGCCGCCCGGCAGGCGCGTGCGACCACCCGGCCCGCCCTCCTGGTGTTGTCCTGCGAGCCGACCCTGCTGATGCGCTGGCTGATCCCCCGGCTACCCGCCCTGACCGCCGCCGCCCCCGGCCTGAACTTGCATCTGGTCGCTTCGGGCGGACCAGTCGCCTTCGAGCGGGAGAGCATCGACGTCGCCATCCGCCGAAACGACTTCGACATCCCGGGCGGCCTGACGACCTTTGAACTCTTCGACGAATCGGTCGGCCCCGTCTGCACACCCGAACTGGGCCACCGCCTGTCCCGTCCGGAAGACCTGACGCGCCTGCCGAGACTGCACACCAGCACCCGGCCCTCAGCCTGGGCCGACTGGGCGAAGAACTACCCCATGCCCCTTCCACCCGCACCTGAACAGACCTTCGAGCACTTCTACCTGAGCCTGCAGGCCGCGGCCAGCGGGCTCGGCGTGGCCATGGGGCCGCGGGCCCTGGTCCACGACGATCTGGAGGCCGGCCGGCTGACAGCGCCGCTCGGCTTCCGTCCCGACGGCAGCACTTATCTGCTGATGACGCCCCTGCCCGCTCGCGACGACCGCGTGACCGCGCTGGTGTCCTGGCTGCGCGAACAGGCGCAAGGCAACGCCTGACGCCATGCGCCGACGGCGACCTGGTGCATCACACGACCCGTGAAGAAGCCTCCGCCTCAACTGCTCGAGGCGGCGCTTCGCGGACGGCGGTGTGGCGCGCCCTTGTAGCTGCCGCTGATCCCATCTCATGGGCGCACCCTTCAACGCCACCACGTGAAGCGCCGGCTCTTTACTCGTGACGCTCTCTTACCTGCTGGAAGGCCGCTCCCATGGACGGGGCGGCGTCGACGTTGTCGAGGGCGGAGGCCACGCACCGAGCCTCGGCTCTGTCGTCCGCTGTGTCCGTCACGTCGGCTGCGGCGCTGCGGATTGCCTCCAGTACGAGCGCGACCCGTGGCAGGCGGGCGTCGCCGGTCCGGGTGTAGGCCGACACCGTGCGGTCGACGCGTTCCGCCAGCGGGTGAAGGCTGATCCTCTCGGCGTCGCTGGGCAGTGCCATGCGGGGGATGAGTGCCATCCCGGCCTCGGCGGCCACCAGCGCGCTCAACACGGAGAAGTCGTTGGCGGTCACGATGGGACGGGGCACGAAACCGGCGGCGCCACAGGCCCGGCGGGTCATCTCGTGACAGGAGGTCTCGGTGCCAGGCATCAGCCAGTGCTCGTGCGCGAAGTCGGCCAGGTGTACTGACTGCCCATGGCTCAGCCCGCGGCGGGAGGCCAGGGCGGTGGGCATGGCCAGCAACACGGGCTCGTCCATGAGGTGGTGCTGCCGGCATCCGGGCGGTAGTTCACGCGGTAGCAGGCTGTAGGCGTGGACGATCGCGATGTCGACCTCCCGGCGGCGCAGCGCCTCGGCCGCCGGGTCGGGCTCGCACTCGGTGATGCGCAACTCCGGCGTGGGTGCGTGGTCAGCCGACATCCGGCGCCACAGGCGGGGCATCAGCACCCGGGCGGCCGAGGCGAACACCGCCAGCCGGACCAGGCCCTGGCCGCCCTCCTGGAGCGCACGCAGGTCGGCCTCGACGGTGGCGATCTGACCGAGGATGACCTCGGCGTGTTCGGCCAGCAGGCTGCCTGCCGGTGTGAGCCGCAACCGCCGTCCCTGCTTTTCCAGCAGCGGCAGCCCAGCCTCGCGTTCCAGCGCGGCCAGTTGCTGTGACACCGCCGGTCCGCTGAGGTGCCGTGCCTCGGCCGTCGCTGTGACGGTGCCGTAGATCTGCAGGTCACGCAGGAGGCGAAGGCGACGAAGATCCAACATGTAAGCACATCTTCTTGATTTAGGAGGAAACAATAACTGGACCTTTCTGATCCTACGTTAAATGCTGCGGGGGGTGAAGCAACCGATCTCGCTGCGCCTGACGTCCCTGATCTCGACGGTTGTGCTCTGGGCGTCGGCCTTCCCTGCCATCCGGGTCGGCGTCGACGGCCTGGGTGTCGGCGGGCTGTCGTTCTGGCGGCTGGCGGTCGCCTCTGTCGCGCTGGCCGTGGTCAGCCCGATCCTGCGGGTCCGACTGCCGCACCGACGCGACCTTCCGCTGATCGCGCTGTGCGCATTCACCGGGATGAGCGCCTATCAGGTGCTGCTCAACTGGGGTGAGGTGCACGTCCCGGCCGGTACGGCCAGCCTGCTCATCGCCACCGCGCCGGTGTTCAGCGTGCTGCTGGCCTCGATCTTCCTCGGCGAACGCCTCTCGACGACCATCGTGGCCGGCACTGTCACGGCCCTTGCCGGCGTGGCGCTCATCGCCTACGCCGCCGGCTCCGCGCAGGTCACCACCAGCGCGCTGGTGATCCTCGCGGCGGCTGTCGTCCAAGGCGTCTACCATTTCGCCACCAAGCCGCTGCTGAAGCGGTATACGGGTCTGGAGGTCGCCTGCTACGCGATGTGGGCGGGCACGCTGTTTCTGACCCCGCTGGCGCCCGGTGCCGTGCACGACCTGCTCCAGGCCCCGGCCGATGCCGCCGTGTCCACCCTCTACCTGGGCCTGCTTCCATCCGCGCTCGGCTTCGTCACCTGGGGGTACGCGGTCGCCCGGTACACCATCGCGCAGTCCACGGCGGCCCTGTACCTGGTTCCGCCGCTCGCCATCGGGGTGGCGTTCGTGTGGCTGGGAGAGATACCGGGCCCGGTCGAACTCGTCGGGGGACTGATCAGCATGGTCGGCGTCCTCCTGATCCACCGGCAGACGGCACGTTCGGCCGCTGTTCCGGAGCCACCCTCCCCCCTCCTCGACAAGGCCGAGAAGTAATCGGCGGACGGACAACGCCTGATCAGTCGCTGCCTCTGTCCATCGAGTCGATGGGGCTTGGTCGATCAAATTCGCCATATCTGCTGGAGGACGATTGTGAATGCGGAAGCGGACATGAAGCCCGGAGGTGCGACGGCTCGGATCGCCTGGCCTGGCCAGAGAGTCCGACGTGCGGACCGCGCTGCGGCTCCAGGCCGATGGCTGGGCAGAGGAACCTGGGCGGCACGGGTTTCCTGGATCCCGGCTTCGGCGAGGTGTTCGACCGGCTGTGCCAGGCCGCCGTTCGGGGCCGGGTCCTGGTGACCAGCCGGATGCCGCTACCGCCGTCGGCCACGGACAACCCCCTCGGTGTCCTACGGCTGGACCCTCTGGACTTCACCGCGGGAACCGCGCTTGCAGCAGGGCTGCCCTCGCGCTGAAACTGCTGAGCACTCGTCTCGCGATGACGGAGGCGATGGCGGAGATGTATCCGTACGAGGAGGAACTCGCCGTAGAACTCGCCAGCGCGAGAGAGGATGTCGCCTCCACCACCGGCAATCCTGCGCCGGTGGAGCGTCTCAACGGGGAGGTCGGCGTGGCAACGGCACCGGAAACGTCGGAGGTCATCGGGATCCTGAGGCAGGGGCCGTTCGCGGTCATCAGTGGCGCGCCGATAACGCGGAGGTGCGACTCGATCTTTCCGGCGCCGATCTGCGCGGCCTGGAGCTCGACAAGATGGTCTTCGCCGGTGCCGACCTCGCGCGCGCGGATCTGTCGCACGTGTCCGCACGCGGCGCTGTCTTCTCCGGCGCCGACCTGACCGACACCAACCTGGCCGGCGCCGACCTTACCGGGGCGGGGTTCGGCTACAGCGAGATGGTCAACGCGACCATCGCCTTCACCCGCCTGGGCAGTGCGATGATCCAGCCCGCGACCTTGACCGGTGCAATCCTCGACCAGACGTCGTTCCGTGAGCGTGACCTGACCAGCGTCGACCTGCGCGGATGTGACCTGAGCAGGCTGGATCTCAAGCGCTCCAGCCTGGATGGCGCGATCACCGATACGCAGTAGCCCCGCGTGCAGGCCGGCATCCCGGCACCGGTCGGCTGTCGCCAAGCCAGGCAGATCCAGGAGGCGGTCGGTCCACAGCTGGACCTCGCCATGCGGGCTCGTGTTCGAATGGAGAATCAGCGTCAGGCGGAGCCCAGGGCGTTGATCAATCCGGCGAGGCCATGGGCCGCGATTGTCGGGGCGGCACGGGCCTCCTGAGATCGAGGGCTCATGCGCTTGCATCCAGTTCTCTCATGCGAGATATTTGGTTTGGCAAACCAACCATCTCGGAGACGGTGTGAGGATGGAACGCGTGTCGGCCGGCAAGGACGGTCTCTCCCGCTCGCAGCGTGAGACCGTCGACGGAGTGGCGGCAGCGCTGGCCACGGTGGGCAACTGGATGTTCTCTCCCGCCACGCGACGCAAGATCATGGCCTCCTCCGGGCTGGAGCTGTCCTTGGGCGACTACACCCTGCTCGCCCAGGTGTCGCTGCACGCGCCGGTGCGGCTGTCGGTCCTGGCGGAGCTGATGGAGGTGGACAAGTCCACCCTGTCACCGCCGGCCAAACGCCTGGAGTCACGCGGCTTCATCGAGCGGCGGCCCGATCCGGCCGATGCCCGGGCACAACTGGTGAGCGTCACGCGGGCGGGGAAGCTCGCCATCAGCAAACTCTGGAAGGCGCGCACGGCAGCCGTCGCCGCCCTGCTGGCGGGCTGGGAGCCGGCTGACATCGAGCTGCTGGCCGCGAACCTCGGCGCGCTCAGCGAAGCGATCAAGAATGGGCAATGAGCCCGTCACGGTTCCGTCGTCCCGTCCGCGCCGGGACGTAGACCCGCGGCCACGGAGAAGTCCGGCCACGGAGAAGTCCGGCCACGTAGAAGCCCGGACACAGAGAAGTCCGGTGCCGCCGCTGCTCCACACCCTCTCGGCTCGTGGCATCGTACTGCCGCACGCCTGAAGACGGCGCCGGAACACTCGGGCTCGTCCAGGAATGAGATTTGGTCGGCCGCGACGCCCAGGCTCAGGGCACTGTGCAGCTCAATGGCTGCCGCTGGCCCCTTTGATGATCAGGCCGGGCGCGAAGAGGAGGGGGCCGGCTGGTCAGGTGGCCGATCCGGTGCGGTCACTGCGATCGAGGGCGGCGTCGGTGCGGGCGCCGGACAGGATGGCGTCGAGCAGCCCGGGATAGCGGGCATCCAGGTCCTCTCGGCGCAGGACGAGCAGGTTCTCCCTGCCTGCGGGCCGCTGCCAGATCACGCCGCTGTCGCGCAGCACCCGCCAGTGGTGCGTCATCGTCGACTTCGCGGTGATCCCCAGCGTGTTCAGCACGCTGGTGCAGTTGTGCTCGCCGCCCGCGTCGAGGATACGCACGGCGGCCAGGCGCACGCCGTTCCCCAGCGCCGACAGCACGTCTTCGATCCGGATCTGTTCGCGGTCGGGATGACGGAAGGCCATGGTCCGACTGTACCGCGACTTTCGAACGATTCTTGTGGCATAGTTCGATCGTACGTAAATAATCGTACAGTCGTTGCGTGGGGCGGGCCTCCGCATGCCCGCCACCCGGCTCCCTCCGAAGGGCGATCCATGTCCACACAGTCCCTGGGCGACGCCAGGCCGCGACTCGGCCTGACCCTGGCGTTGCTCGCCCTGGCCCAGCTCATCTACGCACTCGACCTGAACATCGTGTTCGTCGCGCTCCCCCAGATCGGCGCCGACCTCGGCTTCCCTGGCCAGACCCAGCAACTCGTGGTCAGCGCGTACGTCGTCTTCGCCGGCGGCTTCCTGCTGTTCGGCGGCCGGGCAGCCGACCTGCTCGGCCGCCGCCGCGTCTTCGTGCTCGCCCTGACCCTGTACGCCGTCTCCTCGCTGGCCGGCGGGCTGGCCACAAGCCCCGCCGTCATCATCGCCGCCCGCGCTATCCAGGGCATCGGCGGCGCGCTGCTGCTGCCCTCCACGCTGGCGCTGCTCAACAGCCTGTTCGCCGAGGGCCCGCAGCGCAACCGGGCGCTGGCGGTCTGGGGCGGCGCCGGCGCCAGCGGCCTGACCATCGGCGCCCTGCTCGGCGGCCTGCTCACCCAGCACTTCGGCTGGCCCGCCGTCTTCTTCGTCAACGTCCCCCTGGCCGGGCTGGTCGCGCTGGCCGCCCTGGCCGTCATCCCCCGCGACCCCGCCAGGGGGGAGCGGCGCAGGTTCGACATCCCCGGCGCGCTCAGCGTCACCGGCGGATCGACCCTGCTGGTGTTCTCGTTGGTGGAGGGGCCCGAGCTGGGCTGGGGCAGCCTCCCGGTGGCCGGCGCCTTCGTGCTGGCCGCCGCACTGCTGGTGGTCTTCGCGCTGGTCGAGGCGCGCAGTGCCGACCCGCTCATGCCCTTCCGGCTGTTCCGCAACCGCAGCCTGACCGTCGGCATGCTGGTGACCTTCATCTACATGGCCACCTTCGGTGTCCTGCCCTACTTCCTCACCGTGCTGATGCAGAGCATCCACGGTTACAGCGCCCTGCAGACCGGGCTCGCCTTCCTCATCCCCTCGCTGGCCATCGCCGCCGGCACCCAGGCAGGCGAGCGGCTGGCCACCCGGATCGGCACCCGCGCCTCTCTGCTGATCGGCTTCGCCATCGGTGTGCCCGGCACCGCCGTCCTGGCACTCGGCTTCGACGCCGACGCCTCCTACTGGCTTCTGGTGCCCGGCCTCATCGTCTCCGGCCTCGGCCAGGGCATCGTCTGGACCGCCATGTGGATCGCGGCCGCCACCGGCACCGCGACCCACGAGCAGGGCGTGGCCAACGGCATCGCCTCCACCGCGCTCAACATCGGCAACGCCATCGGCCTGGCCGTCTTCACCGTCATCGCCGACCTCGGCACCGACGGCAAGACCGGCCAGGCTCTGCGCGCGGCCACAGCCGACGGCGAGTTCCTCGTCATCCTGCTCACCGCCGCCGGGATGATCGCCGGTCTGCTCATCACCCTCACCCTGCCACGCCTGCGCCGCGACGTCCCCGCCACCGAGCGACCCGAGCCGTCCCGCGCGGCCACCGGCTGAGCATCCGGCGGCACAGTCCGCAGGTGCTCCGACCAGGGTGCCGCCGACGCCCACTTCCACGGTGACGTGCAGGACGCTCGCCGCTCCCGGCGACTGCGGTGCGTTCCGGTTTCCACGATGCCGGGCTTCCGTCGAGCGACGCGACTGCGCATCGCCAGTCTTCCTGGCGCAGGTCCACGGCGATGACGAGGGGGCCGTCCGGGTGGGGGTGAGCACGCTCGTCGGACGGCCCCGTGATGTCGCGGCGGCGGGGGTCTCGGCGAGCAGGGCGAGGTCGCGCAGCCGGGAGGTGATCTCGGTGGCCGAGCCGGTGCTGAGACCGAGTCGTCGCGCCACGGCCGCCCTGGTCACACCCGGCTCACGGCGCATCTCGTCCAGCACGGCCAAGCCGCTGCGCCAGTGGAGATCCGTGGCGCGCACGGACCTGGCCGGTTGCGTGGGGTTGCCATGTGTTGTCGACCTTCTTTATGCTCGATGCACGAGTTTAATCGAAGGGGGACGCTGTGACACGACGAACGGATCTCGCGGCGATCGAAGCGATCCTGCTGGACATGGACGGCACTCTCGTGGACTCCGACGCCTCGGTCGAGCGGGCCTGGTCGATCTGGGCCGAGGAGTACGGCGTCGACCCCAGCGCGGTACTCGCCATCGCTCATGGAAGCCCGGCCGCGCGTACGGTGCGGCGGCTGCTTCCCGCCCTGGACGACGAGGCCGTCATGGCAGCGGCGCAGCGGCAGCACGCCCTGCAGTACGAAGACCTGGCAGACGTCACAGCGGCGCCCGGCGCGCGTCTCCTGCTCGCCACGCTGGACCGGCTCCAGCTGCCGTGGGCTGTGGTGACCAGCGCCGACGGACGGCTGGCGAAGGCCCGCCTGCACGCGGCGGGGATCGATCCGCCCGTCCTGCTCACGATCGACGACGTACGGGCGGGCAAACCCGATCCCGAGGGCTACCTGGAGGCCGCGCGCCGCCTTCGCGTCGCACCGTCCGCCTGCCTGGTGGTGGAGGACTCCGAGCCGGGGCTGGCCGCGGGACGGGCGGCGGGCATGCCGACCGCGGCCGTGCGGGGGCTGGACGGCGACCTGTCCCTGCCCGGCCTCGGCCGGCTGGCTCACCTGCTGCAGCGCTCGCGGGTCCGGCCGTGGTGGCGCGACGCCGTGGGGTACCAGGTGTACCTTCCGTCGTTCGCGGACGGCACTGGTGACGGCTGGGGAGACCTGACCGGGGTGAGCGCGCGGCTGGACCACCTGGAACGGCTCGGCGTGGAGGTGGTGTGGCTGACCCCCTTCTACCGCTCGCCGATGCGCGACCACGGCTACGACATCGCCGACTACCGGGCCGTGGACCCGTCGTTCGGCGGGCAGGCGGCCCTCGACGGGCTGCTGGCGCAGGCACACCGGCGCGGCATGCGGGTGATCGGCGACCTGGTTGTCAACCACACCAGCGACGCCCACCCATGGTTCGTCGCCGCCTCCTCCTGCGCGGCCGACCCGCACCGCGACTACTACATCTGGCGCGACCCGGCCCCGGACGGCGGCCCGCCCAACAACTGGCTGTCCCATTTCGGCGGTCCCGCCTGGACCTTCAGCCCGGCGACCGGCCAGTACTACCTGCACCTGTTCCGTCCCGAACAGCCCGACCTGAACTGGCGCAACCCGGCGCTGGCGGCCGAGATCGACGCGATCGCCGAGTACTGGCTGAGCCGCGGGTTGGACGGCTTCCGCATCGACACCGCCGGCTACCTCGTCAAGGACGCGGACCTGCGGGACAACCCGCCGCTGCCCGCCGGCCGGATCCTGCCGGTACGCGGGGTGACCATGGACTGGCGCCGCCAGGAGCATCGCCATGACATCCACCAGCCCGGCGTGCACGCCATCCACGAGCGGTGGCGGCGGATCGCCGACCGGCACGACGCCTTCCTGGTCGGCGAGGTCTACGAGCTCGATCCCCGGGCGCTCGCGCGCTTCGTGGAAGGCGAGCGGCTGCACTCGTCGTTCTGGTTCGGGCTGGTGGAGACCGATTGGGACGCCGACCGGATCGACACCATGATCGAGAGCGCTGTGCTGGCGTCGCCACGGCTGTCCTGGGTGCAGGGCAACCACGATCGTTCCCGCGCCGTCACCCGGTTCGGCGGTGGGCCGCGGGGACGGCGCCGCTCACTCGCGCTGCACGCGCTCATGGCGTTGCTGCCGGGAACCTTCTGGCTGTACCAGGGCGAGGAGCTCGGCCTGGGTGACGGGCGGGTGCCGCCCGGCCACGGCGCCGATCCGCTGGGCGCGGCCCAGCCGGAGGAAAGCCGCGACGCCGCGCGCACCCCCATGCCATGGCGGCCCGGCCCGGGGCTGGGGTTCACCACAGGGCACCCCTGGCTTCCCGACGGCGCGCGCGGCGACGACGAGACCGTGGCGGCACAGCAGGACGACCCCACATCGCACCTGAACAGCCTCGGCCGGTTGCTGGCCACCAGACGCCGGCTGACGCACGTGCTGGCCGCCACCGACGACGTGCGCAGAGTCAGGCTCGCCGCACCGGTGACCGCCTACCGCCGGGGAGCACTCTGGGCGGTGGCGAACCTCCGGGACACCCCTGTCGCCGATCTGCACCTGCCGGCCCCAGCGGTGTTCGACACCGACGATCCCGGCGTCACCCCCGACCGGCCCAGGACCGGCTACGCCCGCCTCGCGCCGCAGCAGGTGCTCCTCCTGGCCGGAGAATGACCGCCACATGTTGGACGCCGCTCCCATGCGCATCACCGAATGATCCGACGAGGAAGGCAGCATGTCTGACCACGTGACCCCGTTCCGTCTCGACGTCCCCGAGCCCGTACTGGCCGACCTGCGCGAACGGTTGCGGCGCACGCGGTGGCCCGAGAAGGAGACGGTCGAGGACTGGTCGCAGGGCGTCCCGCTGGGCTACCTGCGAGAGTTGTGCCGGTACTGGGCCGATGAGTACGACTGGCGGGCCACCGAACGGCACCTGAACGCGCTGCCGCAGTTCCGCACCTCCATCGACGGCCTCGGGATCCACTTCCTTCACGTCCGCTCGCCACACCAGGACGCGATGCCGATCGTCCTGACCCACGGATGGCCGGGCTCGATCGTGGAGTTCCGCAAAGTGGTCGGACCGCTCACCGACCCGACCGCCTACGGCGGCGACGCCCGCGACGCCTTCCACGTCGTCTGCCCATCCCTGCCCGGCTACGGCTTCAGCGACAAACCGGACCACCGTGGCTGGGGCGTCGAGCGGATCGCCGACGCCTGGATCACGCTGATGGCCCGCCTCGGCTACGACCGCTACGGCGCACAGGGCTCCGACTGGGGCACGACCATCACCACGCTCATCGGCCTGCGGGATCCCGCCCACGTGGCAGGCATCCACCTCGTCCCGCCGCTGGCGGCCCCGGATCCGGCCACGTTCGACGACCTCACCGCCGCCGAGCAGGCCGCCATCGCCGACCTGGAACGAGGCCGGGAGAGCGAGGACGGATACTCACTGGAGCAGTCCACCCGGCCACAGACCATCGGCTACGGACTCCTCGACTCACCGGCACTGCTGTGCGCCTGGATCATCGAGAAGTTCCGTGCCTGGACCGACAGTGACGGCCACCCCGAGAACGCCCTCACCCGCGACGAACTCCTCGACAACCTCATGTTCTACTGGCTACCCGGCACCGGCGCATCCGCCGCCCGGCTCTACTGGGAGAGCTTCAAGCCCGTCCAACGGCTCTTCACCACCGAGACAACGGACCTGGTGACCGTCCCGGCAGGATGCTCGATCTTCCCCAAGGAGAACCCCCGGCCGTCCCGGCGGTGGGCCGAGAAGCGCTTCGCCAACATCCTGCACTGGAACGAACCGGACAAGGGTGGTCACTTCGCCGCGTTCGAGCAACCCGGCCTGTTCGTCGAGGAACTACGTACCTTCTTCCGCATGCTCCGCTGACCGCACAACAGCTGCTGTGGCGAACGCCTACCGCCGCGGGCCTCCGCTGGGATCCATGGGGCTCGACCGAAGCAGTTCAGCTCACCATCCCCTCGACCACACCGGCACCGCCGTCGACACCCAGGGACTTACCCGGGTCGGCTCGCCATCCCCTGCCCAGCCCGCCGTCCCGGCACCTCCTGGTACGGCCCAGCTGGTCCCGGGAGGCTTCGCCGGCCGAAGCACCGAAACCCTGCGGCAGATCATCCGACTCAGCGCCGGCGGAACCACCGAACGAATCAGGCCCTCCGACCATCGACGCAGCCGCCATTGCCCGACCTGGGCAGGAAACCGCCACGCGCCGCTCGCGCGTGCTGACCTTCGCCGGACAGCGGCAGGCCGTCGTCCCGCCTGGCCAGGAACGCCTCGGCGATCCGGTCCGGTCTACAGCCTGCGGCAGTGGACCCCGTTCCCAGACTTCGTTGGCGACCGGGTGGTGGGGGCGAATGCTCCAGCAACTGACCCCGTCGAGTCACGCAGGCACCCGTAGGAGATACTTCGCTATGAATCTTCGAGCCCATGCCGACGCATGGCTGGCAGCGTGGAAGCAGCGCGATCTCGATGCGATCTTGGCCTGCTACGCGGAGAACGTGGACTTTGTCGCCCCTACCGTGGTGCGCCGCTGGGGACGTGCCGATGGCCGATTGCATGGCAAGGCAGAGCTGCGCAGGCACTTCGAGCTCGGACTGGAACTGGCCCCGGGCCTGACCTTCACCGAGGAAGCGCTGCTGACCAGCCCGGGCGGCTACGCACTGCTTTACCGACGTGAGAACGGCAACCGTGCCCTCGATGTCGTCGAACTGGACCAGCACGGTCACGCCGCCCGCGTCAATGCCTTCTATGAAGGCCCACAGCAATGATCCAACTCGTCATGATGAAAACGGCTCTTCGGGCCTCTTGTCATGCTGTCGAGATCATGTACGGGCCGCCAAGAAAACCCGGGTCCTTCCCGCCATCCAGACGCCGGAGCCCCATCCGTTCCAGGCAGGCCACCACGTGGGTGCCCGTCGACGGGTTGCACGTCCTGCAGCAGAGAGGCTGGGACGGCCGGTGCTTCCGCCTCACCGTCGACCTGCCACACCGCCGGCGCGCAGTGGACGCCCACCCGTTCGTAGCCGTGATCCAGCCACCGCGAATGCGGTCACGGCGACGGTGGGGGAGTTCCCGTCGTGGTGCCGCCTGCAGGACTGGGGGTTGCCGCCGACGATCGTGGGCGCGTTGTCGCGGCCGAAGTATCTGCGGTTTCTGCCGGCGGGGGACGATGGGGGCGGTCAGCTTCTCGCGTATGTGCAGCCCGCTCCCGATGGCCTGATGCGAGTGCACGAAGGATCACTGTCAGTCGCCACGTAGTTCCTTGATGACTGCAAGAGCGTCGGCCACCAGGTCGATGGGGCAGCCCCAGTAGTCGTAGATTCCTCCGCTGGCACGGTTGCTGCCGCAGATGACGAATACGCCGGTCCCCAGCTGAACTTTGAGACGGGTGGCCAGCCAGCCGACGAAGCCACTGTTGTCCAGGTCGGCGGGGAAGTGGAAGGAGAAGACTCCGAATTGCTCGACACCGTCGTGCTCCTGGGCGAACGGGACCAAGGCGCTCCAGCTCTCGTTGTCCCGGACCACCGCCAGTGTGTCACCGGTAAGGGCTGGCGGGCGGTCGGCCGGAGACTCCTGGAAACACCAGACGCCGTTGTGCACGACGAGCCGGGCTGCCGCGATCACGCGTCGTAGGCGTGCTTCCGTCTGCTCCGCAGTCTCCACGCTGACGCTGACCATGGGTGGGTCTCCTTGGTCCATGTGGCTGATCCACTCTGGGATCTTGGCGGTCGCGCCTGGGTGGGAGGCCTCCCGGCCCTGGCGACGATCTTCACAACATCGTCGCCGACGTGCTGATTCCCGTCGCGTTCACGGCGAGTCAGGTATGCTCTGACATTCTCAAGATCGACTCATGGCCGGTTCGCTTGTCGGCTGACGCCACCCGAGAACCGGCTGGTCAGACACCGCATCCCATTTTGAGCCCCACACGGTGACCACGACGGCCGCGACGGTGAGGACGCCGTGGGGTGCCCTCACCGTCGGCGATCAGCCGACGGCGTACGCGCGGGTGATCGTCTGGGTCACCGCGTCGCCGGCGAAGCCGGTGACCGTCGCGCGGAGGGAGACGAACCCCGCCGTGGAAGGGTTCGTCAGTCTGGCGCTCCAGCCGTGGCCGGCGCGGGCGGTCGCGACGTCGCGCCAGGTGGCGCCGTCGTCGGCGGACATCCCACGCCTGGAGGAGGCCGTGGTCCGGGTTGCGGGGCGAGATGGGCCAAAGGCGCCGCCAGAAGTGGCGGTTGGATTCGAACCACGCCTCGTCCAGATGCTCTTGCTGGTCGGTGCCAGCGAGGGCGGGGAGTGCTCGATGAGGGTTAGCGGCCGAGTGGAACCGGCGTAGCGGTCGTGGAGTTCGAGCCACAGGTGTTCCATGCCGTTGGTTATCGACGGGCCTTGGACCGAAGGCCGAGCCGGCTAGCCTTCGGCTCGAGCTTCAAGCATGGTGCTGAACGGGGTAGCTGGGTCGGCTTGTCAAGGCCGGTTGTTCTTGCCGTCCAGCCATAGCGTGTCGGTCTCGTCGCGATGGGAACCCGAACTGCCGACGTGTTTGGCGTCGATCTTCGGGCCCTTTTTGATCACGTGCACCAGCGCCATCGCGTGTCCACGTCCAAGGTTGTAGTCCCGCTTCAGCCAATCAATGATCGCTCCAGCTTTCGTGGACGGGTCGTCAAAGCCGCGCTCTTTCGCCAAAGCGATGAACTCACGTGGTGTCAGTCCGGTCTTGTCCTCGATGGTGTCGAGGTAGGCCTGGAACGACATGTGTTTCTCCGTTCTGTGGGGATCACTCTCGTGGCCGCCGACTCTGCAGCCTGGCGAGTAGCAAGCTTGTCTTTTGAAAGTGTTATTTGTCAACTGAAGTATGGGTTAAAATCTGCACCATGGCGTCTCGAGAGTACGGGCAGTTCTGCGGCCTTGCCCGCGCGATGGAGATGGTCGGCGAACGATGGAGCATGCTGATCATCCGCAACCTGTTCGCCGGGCCCCAGCGCTTCACAGACCTGCGAAAAGGCTTGCCTGCCATCCCGACCAACATCCTTTCGGCCCGCCTCAAACAGCTCGAAGGGGCAGGCCTGGCCACTCGCCGCGCGCTGCCACATCCCGAACGCGCAGTCGTCTACGAGCTCACCGACTACGGACGCGATCTCGAATCGGCGCTGATCGCGCTGGGCCGCTGGGGCGCACGCACGATGATCGAACCTCGCCCCGGTGAAGTCATCACCGCCGAATCAATCGCCATGTCCTTCCGCACCACCTACCGGCCGGAGGCAGCCCAGAATGTCACCGTCGGTTACGAGGTTCGCATGGGCGACTTCACGCTCCGGCTGCAGATCACCGACGGGGAACTGACGGTCGGCACCGGCGAGCACCCTGCACCTGACCTTGTCATCGAACGGCTGACCGGCCACCCAATCCGCGAACTCATGAATGGCAGCAAGACCCCAGACGAAGTACTTCACGACGGCGGCGTGCGTGTGGAAGGTGATCCGGCGCTTCTCAGCCGGTTCGCCGAGATGTTCCACTTCTGATCAACAGACAGGTCATGCCGTTCCGCCTTGCCTCTTGCTGAAGCCGCCAGGCGAGCTTGGCCTCGGCGACGCCACTCTTTCCGGAGTGCCCGCGCACGATCCGCTCCGTCTTCTGGCGGTCGCTGAACCCCGCTCGGAGACCGAGCTGCCAGAGAGCGGCTCCGCTCAGGAATGAAGCGGTTGATGCCGCTGGCCGTCGCCGTGGTGGTGGCGGAGGACGGCCTCTGTGGGGGAAAGGCCAGAAGGTGCGTGGTGTGCGGCCGGCCGTTGCTGGCCGGATCCACGTTGCGGCGGCGGTATTGCTCAGCGGCGTGCGCGGTGCGTGGGCCTCTCAGTGGTCTTGAGGCGCTATGTCCTCTGTGGCGCGAGTCGGGTTATGAGCAGGTGAAGGTGTCGTTGTTGCGGCGGCTCGGCCGGTGGTCGGCGAGGATCGCGAGCGCTGCCCGCGTCTCCTGGCGCTCCTTTGACGGCACGGCCCGTAGCATCGGGCGCATGACGTGTGTGCTGGTCGTTGAGGACGACCTGGTCATCAGGTCCGAGCTGGCCGAAGCTCTGGCCGCCCAGGGCTACGAGGCGGAGTCCGTCGCGTCGGGAACCGAGGCGTTGGAGGCCGCGGAGCGGCATCAGCCGGACCTCGTCCTGCTGGATCTGGGTCTGCCGGATCTCGACGGCGTGACCGTGTGCAGGCGGTTGCGGTCGCGGGTGCCCGACACGGTGATCGTCGTCTTGACCGCGCGCACGCAGGAGTTCGAAGTGGTGGTCGCGTTGGACGCCGGTGCCGACGACTATCTGACCAAGCCGTTCCGGCTGACCGAGCTGATGGCCAGGATCCGGGCGCACCTGCGGCGGCGCGGCCCCGCCTCGGGGGAGCGGATGTTGTACGCCGGGCGGTTGCGGCTCGACCTGCCCGCGCGGCGCGCGTATGTCGGAGAGGCGGAGGTGGCGTTGCGGCCTAAGGAGTTCGACCTGCTGGCGGCGCTGGTGAGCCGCGCGGGGGAGGTGGTGACTCGCGAACAGCTCATGGACGAGGTGTGGGACGAGAACTGGTTCGGCCCGACCAAGACGCTGGATGTGCACGTGTTCGCGCTGCGCCGCAAGCTGGCCGAGCACGGTGAGGGGATGGAGCGGATCGTCACGGTACGGGGGCGAGGTTACCGCTACGAGCCTTGACCGGGCAGCAACAGGGTGAACAGCGGTGGCCTGGCCCGGCTCAGCACCAGTCTGCCGCCCTCCGCCTCGGCCAGTGAGCGGGCCAGGGCGAGGCCGATGCCATGGCTGTCGCCGCTGGATCTGACGAACGGATCCGCGCCTTCCTGGACGCCGGGTCCGTGATCGGTCACCTCCATGGCGAGCCCGGAGCCCACATCCGAGATGGTGATCGCGACCTCTCCTCGGCCGTGGCGAAGTGCGTTGTCGAGCAGGACGCGCATGATCTGCCGGACGGCTGCGGGCTGGGCCGTTACCGGCGGTATTCCTGGCTCGACTGTGACGGTCAGACGGCGGCCCTGCTCGGCCAGCGGGCCGTGCCATTCCCGATCGATCTCTTCGACAAGCTCGCGCAGGTCCAGCGGCTGGGTCGGCACGCGGCTGTCACGGCTGAGTCGCACGAGGTCGTCGATGATCTCCTGGAGCCGTTCGCCTCTGACCAGGGCGGTCCGGGCCGCCCTGGTCAGGTCGGCGTCGGGACGGGACAGGGCTGATTCCAGGCCGATGAGCAGGCCGGTCAGGCCGGTGCGAAGCTGGTGGGAGACGTCCGCGCTGAAGGCGCGCTCACGGGCCAGGACGGCGCCAAGACGGTGCGCGGTCGATTCGAGAGCCTGTCCCGCCTGGTCGGCCTCGCGCAACCCCGACGGGGAGGGGCGGATGCTGAAGTCGCCGCCGCCCAGTGCCTGCGCGGCGCGGGTGAGCCGCTCCAGCGGCGCCGCGAGCCGGGCGGACTGGCGTACGGCCGCTCCCGCCGCGAGCGCGATCACGAGGAGGGCGAGACCGCCCATGAGCAGCCACGCCTGATGGATGCGGTGGTCGACCTGCTCGTTCGGTGTCGCGACCCGGATGACCAGCGCGGTGCCCTCGTCGGAGGGGACCGGTGCGGACACGGCCAGGAAGCCGTCCTCCACCATGTCGTGAACGCGGCCGTCCCTGCTGGAGGCGGCCAGGCGTGAGCGGGCGGGGCCGTCACCGAACAGCCGGGCGCCGTCCGCGGTGTAGCCGCCGACGGCCAGTTCGCCGGACAGGCGTGTGGGCAGCTGCAGCGCCACCCCCGCGTCGCGTGCGGCCTCATCAGGCACGGCGGTGGCGACCCAGGCCGCGTCGCGCTGCAGCGCGGCCACCGACTGGTCGTGGTAGAGCATGCGCACCGCGACCGCCAGGGGCACCAGGAAAAGCGCGACGGCCAGGGCGGTCACGCTCACGATCACCACCAGCACCCGCCGCCGCAGTGGCACGCTTCGCGCCGTCACCTCTCCAGGGTGGCAGAGTGCAGGTAAACGTCGCGCTAACCCGCTGCTCAGCGGGCGCTTGCCGGCGTCCTCGTAGCGTGCGAGATATGCAGGTAAGGCGGAGCGTGCTGGCTCTGGCCATCGCAGGGCTGGCGGCGGGCTGCGCGGCAGGCGCGCCCGCTCAGACGCACACACAAGCGCAAGCACAAGGACAAGCACCGGCACGAGCTCAGGCGCAGGATCAAGGCGTACCGGCGCCGCACGTGACGGAGTCGAATCCGCCGGGCGATATTCCGGATGACACGGTCTTCGTGCCATATCGGCATCCCGGGCAGCCGTACGAGGTGAAGGTGCCCGAGGGGTGGGCGCGCACGGATCTGCCCATGGGCGCATCCTTCACCGACAAGCTGAACAGCGTCCGCATCGAGACCGCCCCCGCTTCCTCGCCTCTCACGGAGGCATCGGTCAGGGCCCGGGTGAAGGGGAAGGTCCTTACGGTGGGCACGGTGTCGAGGAAGGGCGGCAAGGCGGTGCGGGTCGTCTACCGAGCCGACAGCAGCCCGGATCCGGTCACCGGCAAGGTGGTCAGAGACGAGGTGGAGCGCTACGCCTTCTACCGTGCCGGGCACGAGGCCATCCTGACTCTCTCGGGGCCAGTCGGCGCGGACAACGTGGACCCATGGCGCGCGGTCTCCGACTCCTTCCGGTGGACGACGCCGTGACCCTCGAAACAGGCACGCCCGCGGCGGCAGGTGTGACCAGCGAGCCGGGCGTGCTCCTGCAGGCAGAGGAGCTCTACCGGTTCTACCGGTCGGGCGAGGAGGAGACGAGGGCGCTGCGCGGCGTCACCTTCCACGCCAGCGCGGGTGAGGTGGTGGCGGTCTGCGGCCCGTCGGGGTCGGGCAAGTCGACGCTGCTAGCCTGCCTGGCCGGGCTGGACGATCCGGACGGCGGCACCGTGCGAGTGGACGGCCACCGCATCAGTCACCGGCCGGAAGCCGAACGGGCCGCGCTGCGCGCCCGGCTGGTGGGCGTGCTGTTGCAGAGCGGCAACTTGGTCGAGCACCTGACGGTCGCGGCCAACGTGGATCTGGCCCAGCGGCTGGCGGGACGGCGCGATCCGCGCCGACGCGACAGCCTGCTGGACTCCCTGGGGCTGTCCGGCAGGGCGGGGGCGTGGCCGAGCGGGTTGTCCGGAGGGGAGGCGGCCCGCGCGGGGCTGGCCGTGGCGCTGGCGAACCGGCCCGCGCTCCTGCTGGCCGACGAGCCGACCGGCGAGCTCGACCAGCACACAGAGGCGCCCGTACTGCGGCTGATCCGTCACCAGGCCGACGAGCGCACCGCCGTGGTGATCGCCTCGCACAGTCCGGCCGTGCGACGGTTGGCCGACCGCGTGGTGGAGCTCAAGGACGGACGGACGGCATGAACGCGCTGGTCAGCTGCCAGGACCTGGCCCGTGTCTACGGCAGGGGACCCGATGCCGTCGTCGCCGTCCATGGCATCACCTGTGAACTGCGATCGGGAGACCGGCTCGCGATCACCGGCCCGTCCGGATCCGGCAAGACCACACTGCTGCACCTGCTCGCCGGCCTCGACCGCCCCACCGCGGGATGGATCACCTGGCCCGAGCTCAACGATCATCCGCGCGGCCGGGTGGGTGTGGTGTTCCAGGGGCCCAGCTTGCTGCCCCCACTGGACGTCGCACAGAACGTCGCCCTGCCCCTGCTCATCGCCGGCCTCAGTGAGAGCGCCGCCAGAGAACGGGCACTGCTCGCGCTCGCGGCCATCGGCCTGGCCGAGGTGGCTGGATCACTGCCCGAGGAGCTGTCGGGCGGCCAGGCGCAGCGCGTCGCCGTCGCCCGCGTGCTGGCCGGCGAACCCCGCCTCGTCATCGCGGACGAACCCACCGCGCAGCTCGACGCCGGGCTCGCCCGTCAGGTGGCCGACCTGCTCAACGGCGTGGCGTCCCGTCTGAATGCGGCCCTGGTGATCGCCACCCATGACCCCATGGTGGCGGCCCGGCTGCCCAAGACCTGGACCATGACCGACGGAACGCTGTCATGCTGATCCTCATCTGGTTGCGCGGCCTGCTGACCCGGCGGACGGGCAGGCTGCTCGCGGCCATGGCCGGCATCGCGCTCGCCGTGGCCCTGCCCGCCGCGCTGGGGGCGTTCCTCGCCTCCGCCAAAGCCACCATGACGGCCCGCTCGGTGCAGCGGGTGCCGGTCGACTGGCAGGTGGAGCAGCAGCCCGGCCAGATCGTGTCCGTCCCGATGCCCGGCACCTCACGGCGGGTGGACTTCGCCAGGATCGACGGGTTCGAGTCCCACCAAGCTGGGCAGACGCTGACCACCGGCGCGGGCCAGGTCCTCGGTTTGCCCGCCGACTACGCCGCCACCTTCCCGGGCGAGCTGCGCATGCTGGCAGGGAAGGCGACCGGGCCGCTGCTGGCCCAGCAGACGGCCGCCAACCTGCACGCCGCTCCTGGATCCGCCGTCACCGTACGCGGTCCCGGGTTGCCCGCCGCCACGGTGAAGGTCGCCGGAGTGGTTGAACTGCCCGCGGCCGACTCGCTGTTCCAGCGGGTCGGCGCGCCCCCGGGCGCGCAGCCGCAGGCTCCACCCGACAACGTGCTCCTGCTCCCGTCCGCCGACTGGCACCGCCTGTTCGACGGCGTACCCCGCGACCAGGTGCGCACCCAGTTCCACGTCCGCATCGACCACCGGCTCCCCTTCGATCCTGCCGTGGCGTATGGCACGGTCACCGGGCGGGCACGCAACCTGGAGGAGCGGCTGGCCGGCACCGGACTGGTCGGCGACAACCTGGGCGCCGCTCTGGGCGCCGCCCGCGAGGACGCCCTGTACTCGCAGGTGCTGTTCCTGTTCCTGGGCGTGCCGGGAGTCGTACTGGCGGCCCTGCTCACCGGCCTCGTGACGCGGGCGGGAGCGCCACGGCGCACCGCCGAGCAGGCGCTGCTGCGGATCAGGGGAGCGCCTCGGGGAGCGTTCGTCCGGCTCGCGCTGGCCGAGACGGCACTGGTGGGCGTGGCCGGGGTGCTGGCGGGCCTGGGCGTGGCCGCCGTGGCCGGCTGGGCGATGTTCGGGTCGGCGTGGGTGTCGTGGTGGGCGGCCGTCCTGGGACTGTTGATCGCGGGCGGCACCGTGCTGCTTCCCACGCTGCGTGCCACGACCGTGACCGCCGCCCGCCGCCCCATCGGCAGGCCGGGCCGCTCGCCTGCCTGGCTGCGTTACGGGCTGGACCTGTGGCTGCTCGCCGGCTCCGCCGTGATCTTCTGGATCACCAGCAGGAACGGCTACCAGCTCGTCCTGGTCCCCGAGGGGCTGCCCCAGCTGTCGGTCGACTACTGGGCGTTCGCCGGTCCGGCGCTGCTGTGGTCCGGGGCGGGCCTGCTCATCTGGCGTCTCATCCGGACGCTGCCGGGCTCGTTCGTGACCTGGACGGCCAGGCCACTGGCCGGGGGCCTGGCCGGCACGGTGTCGGCGATGCTGACGCGCCAGCGCGCGCCGCTGGCGCGCACCGCCACCCTGGCCGCGCTGGCTGTCGCGTTCGCCCTGTCCACGTCCGTCTTCGACGCCACCTACCGCCAGCAGGCCCAGGTGGACGCCGAACTGACCAACGGCGCCGATGTCACCGTCTCGCAGACCGCCGCCTCCCAAGCGCGCCTGACGGCCGTGCCCGGCGTGTCCCGGGTCGAGCCGCTCCAGCATCGCTTCGCCTACGTCGGCTCCGACCTGCAGGACCTGTACGGCATCCGTCCCACTACCACCCGGTTGCACGACACCTACTTCGTTGGCGGCACCGCTCACCAGATCCTCGACCGGCTCGCCCACCGGGCCGACGCGCTGCTCGTCAGCCAGGAGACCGTCAACGACTTCCAGCTTCGCCTCGGAGACCAGATACGGCTGCGCACCGAGGACGGCAAGACCGTCCCCTTCCACTACGCCGGCATCGTCACCGAGTTCCCGACCGCGCCCCGTGACAGCTTCCTCGTCGCCAACGCCTCCTACCTGGCCCACCAGATGCCCACCGACACCACGTACCTGATCACCACGGACGGGACCCCGCCCCACCGGGTCGCCGCCGAACTGCGCGGCAGACTCGGCCCGACGGCGAAGGTCACCGACGTGGAGACCAGCCGCCAGGTCGTCGGCTCCAGCCTCACCGCCGTCGATCTGTCCGGCCTCACCGCCATCGAGCTCGGCTATGCGCTGGCTCTGGCCGGCCTGGCCACCGGATTGCTGCTCATTCTCGGGTTCGCCGAGCGGCGCCGCGCGTACGCGCTCGCCAGGGTTCTCGGAGCGAGCCCGCGCCAGCTCGGCTCGTTCGTGTGGACGGAGGTCCTTCTGGTCGGACTGGTCGCGATCGTGCTGGGAACTGCCTGCGGGTGGGCGCTGTCACGGATGCTGGTCGCCGTGCTCAGCGGCGTCTTCGACCCTCCTCCCGACACGCTGGCCGTTCCGTGGACCTACCTGGCCGCCGTCGCCGGCCTGGGCCTCGCTGCGCTTCTCGCCGCCGGAGCCGCCACGGTCCGAGCCGCCCGCAGGCCGCCGCTGACCGTCCTGCGCGACCTGTGACGTGGCCCTGTCCGTGGACTTCCCCGGCCAGAACGGCGGCAGTGTCCGTCCGGACAGCCGGAAGGCGTTCACCGCCAACATGATCGCGGCCGGGGTGAGGATGAGCGAGCCCAGGGTGTCGCTGGGGTAGTGCGCCCCGAGGTAGACCCTGGCGAGCATCTGACCGGCCACGAGCACACAGCCCGCCACCAGGACCGGCAAGAAGAAGCGGGTGTTCCTCGCCAGCAGGGCGACGGCGACGACGATCGACAGTGTCAGGCAGACGTGGCCGCTGGGAAAACTGTCCGCACCGAGCTCGTGCACCAGGGCGTGGACGGCGGGCGGACGCGGGCGGGCGACGAGCGTCTTGACCAGTGGGCTCACGCACCACCCGGCGGCGATCACCACCAGCGCCGACCAGGCGGGCCGCAGGCGTCGCCACACGACAACTGCGACGACGAGCACACCGATGAGCACGCTGCCCATGACGGTGCCGAAGCCAACATTCAGCACCTGCGCCACCGCGGTCCACCCGGGCGAGCGGACGGACTGGACCATCTCGCTTCCCCTCGCGTCCGCAGCGGTCCAACCGGGCGAACGGGCGGCGAATCCCACGATCACCCCGAGGACGAGCAACGTTGCCGAGATCGCGGCCCAGAGCCACGGCCGCCCCGCGCTCGCTCTGCTCCTGATGCCGCATCGCATGGAGGACACGCTAGGAAGAATCGCGTCAGCGGAACCTCAGCACCTGGTTAACACGACGCTAACCCAGACGCTCCGGCGCAGGAAGTTAACCTCGCGCTGTCGTTGGCCCAACCCGCTGTTATCCGACGTTCTCGCAGGCTGGAGCGGTCAGCAATACACCTACCGCATTGGAGACCCCTGTGCGCAAGCCTACGATCATCGCCGGACTCGCCGCTGCCGCCGTCCTCGTGACGGGTGGAGGCGCCGCCTTCGCCTCCCCCCTGCATCACAGCCCCACCCCCGCCTCCACGGGGCAGACCCCCAGCGGCAAGGTCGCCACACCCGAGCCCAGCGCCGAGCACGGGGAGCAGGACGAGAAGAACGAGAAGACGGAGAACGCCCAGGACGAGAAGAACGAGAAGGCCGAGGACGGCCAGGACGAGAAGAACGAGAAGAGCGAGGACGGCCAGAGCAAGAAGAACGAGAAGAACGAGTCCGAGGACGGCCAGGACGACTGATCCCCGGGCCGGGCGCCCTCCGCACGCGTCGGCGAGCGGAGGGCGCGCGAGCGCCGCCTTCCCGACGGGCGCAGTGCGTATCGCTCGCTGTGCCCGTCCATGGGGATGGGGGGCTGACCGCTCGGTCAGCGACCCTTGGCCTTGTGCGATCAGGACGTTGACCCCGATATCGGCCGGCGTTGCCGCCTGCCTTTCTAGCCTGACAGGCATGCGACTGCGATGGATGACGAGCATTCTGGGTGCAGCCGCCGTCGCGGCGGCCTCCTGCGGCGCGCCGCCCGCCCCCATGGCTGCAATCCCCGAGTCCGCGCCACCGCTGCGGTCGCCATCGCGGCAGCAGCCCGCACAGGCACCCGCGCGCGAAACCATCACTGACGTCTACGCCCACGACCGGCCCGGGATGCTCAGTCCCAAGGTCAAGGACCTGACACTGTATCTGCGGATATATGCGGTGCTCTCGATACGCGGGCGGCTGGCCGCACGGCCCCCGTACTCCCCCGGGCAGGGGGCCGTGCTGTCACGGGCCTGCCGTGAGGGTGCCTGGTGACGGCTTGTCTGGCGCGAGAGTGGTGCGTTGGTCAGTCGCCGGGGAGGTCAGGTGGTTCAGGATGCGTAAGGCGGGGTGGCGCTCGATGTTGGGCCGCGTCCGGTCGTAGGCGCGCGTGGTGCGTGGGTCGGCGTGGCCCAGGGCGTGCTGTACGTCGTGCAGGGCTGCGCCGGCGTCCATGGCGAGGGCAGCGAAGGTCTGGCGCAGGCCTTGTGGGGAGAGGGTTGCGGCGGTGGGGATGCGGGCGTCGTGGGCGATGCGACGGATCAGCTTGGTGATGGCCCAGCGGTCGAGTCGCTTGCCGCCGGAGTGCGGTCCGGAGGGCTCGGTGACGAACAACGGGCCGGTCAGTTCCTCGCGGGAGGTGCCAGTGCGGGTGGCGCGGTCGGCGAGGTAGTTCTTAAGGGCGGCGGCGATGGGCGGGGCGAGTGGGTAAGCGCGACGCTGGCCATCCTTGCCGGTGATGGTGAGGGTGTGGTGGCCGCGTCGATGGCCCAGGTGGGCGATGTCGGCGGCGCATATCTCGGCGGCTCGTAGGCCTTCGGTGAGCAGGAGGCCGAGTAAGGCTGCGGTGCGCAGTCGCCTGGGGCGGGTGTCGGCGTTGGCGGCGGCGAGGAAGGCCGCGGCTTCGGCGCGGGACAGGATGGTGGTGGTGGAGTGGTCGCGGTTGAGCGGTGGCCGTTGGAGGCCGGCCAGCGGGTTGCGGCTGGCGGCGTCATATGTAAGTAGGTAGCTGTACCAGGACGAGAGTGTGGCGAGCTTACGGGCGATGCTGGCTGGGGCGTAGCGCTGAGCCAGTGCGGTGGCGTAGTCATCGGTGTCGTCTTGGTAGGCGCGGAACGGGTCCAGTGGGCGTTCGGCGCACCAGGTCAGGTACTGGGCCAGGTCTCGGTGGTAGGCGGCGATGGTGTCCGGCGAAGGGCGTGTGGCCAGCCAGACGGCGGTCAGCGGGTGCACGCTGAAGCGGTTGCCCAGGGCAGGTTTGCCGAGTGCGGGTAATGCTAGGACGGCTTCGGCGATCTGCCGGCGTCGTTCGGCCGGATCAGCTGTGGCCAGTCCGGTGGCGCTCAGTGTCCGTACTTTTCGCCCTGCAGCGGAGAGGATCGGCAAAGGAGCAGGTGGGGTCTCGGCACGGCGAGGTGCTGGGCGGGGAGCTGGGCGTGGGGTGCCGTATGCGAGGTCGTCGGCGGCAGTGAGGTACGCCGCCAGGTAGTTGGTGAGGTGCGGGGCGACCAGGGGGATCGACGTGGCGCCGTCTGGAGACTCATACACCATAACTGTGATTATGGAGTACCAGGGAGATTCAACTCTGTGCAGTTGTGAACACCGATCAATGTCCGATTTCGGGTGGTATGCGCCTCTGAGGGTTAGCGGGCAGCTCCCGCTCAGGAATGGCGCGCGCTTGATCAAGCGGACGAACGCGGTCCCTGTGGGCTCAGGTGGGCCGCGCGGCCTACGCTGGGACGACAGCGGACCTCCTACCAGCAGGGGTGGCCACCGTTGCGCCGGTAGGGGGTCCGTTCACCCGCTGCTCAGATGAGCTAGCGGGTGGCGTCGTGACCGGTCAGCGTCCAGATCAGCCAGCCCAGCCACAGGATGAACCTGCCCAGTGCCAGCGCGTTCTGGAGACGCTGCTGCCGGTCATTGTCAGGACGGTGCTTCTCCACGGGGTTGCTCTCCCATCCGCCGGACCTTCCGGCAAGCGGCCGCGAAGGGGCGTACGGGCGCCGCGAAGCAACACTGTCCTGGCCATGACGGTAGAGGGCCGGGCATGGGGCACCTAATGCTCGCGGTAGAGGTTTGTGCTCCACAGAGTCATCCCGCTTCTACCGGGCGGCACAAGCGGACGGACCCTGTCGTCCGCGTTCACCGTCCGCGCTGCCCTGCTACTGAACGTCAAGCCGCCCCTTGCCTGAGGCGCCTCACTGGCGAGATTCCCCGCGCCCGTCCTCCGAGCAAGAGCGGGGAGAGCGATCGGAGGGCAAGCGCTTGAGTGGGGGATGAGTTCACCCCACGAACACGGAAACCGATCGAATATGCGGTCTTCTTCGATCGAAACGAGGAAGGTTGCAAGAGGGCCGGCGAGATGCGCTACAACGCGTCGAGATCGCTTGCTGGCCTCTAAGCGGCGACTGTCAGAAACTGAAGATGACTAGCTCCCGACGAGCACCACTTCGCGTTGCCTCCCGTTAGGCTCAGCGATGACGATTCGGTTGCCCTTCTGTACTTCATCTTCGATGAATTTCCAGAGGGCAATTGCCCGGCGTGTCGAGATCAGGTGCCGTCCCATCGCCACCGGGAGGTTGACTACACCAGCCGGGAACACCTGTGCTTGACCGGGGGCTACAGCATGCACCGTAGCCCCCATTCGTCACCGACTGCCGACCATGGCCTTATTGCGCCTAGACGGCGAGCACCGCGGCGGATCCCTCACCAATCAGTTCACGGACGTGCCGGGTGTGCAGCAGCCGGTCGACATGCGACTTGCTCCACTGCAGGCGGCCACCCGGCGTGGGCCAGCCTTCCGCCATCATGACGCGACTGATCTGCGTGAGGCTCAGCCCCTGGTCGCGGAGAGCCACGACCCGCGCGCGGACCTGCGGAAGACACGCCGGCGGGCGCCCCCGCCGAGGCTGCGATACCGGGGCGCTCACCTGCGCCCCCCACGGAAGAGCTGGATCAGGTCACGAAAGACCCGGTAGCGCGTCTTCGCGCACTCCTCATCCGAGGAGAACAGGGTCGCCGCCATGGCGACCCCGACGTACATGACGAAGGCCCCGACCACCACGGCCGCGAGCCAGGCGGTCATGCCGACCGCCGGGCCGATCTCCGCCAGCAGGCGGAGCAGCGTCTCCATCAATTACCGACTCCCTTTCCAAACCAGGTGGAAGCCCTAGCAGGTCGCTAGGGAGCCCTGGTCTAAGGAGCTGCCGGTCGAGATGAACGGAGTGGTCGGCGTCGCGCCAGCGGCTCGCCCTGGGCAGGGCCCATGTGCGAGCTACCGTGGCTGCTTCGACAGCCGGCCTCAGGCTGACAGCGAGGAGAATCACGGACACGCTCGCGCCCCATACGACGACGGCGAGCAAGCTCGAGACGGTCATCTTTGCTGTCCCCCTGTGGCGCGGATTTGTGACGCTTGGTGTGCATACGACAGTAGCTCTCCAAGCGGGCCGTCTCGGTAATTCACCCAATATCGAGAAAGTCTGCAGCAGGGTCAGCCACCACGGCGACGGCGCGTGTACGTCCCCAACAGCGAGTCCGACATCGTGGACGTCATCGACCCGCGGACGTTCCGGGTCGTGCACCGCTACCGGGTGGGCAGCCTGCCGCAGCACGTCGTGCCCTCCTGGGACCTCAGGACACTGTGGGTCAACGAGAACAAGGGCAACCGGCTCACCCCCATCGACCCGGTGACGGGCCGCCTCGGTAAGCCGGTGCCGGTGGAGGACCCGTACAACCTGTACTTCACCCCGGACGGCACGTACGCGCTGGTCATGGCCGAACGCCTCAACCGGCTCGACTTCCGCAACTCCCGCACGATGCGCCTGATCCGCTCCCTTCCTCTGCCATGCCGGGGCGTCAACCATGGCGACTTCACCGCCGACGGATCCGTCTTCCTGGCCAGCTGCGAGTTCTCCGGGCAACTCGTGGCCATCAACTGGAAGCGTCCCCGCGTGCGGAAGGTGCTCAGTGTCGGGGCGGGGAACATGCCGCAGGACGTCAAAATCTCGCCCGACGGACGGCTCTTCTACGTCGCCGACATGATGGCCGACGGCATCTGGATCATCCACGCCGCCACCTTCCGGCGGGTGGGCTTCCTTCGCACCGGCAAGGGCGCGCACGGCTTGTACGTGAGCAGGGACTCGCGGTCCCTCTACGTCTCCAACCGGGACGATGGGACCGTGTCCGTCGTCTCCTTTGCCCGCCGCAAGGTGGTCGACCGGTGGCGGATCCCGGGAGGCGGCTCACCCGACATGGGCGGGGTGTCGGCGGACGGCAAGCAGCTGTGGCTGTCCGGCAGATACCACGGAGTCGTGTACGTCTTCTCCACCGAGACGGGCAAGCTGCAACACACGATCAAGGTCGGCCGGGGACCGCACGGCCTGTGCTTCTTCCCCCAGCCCGGACGCTACTCCCTCGGCCACACAGGCGTGTTCCGATGACCGGCCGCCGAGCCTCGCGGACCCTGCGGAAACCTCGACGCGCAGGAAGATCTTTCAGGCGCTAGTCGTGTTCCTCGCGTGGCCGCCGCGCCGGGCGCGCGATGATGCCACATGCCGAACACGCAGGCCACGAGCCGTTTTCTGGCCGAGATAGGGCGAAGCGGGCGGTTGATCGTGGCGGCGCGGGCGCTGCGGACCTTCGGGTACGGCTGCACCAGCGTCCTCCTGGCCGACCTGCTCGCCCAGGACGGCGACGATCCCTGGCAGACCGGCCTCCTGCTGTCCCTCGCGTCCGCGGGCTCAGTGGTCGCCAGCCTGACGCTCGGCCTGTTCGCTGACAGGTGGGGGCGCCGGCGAACACTGATCACCTGCGGATGTCTGATGGCGGTCGCCGGCGTCGCCTTCGCACTCAGCGAGTCCTATCCCGTCCTGCTCGCCGCCGCCTTCATCGGAACCATCTCACCGTCCACCAACGACAACACGCCGTTCTCGGGCGTGGAGCAGTCCATCCTCGCCCAGACCAGCGGCCCGAGCCGGCACACCGCCATCTTCACCTGCTACAACGTCACCGCCATGGCGGCCGGCGCCCTGGGCGGGCTGGCCGCCGCCGCGCTCTCGCTCCAGCCATGGGTGTCGGCCGCCGACGCCGCCTTCGCGCTGTACGCCCTGCTCGCCGTGTGCACTGTGCTGCTGTTCCGGCGCCTCCCGCCCGAGATCGAGGCACCTCTGTCCCTACGCCGCCCCCAGAGCGGCCATCGCGTACGGGTGCCAGGACCGGTCCGCCGCCTGGCTGCGCTGTTCGCCCTTGACGCCTTCTCCGGCGGGCTGGCCGTCCAATCCATCCTTGCCTGGTGGTTCGCCCAGCGCTACGGGGCTACCAGCGCACAACTCGGTCTGGTGTTCTTCGCCGCCAACCTGCTCCCAGCCCTCGCGCAGCTCACCGCCCCCGTTCTGGCCTCCCGGCGCGGACTGCTGGCAGCTATGCTGCTCCCCCATCTTGCCGCCAACCTGCTGCTGGCCGCCATCCCGTTCGCCCCGACCCTCGGCAGTGCGGTCACCCTGCTCCTGCTCCGCCAGGCCCTCTCCAAGATCGACGTCCCGGCGAGGCAGGCCTTCACCGCCGCCGCCGTCCCCCCGGCACACCGAACAACCGCGGCCAGCCTGACCAGCGTGGCGCGAAGCGTCGCCGTGTCCGTCAGCCCTCTCGCGGCCACCACCCTGCTCACCGGAGCCCTGGTCGTGCTCGGGGCGCCCCTCCTTGTCGGCGCCGTCTTGGGCATCGGCTACGACATCACACTGTGGCGCGCGTACCGGACCGCACCCATGGACAGCTGACCAATATCAGGCTCATCTACGGCCGAAGAAGGAAGCTTTCGGCGTACCGGCGCCGAGGGCGAACTGCTAACCCACCACCCTGCGCGCTTCGGGTTGACCGTGAGCGCCTGCGGATTCGCACTGCTCTCGGCGGCCTGGCGATGCCCGCCGCTCTCCGCGCTGATGAGCACCGTTCCCGCCGAACAGGCAGGCGTCGGCTCCGCGCTCAACGACACTATCCGGCAGATGGGCGCCGCCCTTCGGTATCGCGGTGCTGCGGTACGCCATCTTGAACGGGTCACCGAGGTCGAACCAGATCCAGGCCGCGAAGCCGGCAGCCTCGCCGGCGGCCGAGGCCAGGCGTCGACGCAAGGAGTCGGTGCCGGGTGTGTCGAGAAGGGAAAGCAGAAGGCCGAGGTGGCCGTCGACCGGCGCGAGCATCTGAGCCGAGGTCAGCTGGTGGTAGAGGTGCCGCTGATGAGCGGTGATGGCCTCGATGTCCTGCACCACGCCCTTGCTCACTGCGGACGGAAATGTGCTGACCGCGCTGAGGCGTTCCCACTCCACCGCAGACGCAGGCTCGACGGAACCTGTCCGGCGGGCCGCGTCACTGTTGTGACGGAGGTGGGCCTGCTCCCGAATGACTCCCGGCAGCAGTCCGTTGAGAACTCCACCGGCTCCCAACGCCGCATCACATGACGAGATCACCGACTCGGACGGGGCGACGGACCCACGCTCGATCGCTCCCAGATGCTGCCACGAGTAGCCGGTCAGTTCGGACAACTGGACCAGAGTCAGCGACCGGGCCCTTCTCAGTTCACGGAGCTTGGCCCCCAGCGTGGCCAGCAGGGAAGCCCCTGGGTCCAGTAGCTTCGGCGGGCGCCCACGCCTCCGCTTCCCCTCCGTGGCCATGTGCGTGCCTCTCGTTGTTTTTGCTGCTCGTTGCGAGCAAATCAGGCCCTGAGGTCTTCTGCCAGCAGCTTTGAGCAGGCCGACCACAGGAGGTGAACGTCATGGACATCTTCGCTGTAGATGCCCTCGAACAGTTGCTGAGACTCGCGGCGGAACTGGGCGGACGAGGGTTTGCCACCAGTGTTCGCACGGGTCGGTACTGGCTCGCCGCTCGCATCGTGGCGGAGTTCTTCGACGTGGACAAGTCGCGGTCCATTCCTCCGCTGAGGCGCCCCCAGACCGCCCTCCTGCTCGCCAGCTCGCCGACCCCGGCCGTGGCTACAGCGCCGTCGTGGTCGGCGAGCCTCAGCGCGTGTTCTACGGGAACCAGTTCGGGCTCACCTTCCCGCTCTTCGAGCACTACGACGTGCCGCTCTGGGTGCCCGAGGTCGGCGGGCCGATCGATCCGGCGAACGAGGCCCACGAGCTGATCATGTCGATGTTCGGCGGGATCAGTATCGAGGAGCGGAACCGCATCAAGATTCGCGTCCGCTCCTCGATGGCGGCCCTGCCCCAGGTGGAAGGCCGCTATCTGGGGGGGTCGCCCGCCGTACGGCTACCTCTTGGTGGACCTCGGTCCGCACCCCGACCCCGGTAAGGCGGCGGACGGCAAGCGGCTTCACGGCCTCGCGCCGGATCCGGCGACGAGCGAGGTGGTCCGCCGCATCTTCCGGGAGTTCTTGAGCGGCATGGGTCTCTTCGCGATCGCCGAGGGGCTCACCAGGGATGGCACCACGACGTCGCCCTTGGGCACATGACCCGGCAGCGCTGGGATGACTCTGACCGCTGGATCTGGTCCGAACAGATCACTCACGAGCCGCTGATCTCCATGGAGGACTTCGAGTCCGTGCAGAGCGTCCTCGTCGGCCGGAGACGCAAGCAGGACGTCCCTCATCGACCTCATCACACCCGCCGCTCGTACGCCCTCCGGGGGGTTCTCTTCTGCGGCTGCTGTTCGCGCCGGATGCAGGGCAACTGGAACAACGACCAGGCCTACTACCGGTGCAGGTATCCCGCCGAGTACGCCCTGGCCAACAAAGTGGATCACCTCAAGACCGTTTACCTGCGTGAGGCCGAAATCCTGTCCGATGTGGACACATGGTTGCGTCTGACGTACTACCCGCAGAAACACTAGTGGAGGCTCGGGTTCAACCCGGCCTCCACATGTGCATTGAGTACGTGTCCGAGGACCGAGCCCGACCCCCACCGCCGCCCTCCCACCGACGTCGGGGACCGCGTCCGCGAACCGGGGCGCGGGTGGTCAGGCGTCCGCCGTCAGGGCGGCCGCGCCGGCCCGCGTCTCCGCGACCAGGAAGTCCACCACGTCCTCCATCCGCCCCCGCCGGGCGAGCACCTCGCGCTGGCGCGCGGCCGAGCTGCCGCGCGCCGTCGCCTCCCGCGCCAGCCCCGACACCAGCTCCCAGTCACCCGCGTCCTCCAGGTACGGGCGCAGGTCGTCCACCAGCCGCAGCACCACCTCCCCGGCCGGCCGGGGCGTGCCCTCGACGGGGTCCACCAGCTCGCCCTCCAGGCCCGAGCGCGCCGCCTGCCACGTCGCCGCCCGCACCGGCTCCAGCTGCACCTCGCCTCCCGGGTCCCGCCGGGCGGCCTCCAGCTCCCGCGCCACCAGCGCCCGGAACAGCCCGGCGATCAGCACGATGTCGTCCACCCGCGGGCACGCGTCGCAGACCCGCAGCTCCACGGTCGGCACGTGCGCCGACGGCCGGACGTCGAAGTAGATCATCCCCGGGTCGCTGATCACCCCGGAGCGCACCAGGTCCTCCACCATCCCCTCGTACTCGGCCGCGGAGCCGTACCGGCTCATCGGCCCGGCGGTGGGCCAGCGCTGCCACACCATCGTGCGGTAGCTCGCGTACCCCGTGTCCGCCCCCAGCCAGTACGGCGAGCTGCAGCTGAGCGCGAGCAGCGGCGGCAGCCACGGCGTCACCCGGTGCGACACCAGCACGGCGAGGTCGCGGTCGGCCACCTCGGCGTGCACCTGCGTGCCGCAGATGAGCTGCTCCCGGGTGAGGAGCTGGTAGTCGTCGAGCATCTGCTCGTAACGGGGATCGGGGGAGACCTTCATCCGGTCCGCGTCGCCCAGCGGCACGCTGCCCGCCGCGACGATGCCCAGGCCCAGCTCGTCGGCGACGCCCGTCAGCGTCGAACGCAGCTCGATCAGGTCCCGCGCCAGGTCCTGGAGACTCGTGACGGGCTTGCTGTTGGCCTCCACGGCCGACCGCTGGAGCTCCCGCGTGAACCGGTCTTCCGGCAACCGCTCCAGCAGGGCACCGGACCGGGAGACCAGGTGCCGGGTGCCGGAGTCGACGATGTGGAACTCCTCCTCGACTCCGACGGCGATCTCACGTGCGGAACTCGTCATGGGGGCCACTCCTGGGGTTGGTCGGCGTGTCATTGCGCCGGTCATCTCCCCGAAAACGCGGCTTTCGCACCTCGCCCTGGTGCGCGCCCCCTTCCGCGCCGGGGCGTCAGGCCGGCGTGAGCGGGCCGCGGCGCTCGCGCGCCGAGAGATGGTCGTCCAGCCCGGCGGCGGCGAGCAGCCGCTCGGCCGACGGGGACAGATGAGCGAGGCTGAGGGTGCCACCCCTGCTCTGCAACGATCGTTTGAGCGCCATCAGCACGCGCAGCCCGGAGCAGTCGATGAACGACACCTGGCTGAGGTCGACCTCCAGCGCGGACACGGACTGGTGCTCGATCATGGTGTTCAGGCTCTTCTTCAGAAGCTCGGCGGTGGCGAGGTCGATCTCACCCCGCAGGTGCGCGACGGTGCGCCTGGTCTCGGTTTCCACGGTGACGTTCAGCGACTCCATCGCATCCTCCAGATGGATCGGCCGGCGCGGACTCGACAAAAGCCGCGTTGCACCGCAGGCCACCACATTCGTCTCCCAGCTGTCACCCTCGGATCCGTAAAATTCGCGCCTCCGTTGGCCGACGGTCCCCACGAACCCCCGTGGCGGACGGTGGAACCGAGCCCGCGGAAGCCGCTCCCGGAGACGCCCGCAGGGGGCAGGTCAAGAGGCGCGGCTGGGTAAGGTCGATGGCGTGTCCACCCTTCTGTATGGACTGTCACAAGCATCGGGGGAGCATCCGGCGGCGTGGTGGTTGGCCAAGTCGGGAAAGCTGCTCCAGTTTCTCGCCGGACTGGCGGTCGCACTCGATCTCGTAGGTCGCGAGCGGTTACGGAGGGCCCACAAGCGGGCAACGCGACAACGCGCATTACTTCGTGAGATCCGGGAGTTCGCGAAGTACGACCACCTGCCGAAACAGCTGGCCGAGACGATCCTGGGCGCACCGATCGAGGCTCCCATCGTCCCGGGCACCATTCCGATCAACGGATCTGTCATTCCTCATGTCAAGGGGTATCGGTTCTCCGTTTCTGCACCCGCGGCGGTGCCGCCGCTGCTGTCCGCCGCCGATGTCAAGGAATTCATCGAACGGGCGAGCACCCGAATCGGAGCGGAATGCCCGTGCAGCGAGCAGCACGACGACCGCATATGCCCTGATCAGGCGATATTCATCGAGACGGAAGCCGTGCAGGAAATCGCTCGCCGGCTCGGCTTGTCGGACCAGGCGCATTCTTTCCTGGCCGCGCAACACAGGAGGTACGGCACCGATGGGGGTCTGTCCGGCTGCATCATTCCCTTGATGGTTACGGTCGGTGCGGCAGGGGTCGCCGCTTTCTTCCTCGCCCTGCGACAGGTCATCCCGGCAGTCGTGGGGTGGGCCGTTTTCGTCGCCGGAAGCGCCTTCGCGATGGGCCTGCAACATCGGCGGGTCAGAATCAACACCCATGTGCGCGTGACCGTGGCCGCCGTACGAGTCCTGAGTTCCTGGGGCCTGTTCCTCCTCGGGCGGCAAGCCACCGGCGATCCGGTGAAATGGGCGGCCCTGGTCCTGTTCATCGCGGGGTCGACATTGGACCTCGTGTGGGGGTGAACCGCTGTCCCTCGCACGCGCCTGCCGCATCGCCGTCGCCGGGGCACCCGGTGCCGGACCACTAGGGCCGCCAGATCCTCTCGTAGGCGGCCTGGTAGCCGGGCGGGTCCCAGGACGTGGCGGTGCCCACGTTGGTCGCCGTCGTCAGGTGGACGGGCGGGACGTAGCCGCTCGGCGGTACGCCGGCGAACGCCCGGTTCAGCTCGTCGACGATCTGGTGGCCCTGCGCGCCCAGCGGCTCGGGGACGGTCGCCGCCTGGTACTGGCGGGCGCGGATCCGCTCGAACGCCGACGGGTCGCCGTCGCCCGCGCCGATGGCGTACGGGGCGCCGCCGCCCGGCCGGCCCGCGGCGCGCAGCGCCGGTGCGGCGTCGGCGAAGTACAGGTCGTTGACGGCGGCCGAGTACGTCCACCGGTCACCGAGGCGCGAGAGCAGCGACGACGCCTCCTGCGCCGTGCGGGTGCCCGCGTCGGGCAGCGGGATGTTCTCGCGGGCGAGCAGCGTGACGCCCGGGCAGCCGAACAGCGTCCTCTCGATCAGCCGCGCCTTGTACTGCGCGAACGGGATCGAGGAGTCGCTGAACACCACGACCCCCGCGCCGCCGCCCGACCTCGCGATGATCCAGTACGCGCTGAGCCGGGCGACGTCCTCCACCCGGGTGGTGACGTTGGCGAACAGCCTCGGGTTCGCGCTGGGCCCCGGGGAGCGGGTCGCGTGCCAGCCGACCAGCGTGATGCCCGCCTGATCGGCCTGGCGCACCTGCTGGGCGACCGAGCCCGGGTCGAAGCCGCCGATCACGATCCCGGACGGGCGCAACGCGATCGCCTGGCCGAAGGCGGCACGGACGCCGGCCGGCGTGCCCTGGCCGTCGATCACCCGCGCCTTCCAGCCGATCGAGCGGGCCGCCCCGGTGACGGCGGAGGCCGTCCCGGCGACGCCGGGGTTGGTCATGGTGGCGGCCACGTACACGATGCTCCTGCCGGGGACGGCCCGGGGCCCGGTCGTGGGCCCGTCCCAGGGGGCGGTGCGCTCGGCGCGGGCGACGGCCTCCCGGGCCGTGGCGAGCACAGCGGGGCACGGCCGCGCCGGCCGGCCGGGGTCCGGGGCGTCGCCG
>NZ_JALHBK010000060.1:0-6963 GCF_031570565.1 Nonomuraea sp. 3-1Str
TTCCTGGCTATCGGGTCTCGGATCGCGGGCCGGGTGGTGAGCGGGAGGCGTTGTTGTGCCGGCTGTTCGCTGAGGTGCTCGGGTTGGAGCGGGTCGGCGTCGACGACAACTTCTTCGACCTCGGCGGGGATTCCATCATCGCGATCCAGCTGCTGGCCAGGATCAAGAAGGAAGGGCTGACGTTCAGCCCGCGGCAGTTGCTGCAACACCAGACGGTGAGGGAGCTCGTCTCCCTGGTGGAGGACGCCGACAAGCCGGCGGCCCCGTTCGTGGACGGCGGAACGGGCCCCGTGACGCTCACACCGATCATGCACTGGCTTCGCGATCTCGGCGGATCGATCGACGACTTCAGCCAGAGCACCGTCGTGACGGCGCCGCCCGATCTCGACCTCGATCACCTGCGCGCCGCTCTGGGACACGTCCAGAGGCATCACGACGCGCTGAGATTACAACTCTCGGAAGCCGACGGCGCGTGGTCACTCCACGTGAATCCGCCGGACCGGCTTCCCGGCGCGTCCTGCGTCCGGCGAATCGACGTGGCGGGACTCCCGGCGGCCGAGCTCGCGCGGACGATCACGGCACACCGGTCGGAAGCCTCCCGCCGCCTTGACGTCTGGGCCGGCGCGGTCACCGAGATCATCTGGTTCGACGCCGGTCCGACCCGTCCCGGCCGGCTGCTGATCATGATCCACCACCTCGCGGTGGACGGGGTCTCGTGGCGCGTCCTGCTCCCGGACCTGGCGGCTGCGTACGAGGCGGTCAGCGCCGGCTCGCCGGTGGCCCTGCCACCCGTGGCGACCTCCTTCCGGCAGTGGGCGGAGAGACTCCGTTCCGAGGCGATGAGCCCGGCGCGCGAGCGGGAGCTGGAGCTCTGGAGCGACATCCTGGAGACCGCCGACCCGCCGCTCGGCGACAGCGACAGCGACAGCGACAGCGACAGCGGTGGCGATGCCGAGGCCGTCGCCACCGCACGCCACCTGACACTGACCCTTTCCCCCGCATCCACCCGCGACCTGCTGACCAAGGTGCCCGCGGTCCTGCGAGGGAGGGTCAACGAGGTGCTGCTCACGGCGCTCGCGCTCGCCGTCGGACAGTGGCGCGGACGAGGGGACGGCGCTGCCGGCTCGGCCGTCCTGATCGACGTCGAGGGACACGGGCGCGAGGAGATCGTCCCGGACACGGACCTGTCCCGCACGGTCGGCTGGTTCACCAGCATGTTTCCCGTCCGCCTCGACCCGGGGCAGGTGGACTGGCAGGCGATGTGTGCCGGCACGGCCGCGGCGGGAACCGCCTTCGAGCGGGTCAAGGAGCAACTGCGGGCGATCCCTGACAACGGCATCGGGTTCGGCCTGCTGCGCTACTTGAACGAGCGGACCCGATCGCGACTGGCCGGCCGCCCACGGCCGCGGATCGGCTTCAACTATCTCGGGCGGATCAGGCTCGGCGACGAGGCTGAGAGCTGGGCGCCCGCTCCTGGCACGCAGGCCATCCGCGGCACGCGCGCCCCGGACCTGGCCCTGCCCCATCAGGTCGAGGTGAACGCCATCACCCAGGACTCGGCTGACGGACCGCAACTGGTGGCGATCTGGACCTGGGACGCGGAGGCAGTCCCGGAAGAGGCCGTCCGGTCACTGGCCGAGCGCTGGTTCCAAGCCCTGCGGGGGTTCGTCGCGCACGCGGCCGCCGCCGAGGAGACAGATGCGTGAGGGTGTCGGCACGACAACGGAGGAAGCCTGATGACCAATCCCTTCGAGGACCCCGGGCGCGAGTACGAAGCCCTCGTCAACGCCGCCGGACAACATTCGCTGTGGCCGGTGGACATCGACGTGCCCGACGGCTGGACGGTCACGTTCGGGCCGTCCGGACGCGCGGAATGCCTGGAGTTCATCGAGAAGAACTGGAGCGATATGCGCCCCTTCGCGGGAGGCGCGGAATCGGCAGGGTGAGCCGGGGGTCACCCTGCACCACACCCGTTCCTGGAAAGGTGAGGATCTGGTGAAAGATTCGACGATGTCGGACGTGCGAAACGGGCTGGCGTCGCTGCTTTACCGGACCGCGGGATCGCGGGCGTCGTGGGACTCACCCTCCGTGGCGGCGGAAGTGGGCGCCGAGATAGTCGATATCGAGGCGGCCATCATGTGCCTGGAACAGCTCGGGTTGCTCGTCCCCTCCGCGCAGGCGCCGGCGGGATACATCATCGTCAACCCGGACACGGCGCTCTTCCGGCTGCTCGACCTGGAGCGGAACCTCGCGGCCAGCTACCATCGGCGGCTCGGCCATTGCCGCGAGACGTTGCACATGCTGCTGCGGGACTTCTCGTACGGCGAGCGGCGCGACAACAGCGTGAACGTCGAGCTGCTGCGAACCTCGACGGAGCTGAGCGAGTTCCTCGATCATCGATCCTCCCTGGTCAAGCAGCAGGAGCTGGCGATCCATCCCAGCGCGCCGGCGATCGACGCCACGAACGACATGTTGTCGAGGGCGGCTCAGGCCCTGTCCCGCGGCGTCAAGATGCAGATCCTCTATGCCGGCCACGTGGTGGCGGACTCCGCGATGCGTGACTACTGCGTGGAGGCGATGCGTCATGGGGCCGACATCCGGGTCGGGGGCTACCTGCCGCTCGGCATGACCCTCATGGACGACGACCTGGCCCTGTTGCCCATCGACCCGCAGGACACCTCTCTCGGCGTCATGGCCATTCACAGCATGGAAGTGGTCAGGTCGATGTACGCGGTGTTCGCCTACCACTGGTCCGAGGCCGTCCCGATGGCGAGCGTGCTGGACCACGCGGACCGCGTGGACCGCATCCTGTCCGCTCAGGAAAAAGTGATCATCAGGATGCTCGCCATCGGCGCGAAGGACGAAGCGATCGCACGAAGACTCAACGTATCGTCCAGGACGCTCAGTCGCGTCATCTCGACCTTGCTGGAGCGCCTGGGCGTGGAGACACGATTCCAGGCGGCCGTGAAGGTCACCAAGCTGGGGCTGCTGGCAAGAGAGCCTCTGGAAAGGCACGTGCTCTGAGCGGTCGCTCCATGCGGCTTCGCGGCGCGGCCGGGCCCCTCATCCCCACCCCCTCTCCGAGAAGGCTTCAGCCCATGAGACGACTGCTCGTGCCCGTACTCGGAACTCACCCCGCTCACCGCGGCAGCACCGCCGCCGCCGCCGACGCCACCGCCGCCACCGACGTCTCCGGCTCCCGCTGCCGCTCGATGCGGAGGCCGCGCTCCTGCCGCTCGCCATGCGGCAGCGGATGGAGATCCTGCGCGTCCTGTACGCTCACGGCCGGCCGCGCTTGCGGCGCTGGTCCCGGTGGTCCCTCTGAGGCGCCGACCCGAGGTCGGGGGTCTTGTAGGTGACCAGAGGGATCGTGGTGGCCACGGGCGTGGCCAGGTCGTGGTCGACGAGGTCGGCGATCACTTGCTCGATGCGCTTGTAGGCCGTCGGCGCCTCCTCGAAGAGGAGCTGGCGGTCGCCGCACACCACCACCGACCCCATCGGCGTGCGACGCAGCTCGTCGACAGTGTGCTTGGCCCGCCCACGGCGCAGGGCGTCCGCACGCGACATCTTGCGCCCCGCGCCGTGCGCCACGGAGTGGCCGGCTTCCGGCCCGGCATGCGCGGCCACAAGGTAGGACGGGGTGCCGCGCGTACCGGCGATGAGCACGTCGCGGCCGTCACCCGGCGCCGCTCCCTTGCGGTGCAGGTAGACACTGTCACGGAGCTCGACCAGGTTGTGGCACTGGTCGAGGATCGGCTCAGTGGGCTCGGTCCCCAGCGCGTGGGCGACCCGGGCGGCCAGCAGCCGCCGGTTGAGCGACCCCCACCGTACGGCCTCGTCATGCATCGCCAGGTAGGCGCCGGGATCAGGGGCGGGACCCGCGCCGTGGACCGCGGTGTGCTCCCGCAGGATCCGTTCGCCCAGTCCCCGGGAACCGCTGTGGACGATGAGAACCAGGTCGCCGGCGGCGAGGCCGAGACGGCTCGCGTGGCCCGGCTCGAAGATGGCTCCGACCCGCGCCAGCTCGACGAAGTGGTTGCCCCGGCCAACCGTCCCGAGCCCCTCGACGTGACCAGCGGGTACATCACCCTTCATGACGGCCCAGGCGGGATCGTCGGCATCTCGTTCAGGATGCAGCGCGCGATCGAGGTCGGGGAACCGGGCGGCGAGCTTCTCGGGTACGGCGCGCTTGAGCTTGACGGGGAACACGGCGATGCCGCAACCGATGTCGGAGCCCACCAGGAACGGGTACAAGATGGCCGACGCCATGGCGGCGCCGATGGGAGCGCCCTTGCCGGGGTGCAGGTCCGGCATGGCGGCGACGTGCATCATGCCGTCGAGGGCGGCCACCTGATGGCACTGCGCGACGGCATCGGACTCGATCCAGCTTGTGGGGGAGGCGAACACGGTGACGCTGGCCGGAGCGGACGGCGGCAGGACCTCCGGCCGGGAGTGTTGCTGGGACAAAGAAGCTCTCTTCACTGAACAGGGTATGGGCGGGCGGCATCACGGCGTGGGTCGGCGCCGCGGCATCTCGAAGTAGCGGGGTGCTGTCCGTCAGAGCCTCATGGACATCACATTCCCTGAGCCCTGCCATGCCGGGCAAGCGATTTTCAGCCGTACGGGCACCACGCCACGCATGGACGTGCGGGCCGGACATCAACACACACGGCAGCGGGACAAGATCGCACACGCCGGGTTCCGGATCGGTGCCGCGACCTTCGTGCTGCGCGATGACTACCCCGGACACCACATCCACAGTCCGAAGACGATCACCGCTTGCGTCTCCACCGGGCGGACGGCGCGCTCCCGCCGTCATGGCCCGCGCGGCGAACGTCTCGAAGTCCGGCACGAGGACCATCAGGTTGACCGGTGTACTGCCGGAGAACATGGCGGTGACCAGCCCGCGCTCCAGGTCGTACAGGGCGATCTTGGGTTGCGCCGCACACTTCGGTCGGCTCCGCGCATCCAGGTCGATGCGATCTGCTCGATCACTCCGGGCGCGGCCGGCTGCCCTCGTGCCCCTCCACCGTCGGGCTTGCGAGCAGCTTGTCGATGCTGCGGCGTTGGCGTTTGGTGGGACGGCCCGCGCCACGAGCCCGGACGGCCACCGTCACGGTCTCCTCGGGAGGAGGGGGCGGAGGGCTCTTGTCGACGTAGCACTCGGCGGCCACGGCGGCGCCGACCCGCTTGGTGATGGTCCGGGAGACGACCACGATACGTTCGCGCCCCTCGTGCCGCAGCCGGAGCTCGTCTCCGACCCGTACGGCGTGCGCTGGCTTGACCCGCACCCCGTTGACCCGGACGTGACCGCCCCGGCAGGCGTCGGACGCGATCGAACGAGTCTTGGTGAGCCGTACTGACCAGATCCAGCTGTCCACTCGCACACTCAGCTGCTCACCTGCCACTCTGACACTGTACTGAGCGGGCCGAGGGTCACGTCCGTGGACATGACCCTCGGCGCGTTCCCCTTCTTCGTGGCGCAGCCGTGATCGAGCCCGATCGGTAACCGCGGCCCACCCATTACCCGAAGACGTCGTCGAGCGAGCCGTCAGGAGGGGTGACCAGCCGGCGGGCGGTTCGTGTTCCGGCGTGAACGGAATCTCGCGCGATACTGCTGGGCCGAGATGCCGACCTCGCGACGGAAGATCTGGCGCAGATTGCTGGCTGATCCGATGCCGGTCAGCGCGGCGATCCTCCCGATCGGTTCGTCGCCCGCCTCAAGGAGCCGCTGCGCAGCGAGTATCCGTTCCCGCGTGAGCCATTTCTGCGGGGTAGTGCCAGTGAGGCGCTCGAATCGTCTGGTCAGCGTCCTCGGGCTCATGTGCACGCGTGCGCCCATCGAGCGCAGGGACCACCGCTGGTCCAGGTTCCGGCGCATCCAGTCGAGGAGATCCGGCAGCGGGTCGCCGGGGTCGGGGCTGAGCGGGACGTCGACGAACTGGGCCTGGCCCCCACTCCGGTAGCCGGCGAGCACCAGCCTGCGGGCGAGGGCGGCGGCGGCGTCCGCGCCGAAGTCACCCCGTACGACATGCAGGGCGAGGTCGATGCCGGCTGACATGCCCGCAGCGGTGAGGATGCTGCGATCGTCGACGAACAGGGCGCGCGGGTCGACGGCGGCGGTGGGGAACAGCGTGGCGAGCAGCCCGGCCGTCGACCAGTGGGTCGTGACCCGACGGCGGTCGAGAAGACCGGCGTGTCCGAGGATGAAGGCGCCGGTACAGATCGACATGATCCGCGCGCCGCGCCGGTGTGCGTGGCGCAAGGTCCGCAGCAACGCCGCGGGTGGGACGGCGTCCTCCGGAATCCATCCCGGAACGATCAGCAGGCCCGCCTGTTCCGCATCCTCAAGCCCGTACGGCGCGTGAACGCTGACCCCGCCGTCGAGCTCGACCTGGCCGGGCGTGACGGCACAGACCTTCGTCCGGTACCAGGAGCCGAACCGTGCGGAGTAGTCGACGCCGAAGATCTCGTTGATGGTGATGTAGTCGAAGCTGCCCGCGCCAGCGTAGACCAGAATGGCCACAGCTGGACCGTCGAGCGACACCGCGTACCTCCCGCACCTCGCGTGCTGTCGGTCCCATCGGGAGAGATGGGGCTAACGAGCATCTTAGGAAGACGCAGCCTTGGGAACACCCATACGAGATCGTGCGCTGAGCGTTCGCCAACCCGGGTGACGGTTGCTTCGGGAGGCGGTCTCAAGACGGTCTATAGCTAGCGGATTCCCGCCGCTTGTGCTCCCGGCGCTTTGCCTGCGCCAATGCCCGGTTCGCGTCGTTCAGAAAGACTCTCGCTCCAACTCTGACTGCGATAGCGGCCCGCGGAACGCCCCGTACCTAGTGCTGTGACCGGAAATGATCGCCGGGTTGGCGTGTAGAGCGCCCTTGCCGGTTGGATGGTGCTGATCACGTTCGATCGGCGCTCGGGGGGCCAGGTGACACAACCGGTCAAGGTCCGCAGGCT
>NZ_JALHBK010000061.1:0-6659 GCF_031570565.1 Nonomuraea sp. 3-1Str
GCGCCCGCCCCGGCCGCGCGCGCCCCGGCCGCCGACCCCCCGCCCGCCCCCGCCGCCGCCCCCCCCCGTCCGGGCCGGGCCGCCCGCGGCGCCGCCTCCCGGCGCGGCACGGCCCCCGCGCTCGGCACCGCCGCCGCGGTCGCCGCCGCTCGCGAGGAGCCGGTGACCGTGCAGGGCGAGTCCTCCACGGTCACGCTGCGGGGCGACGTCACGGTCGGAGGCGACGTCACGGTACGCGGTGACGTCCACGTGGAGGGAGAGGTCACCGTACGCGGAGAGCCGGCGCCCGTCCGCTGGGGCGAGCTGTACGGCGACGAGGCGGCACGGCAGGACGCCGGGTCCACGCCTGAGGGCGGGCCCGGGGAGGGCGACGTCAGTTCCGCCGACCCGGGCGAGACGCGAACCGGCCGGCCCGCCCGCCGGACCGCGGCGGAGACGTCGCAGCCGGTCCGTGAGCGCCGGACCGACCCAAAGCCGGTACGCGGACCCGCCCAGGGTGAGGGGCGGGAGTCCGCCGGACGGCGTGCGGAGCGGTCCGGGGCCCGGCAGGAGCCCGTGGTGGGCAAGCCCATCGACACGGAGGCCCTTCGCCGGCTGCGCAAGCTCGCGGCCAGCGCCGACCCGCAGCCCTCCGCGCCCACCCGAGGCGCCTCACCCGCGCTCCCCGGCCCCCAGACCGGAGCCGTCGCCCCCCAGCCCGATCTACCTGCACCGCCCACTCTGCGCACACCGCCCAACCCCCGCACCGACCTCCCCGCACCGCCGCGCTCCAACGGGTCTCCCGTGGCTCCCGTGGAGAGCGGCGCCGCGGACCTTGGTCCCGGCGCGGAGGCAGGGGGCGGTCGTCGTCTCACGGGTGAGCGTCCGGGGGATGACGAGGCGGCCCGCATGCAACACCGCAAGGGGCAACCGCCCAGGCAGGTGTGGCCGCCGCTCGGTCCCGACTCCGAGCCGGCCCGTCTCATCCCACCGGTTCTCGGCCGTTCCGAGGCCGCGCCCGAGCAGGGGCAGGCCGACACCGAGCCCGAGCAGGCAACGACCGAGCAGGCCACGACCGAGCAGGAGCACCGCGAGTCGGAGGCCGAACAGGAGCGGGCTCACCCCGAGACCGGGCACGCCCAGCCAGAGAGCGCGCGGGCCCAGCCAGAGAGCGACAGGGCCGAGTCTGCTCACGCGGAGGCTGAGCACGCCGAGGCTGGGCAGGAGCAGGCGGCGACCGTCGCGCAGGCGCGCACAGAAGGGGCTGCCACTCCGGTGACGGCTCCCGAGGAGGTTGCGGCCGACGAAGGGCCCACGGCGGTCGAGACGGGTGCGTCCAGGACGGCCGTCTCCCAGACGACGGTTTCCGAGACCGTCGCGTCCGATACGACGGTGTCCGAGACCGTCGCGTCCGATACGGCGGAGTCCGGGACGGTCGCGTCTGAGCGGGGCGCGTCTGAGAGCGGCCCGCGCGAGAGTGCTGGTCATGAGGCCGGACCTCGTGAGGTTGCCCCCCAGGAGACCGCCCCCAAGGAGACCGCCTCCCGTGAGGGCGGGCTTGGGCAAGGGTCTGGGCAGCGGGTTGTGGGGGCGGCGGGGAGTCGGGAAGGGCGGGTGCGGAGGGTCGAGTCCGTCGTCGGGCGCGACTCCGGCGGGTGGCGGCGCATCGCGCAGGTCGTCGTCGGCGGCGGCGGTGTGCGCAGTGACGGGTCCGAGATCGACGAGGCCCGCGCCCGCGCCGTCTTCAGCGGCAGCCGCCGTATCGTAGTGCTCGGTTGCACCGGCGGCGCCGGGCAGAGCACGACCGCGCTGATGCTGGGCCACACCCTGGCCCGCCACCGCGACGACAAGGTGATCGCCGTCGACGCCAACACCGGCGGCGAGACCATGACGAGCAGGGTGACCCCCGAGACGCCCGAGACGCTGGCCTCGCTGCTGGCCGGGCTGGATCATGTCGGCGGCTACCTGTCGATGCGGGGCTACACCACCCGCACCGCCTCCGGGCTGGAGGTGATCGGGGCCGACACCGACGCGGACGCGGAGCGGCGGATGTCGGACCGCACGCTGTTCTCCGACCACCGCCTCGGCCAGGCCATCCACCTGCTCGACCGCCACTACAAGCTGACCGTCGTCGACCCGGCCGCCGCGCTGGCCGCCCGCGTCCTGCCGTACGCGGACCAGCTCGTGCTCGTGGTCCCCGCGAGCGAGGAGGCCGCGGAGGCGGTGGCGATGACGTACGAGTGGCTGGACGGGCACGGCTGCGCGGACCTGCGCAGGCGGGCCGTCATGGTGGTCAACGGGGTGAGCAGGCGCTCGATGTCCGACGTCGAGCAGGCGGAGGCGGTGGCCCGCGGCAGGTGCCGGGCCATCGTCCGGGTCCCCTGGGAGGACGACCTGGCGCCGGGGGGCGCGGGGATCGTCGACCCGGGGCAGTTGCGCGCGGCCGGTCGCCGGGCCTACCTGGCCCTCGCCGGCGTGGTGGTCGCGGGCTTCGCGGCACAGTCCGTCCGAGTGAGCGAAGAGGAGTTGGCGAGTGACCCCCCCGGCACGAGAATCGGTGAGCGTTAAGTGAACGAGCGAGCGTGGACGCCCGGCTCATGCGCCGAGGGGGTGGCATGAGCCGGGCGTCCAGAGCGCACCAGCGCCTCGCGGTCCGTTACTTCGACGACCGCATCCTGCTCACGGACACCAGCGCATGGGCGTACTTCCGCCTGCCGACGGTCAGCTACGAGTTCGTCACGCCCGAGGAACGCGAGGCGCTGGCCACCAACATCACGATTGCGCTGGCCGCGATCAGGATGCCGGACGCCGAGGTCCACCTGCGGGTGGCGCACCGCACGTACCCCGCGGCGGAGTGGGCGATGACGCTGAACGGCACGTCCGACGAGGGGCCGGGCTGGCGCGAGTACCTGGAGGAGATGTACCGGCACGTCTGGGCGAAGGACTTCTGGACGAAAGAGGTGTACCTCGGCGTCCGGCTCGGCCCGCGCGGCCGGCAGATCGGCGGCGGCGTGCTGTCGCAGCTGTTCGGCTTCTACCAGCGCACCGAGAAGGTGCTGGGCATCGCCGACGACCACGTGCCGGACAGTGAGATCGCCCGATGGACGGAGCAGGCCGAGCGGCTCGGCAGGGCGCTGGCCTCCAGCGCCCTGTACGCCCGTCACGCCACCTCCGTCGAGGTGGCGTGGCTGTTCCAGCACGCGGCGGCGGGCGGCATCGGTGATCCGCCTCCGTCGGCCAGCTCGAAGCGGCGCTGGGGCAGGGGCGAGATCGAGTCGCTGGTGGAGGGTGAGATCCACAACGGCCGCTCGTTGCTGCGGATCGTGCAGCCGCAGGGCGACTCGTACGTGGCGCACCTGTCGTTCGCCCGCTTCCCCGACCTCATGCCGTTCCCGGACGGCGAGCCGTGGATGCACTTCGCCGACCAGCTCCCGTTCCCGGTGGAGATCTCGTCGCGGATGCGGCTGATCCCGCCGGTGAAGGCGTCCAAGGACGTCGCGCGCAAGCTGGCGCACGCCCGCGACATGGACATCCACATCCGCGAGGCGGGCGCGGAGGCGCCGATCGCGCTGGCGGAGCAGATCGACGCGGCCCGCATGCTGGAGCACGGCATCACCAAGGAGCGGCTGCCCTTCGTGTACGGCTGGCATCGCCTCATCGTGTCGGCCCCGACCGAGGACATCTGCGTGCAGCGGGTGGAGGCGGTCGTCGAGCACTACCGCGACATGGGCATCGACGTGGTCAACTCGACGGGCGACCAGTTCTCGCTGTTCTGCGAGGCGCTGCCGGGCGAGAAGGTGCGGGTCAACGCCTACGCCCAGCGCCAGCCGCTGCGTACGATCGCGGGCGGCATGTCCACGGCGACCGTCGACCTCGGCGACCGGCTCGGCGAGGGCAGCGAGGGCTGGCACGGCCCGTACATCGGCGAGACCGTGGGCCGGGCGCGCAGCATCGTCCACTTCGACCCGCTGGTCGCGGCGACCCGCAACCGGCCGACGGCCATCGCGATCACCGGCGAGCCGGGCGGCGGCAAGACCACGCTGGCGCTGTTGATGATCTACCAGATGGCCCTGCGCGGCGTCACGGTGGCGGTGATCGATCCGAAGGGCGACGCCGAATCGCTGGTGCAGCTCCTGCAGAAGCGGGGGCGCAGGGCGCGGATCATCCCGCTCGGCTCGGCCGCGCCGGGCCTGCTGGACCCGTTCTCGTTCGGCGACGACATCGCGGCCAAGAAGACCATGGCGACGGAGACGCTGCGCCTGCTGCTGCCGCGCATGTCGGAGGAGCGGGAGTCGGCCATGATCCAGGCCGTCGCCGCCGTGTCCAACGCGCCGGACCCGTCGCTGGGCAAGGTCGTGGAGTTCCTGGAGCAGTCGGAGGACGCGGCCTCCAAGAACCTCGGGGCCGTGCTCCGCTCGATGTCGGAGATGCACCTGGCCCGGCTGTGCTTCGACCCGTCGGGCGGCGACCAGATCGACAGCGAGGGCTGGACGACCGTGTTCACGCTGGGCGGGCTGACGCTGCCGGACGCGGCCACCACCCGCGACGACTACTCCTACGAGCAGCGGCTGTCGGTGGCGCTGCTCTACCTGGTGTCGCAGTTCGCGCGGCGGCTGATGAACGGGCTCGACCGCCGCGCCCCGAAGGCGATCTTCCTGGACGAGGCGTGGGCGATCACGTCCACGCCTGAGGGCGCCAAGCTGGTGCCCGAGGTCAGCCGGATGGGCCGGTCTCGTAACACCGCGCTCGTCCTGGTCTCGCAGAACGCCGGCGACCTGCTGAACGAGCAGGTGACCAACTGCCTGTCGTCGGTGTTCGCGTTCCGGTCCACCGAGCGGGTCGAGGTGGACCACGTCATGTCCCTGCTCGGGGTGGAGCCGTCGGAGGAGCACAAGGCGGTGCTGCGCTCGCTCGGCAACGGCGAGTGCGTGTTCCGTGATCTGGACGGCCGGGCCGGCCGCATCGCAGTGGACCTGATCTCGGAGGAGCTGCTGCGCTGGCTCGACACGAATCCGACGCACGACAAACCCGGCGACAGCGGGCATGATCTTCAAGGGGGAGTGGGCCGAGCGCAGGAGGTACGGTCATGAAGGTCCGGCTACCCAGGCGGCTCGCGCTCGCGCTGGCCCTGATCGCGGGCATCCTCGTGGTCCCGCTCGTGGTGGGTGGCATGTCGCCGGCCGCCGCGGCCCCGTGCGACCTGTCGCCGGCGCTCACCCCCGAGGTGATCGGCAGCGGCGTCGACGGCATGATCTCACCGCCGCCTCCCGAGGGCACGGTCCCGGCGGCGACCACGAACTACGCGCAGTTCGGCATGAGCGGCCAGTTCTGGCACACGTACGGGCTGGGCTGCTCCGACATCGTCGCCGTCCTGGGCAACGGCTGGGCCAACACGGTCTTCCTGTGGGCCAAGGCGATCGACCGGGTGACGATCACCACCTATCAGGCCGCCGCCACGGAGGGGCCGCTCCAGTCCATCAAGAACGTGGTGGACGACATCGTCACGAACCTGTCGGAGGCGATGTACTGGCCGTTCCTGCGCCCGATCGTGATCCTCGGCGCGATCTGGCTGGCCTGGTACGGGCTGATCCGGAAGCGCGCCACGACGACGGCCGAGGGCGTCATCTGGATGGTGCTGGCCGTCACGGTCGCGACCTGGTTCTTCAGCCGGCCGGGTGACTTCACGGGCCTCGGCAAGATCGTCACGGACAAGACCGGCGAGGTGGTCAACTCTGCCTTCTCCGGTCTGCCCGGTGCGGGCGGCGCCTCCTGCCTGCCCGGTCCCGGCCAGACCAACCCGCAGGTGAAGGCCGGCGGCTACGGTCAGACGGGCACCCCGGGGGTCGACCAGAACGCCGACGCCCTGTGGTCGACGCTCGTCTGCAAGCCGTGGCTGGTGGGCCTGTTCGGCACGGCCGACCCGAACGCGCCCGTGGTGCGCGACTACGGCCGGCTCATGCTGGAGACCCAGGCGATCCCGGCGCCGACGGCGGGCCAGCAGGCCGCCGACCCGGCGGCGCACCAGGCGAAGTACGCCGAGATCGCGGAGAAGCTCCAGAGCGACCCACGCTTCGCGATCTTCCAGGGCAAGGACTGGACGTCGCGGCTCGGCGTGGCCATCGGCGCGCTGATCGCCGCCCTGGTCGCGGGCGTGCTCATCTTCCTGGTGGCGGTGTCGCTGCTGGTGCTGAAGGTCGGCTTCCTGCTGTTGCTGATCATGGGGCCGGTGTTCCTGCTGATCGGCGTGCATCCGGGCAGCGGGCGCATCATCGCGATGCGCTGGGTGGAGATGCTCGTCGGCACGCTGCTGCGGCAGGCTGTGCTCGCGCTGGTGCTCGGCGTGCTCGTGTACGGCTATGCGCTGATCATCTCCACGGCGATGCCGTGGGGGCTGCAGATCCTGTTCATGGCCCTGCTGACGATCGCGGTGTTCTTCTACCGCAGGCCGTTCCAGCACCTGTTCGCCTCGATGAACGGCCACACGCTGGCCACCCGCATGCTCGGCGAGGCGGCCAGCTCCCGCACGCTGGAGCGGTCGGCCGTGGCGCTGCCGCCGGTGGCCTCGGCCCGCATCGGGCGCTGGGGCGTGCGCAAGGCGGAGCCGCTCATCCAGGCCGCCGCGACCGGCGCGGCGGCGGGGTCGGCGGCGGCCTCGGCCGTGGCGCAGGGCCGGGCCCGCG
>NZ_JALHBK010000062.1:0-5175 GCF_031570565.1 Nonomuraea sp. 3-1Str
AGCCTGCGGACCTTGACCGGTTGTGTCACCTGGCCCCCCGAGCGCCGATCGAACGTGATCAGCACCATCCAACCGGCAAGGGCGCTCTACACGCCAACCCGGCGATCATTTCCGGTCACAGCACTAGACGCGAGCCCCAGCAACTCGACTCCCACTCAATTTGGGAGAAGGTGGTCAGTTCTGTAGCTATCGTGCGAATACACTCGGGAGACGTCAGTGGGCTGCCAAGCTTGGTAGGTGGCAACGAAACCCCTCGCCGGCTACCGAAGAGAAGATCCTCCCTCGAGCGAAAGAGGCGGCGTTCGCTTGACGCCGATCGGCGCGGCGTTGGCAGGTGCTTTGCTGCTGGCCGTAGTCGGAGTAGCCGGCCTGGTCACGGCTTTGCTGATCGCCTGGGGGACTCCGGCGATGGAGTTCGGGCGCGGTGCGACCGTCCTGGGCCAGGTGCTGGAAGGCACTGTGGCCGAGCTGGTGCAGTGTCCAGCCCTGCTGGGGCGGGTCGCATTCGCGGAGGCGGTCTTGAACAGGTACTCGGCCCGAGGGTAGGGCAGGCGGCCGGTGACGGAGCAGACGTCGGCGGTCGCGGGCGGGCGTCGTGCGGAGATGGGGGCGCGGCGGTCGGCCAAGAACACCGGCCCGGCGGTGCGACCGGCCAGCAGGCGGGGCAGCAGCCGGGGCAGGGCCAATGCGTTCTCATGTTGTGAAACCGAGTAGTTGGAGTCCGTCGGCGGGGCGGCTGCGGTAGTGGTCGGTCGCGGCGGCGATGTCGGTCCAGCCGAGCATGCGGGCCAGGCCGATGGCCAGGTTGCGCAGGCCGGCCATGATGCGGGTGCGGTGCCGGTGCGGACGCGGGAGGCGTCTTCGCGGTAGGTGACGTCGCGGATGTGGTGCGGGGCCTCGATGCTCCGGTGGCCGCGGATCAGCGCGGCGAGCTGGGCGTGGTGATCCGGCCTGGTGGGAGGCAGGTGATGGCGTAGATCGTGACGGTGGTGGTCTTGCCGGTGCGGTGGTGGGTGCGGCGGCCGTGGCCGGTCTCGTCGGTGCGGTCGTTGAGAATCGCTTCGCGCCAGGGCCGGGCCTTGAGCCAGCGCAGGAGTGAGGGCTAGTTGCCCTTGACGATGAACAGGTGGTGTCCGCTGGTCACATCATGGGCCGGTTTCGAGACGCTTCGAGACATCCGCGAGTTCCGCATGACCTGCATGGCCGCGCAAGCGGCCGCCGAGAACCTCTTGCAGCGCGACGAGCTGGTGCTAAGACTGGCATGTCTTCGTGGTGTGCGTGGCACAAGGCCGTGGACCTGGACAGCCATTCCGTAGTGGCCTTGCGCCAGGTTTCACGGTCTCGACTCTCGGCCACCCCAACGAGTGCCCGCCGCGTCGACCGCAGCCGTCCAGCAGATACGAGAAGTTCCGTTTCGATGCTTGATCGCCGGAAGGGACGACGACACAGCTACGTGCCATCGGCGTTTACCGAGTTGCACTACCAGCTCGCCGAGCTGCCCGCGCCACAGATCGGCCGGCTACAGCCTGGTCAGCTACCCCCAGAGCGTCGGCTTTACGGCATGGCGAATGTTCGCCGTGTTGCCCCAAAAGTCACGTGCCCGCGTGCCAGCGCCCAATGAACACAAGCTCTTGGGTTTCCAGAGACGATTCCCATCTTCCGCGCTCACGACCTGGCGGGTCGCCCGACTCCTGTCACTGAACCGAACCATCATGACCTGGCCAAAGAGTGCCGACCAGCATCACGGACGCCCGAAGCCCACACATAGCAGTGCATCAGCGTTTCTCGAGACCGATTGACCGACGACACGCGTAGACGAGAGCATGCCCACACAAGCGAACGCACGCGACTCCGCCAGTAGTAGCAACCATCTCGATGGAGCCGAGTGCTACGGAGGTGCCAACCGAGGCCGGCAGTTCGGCTCAACTGTCGCGAGAGCTTCACAGATCGAACCTATGTTCGTACAGTATGCGGGTGGGCAAGTTGATCAGGGATGCGCACTACAGGCGCCGCAGGGGCACGCACCTCTGCCACTGGGCGGCCCACCGCGAGCCTTTCGGCACCGCTAATGCACGGACTTTATTCTTAAATTCGGTCAGCCAAAAAGATCGCCGATTACGATCTAGTGAAGATTCGAAGCCATCAGCGAAGAAGCTTTGGCGAGCCCTGATTGGGGGGACGTACTGTGCCGATAGCGTCACAAATACCCCCCAATTTCCAGAAGGTTCCTCGCCAATGGGCTACCGCGACTTCACGCAACCTGTCGGGCACTCCTCGCCTAAAACGGCTGCAGACTGGATCCAGTGGGCGAATCGTGAGGGCATTGCTCCCTCCGTTGCCCCGACCGACGGCTCTACGTGCCAGCTATGCCATGGAGCAGTAGGAGAGCGCGGAGTCGGCGCGTACTGGAATTTCTGCCAAAACTGCAATAAGGGCCGCCGCACGCTCGATGCGGTGGTGCCTGTAGCCTATTCGATCGACAGCGGACTAGAGTCCGTTCTGCACCGCTATAAGGACTTCACGCCATCTATCCACTATCGGTGGATGGCGTTGCCACTCGCATCCTTGGCCATCGACTTCTTATCCGCTCATCTGCGCTGCATCGAACGAGCGTATGGATCTCCACAGCTAGGCATCATCATGCCTAGCAGCAACACAAACCGTGACTTCAATCACATGGAAGTTATCCTGGGCGCCGCCGCCTCCTGGCCAATCCAATGGACTACGCACCTTCTTTATAAGGCAAAACCAGGTAGGCCGTCCCGAGGCGAGATAGACTCAAGCTACTATGCAGTAGTATCCCCAGCCGCGATACGAGGCCGCAACATCGTCTTGTTCGACGATACGTGGACCTCGGGGGCTACGGCCTTCAGTGCGGCTGCTCGGTTGCGGGAAGCCGGCGCCCACAGTGTCGTGAGCTTCACGATCGGGCGTCAACTACGCGATGACTGGGGCACTGGACACGCACTTACACAGAGGGCGTTATCTAGGTCCTACAGCAAGGAGAGGTGTGTTATCTGTGCTCAGAGATCGTGACGACGAGGCAGCCCTTCTCCTTCTACTGCTAGATGCTCCAAGCATCGGCCCACGCCGAGTCCTTGATCTGCTTGCTCGATGTGGAAGCGCCCAGAATGTCGTTGACAGCCTTCTCGCCTCCGACACTACTCCGGAACGCGTGCGTACTCATCTGCAAGATGCCGACATCGAGAAATACACGAATAGCATCGAGCGTACATATGAGCTCGGCGGCACCTATAAGCTCTGGAACGACGAGGACTACCCTTCCAACCTGAGACGGTGGGATGGCCGACCTCCTGTTCTATTTTACAAAGGTGATCTCACTGCCCTAAGCAATCGTGCACTTGCACTTGTAGGACGAGTAGATCCAACAGAAGTAGGACTGGAGTCGGCGCACAGGTTCGCCAGAAAATGTGTAGAGCACGATATCACGGTCATCAGTGGACTTGCACGCGGCATTGATGCAGCTAGCCATCACGGAGCCCTACAGGCGCCCCCCGGCAAGACATATGCCGTTGTTGGCCACGGCCTCGACTATGCATATCCTCGCGAAAACGCAGACCTATACGCAACCATTCCTGCACATGGCGGAATCATCTCTCAGTTCTCGACAGGCGTGGGACCTCAACGCTGGACCTTTCCTGCACGCAATGAAGTAATGTGCACTCTAGCGCTCGGCACTGTCATTATTGAAGGCAAATCAGGTTGTGGATCAATCATTCAAGCTGATTTCTCCTTCAAACACGGCCGCCCAGTGTTCCTGCTTTCAAAGAACCTCGAAGCTCCAGACGCCGATTGGGCAAGGAAGCTAGTCGCACGAGGAGCGCATGTAATCAAATGGTTCGACGAGGTACTAGAGGTGGTCGAAAAGACTCTGCACATGTCAAGACAGGAAGCAGCGACGGCCGCCGTCCTGTTTGATATCGGGGATAGTTTTCAACCTACTTCAGCGCCGGATGCCAGCCCGACTAACCAGTTACACGGCGACCCCCAGACTCCCCAGCTAGCTGCCAGCACACCTGGCCCGGTCGCCGCCTTGTTCGATATCGACGGCGTTATTATAGATTCGCGTGCCGCAACTGCAGCAGCCCTTGCCTCCGTAGCATCGCGGCACCTCGGCCATAAGGTGGACCCCGCTAGGGTAAACCCAGTAGGCAGCCCAGAAGGAATTCTGGCAAGTCTAGGAGTACCCAACCCCCGAGCTGCTTATCGAGCTGATTACGACGCCGCCCTGCAGGATTCACTTGTAGAGGTACGGGTGTTCCATGAGGTAGTGCAACGCCTCAGGGACCTTAAAGCCAGCGGCATACGTATAGGTGCAGTGACTGCTCAACCCCGGCGACGAATTAGCCGCATGGTGCCACGCGAGGTCAGAGAGCTTTTTGATGTGTTCTTGTGTCACAACGACACAGGAGGCAAGAAGGATGTCGGGATTAGACATGCCCTCGCTCACATGCAAATACCTAGCCAGCAGGCATTTTTCGTAGGGGATTCGCCGTCGGACATGAGAGCTGCCCGCAAGGCAGGCGTAAAGAGTGTTGGAGTACTCTGGGGTTTCAGTTCCGAGGAGGAATTGAAGCGCTCCCCCAGCGACATATTGCTGGAGAGTCCCATGGAAATATCATTGGAACTTGCTCTCCGCCTAAGCGGGCCCTCCACATGATCGAGGACGACAGCCGTCGACGGCCTCATTCAACGATAGAATGCAAGCGACGCTTGCCATTGGGCGTGCGGTCACGGAGCGCCCGCTCTAGCAACCTGACTGCGAGATCACACCTCACGGCGCTGATTTGGACCGGGCGAGCTGGCCCATGCCTACCATGATCATTCCCAATGCCTTCCCTGCTCAGCATCAGAACTTGAGACAAGCGCTCATTCGCGCTGGTCAGCGCCATCGCAGCGCCTTGAAGATCGCTGAACTCCTAAAGCGGGTGCCGCAGGTTCGAATCCTGCCGGGGGCACTCACCTAGATCGGCATTTATGACCCCTGACCTGCGGCTTCTCAGCCGCGCGTCTTTTGCTTACCAGACCCTAGTGCTGTGACCGGAAATGATCGCCGGGTTGGCGTGTAGAGCGCCCTTGCCGGTTGGATGGTGCTGATCACGTTCGATCGGCGCTCGGGGGGCCAGGTGACACAACCGGTCAAGGTCCGCAGGC
>NZ_JALHBK010000063.1:0-1527 GCF_031570565.1 Nonomuraea sp. 3-1Str
ATGCTTTGTGGTCAAGTCCTCGGCCTATTAGTACCGGTCAGCTCCACACGTTACCGTGCTTCCACCTCCGGCCTATCAACCCGGTCGTCTACCGGGAGCCTTACCCACTCTCGTGGTGGGAGACCTCATCTCAAGGCGAGCTTCCCGCTTAGATGCTTTCAGCGGTTATCCCTTCCGAACGTAGCCAACCAGCCATGCACCTGGCGGTACAACTGGCACACCAGAGGTTCGTCCGTCCCGGTCCTCTCGTACTAGGGACAGCTCCTTTCAAGTCTCCTGCGCGCGCAGCGGATAGGGACCGAACTGTCTCGCGACGTTCTAAACCCAGCTCGCGTACCGCTTTAATGGGCGAACAGCCCAACCCTTGGGACCTACTCCAGCCCCAGGATGCGACGAGCCGACATCGAGGTGCCAAACCATCCCGTCGATATGGACTCTTGGGGAAGATCAGCCTGTTATCCCCGGGGTACCTTTTAGCCGTTGAGCGACACCGCTTCCACACGCCGATGCCGGATCACTAGTCCCAGCTTTCGCTCCTGCTCGACCCGTCAGTCTCACAGTCAAGCTCCCTTGTGCACTTACACTCGACACCTGATTGCCAACCAGGCTGAGGGAACCTTTGGGCGCCTCCGTTACCCTTTAGGAGGCAACCGCCCCAGTTAAACTACCCACCAGACACTGTCCCCGATCCGGATCACGGACCAGAGTTAGACGTTCAAAACGACCAGAGTGGTATTTCACCAATGACTCCACCCGAACTAGCGTCCGAGCTTCCCAGTCTCCCACCTATCCTACACAAGACGTTCCAAACGCCAATGTCAAGCTGTAGTGAAGGTCCCGGGGTCTTTCCGTCCTGCTGCGCGTAACGAGCATCTTTACTCGTAATGCAATTTCGCCGGGTCTGCGGTTGAGACAGCGGGGAAGTCGTTACGCCATTCGTGCAGGTCGGAACTTACCCGACAAGGAATTTCGCTACCTTAGGATGGTTATAGTTACCACCGCCGTTTACCGGCGCTTAAGTTCTCACCTTCGCCAACTCACGCTGACTAAGCGGTCCCCTTAACGTTCCGGCACCGGGCAGGCGTCAGTCCGTATACATCGTCTTACGACTTCGCACGGACCTGTGTTTTTAGTAAACAGTCGCTTCCCCCTGGCCACTGCGACCCCCACCAGCTTCGGAGGCACGCTCCTACACCGGCAGAGGTCCCCCTTCTCCCGAAGTTACGGGGGCAATTTGCCGAGTTCCTTAACCACAGTTCACCCGATCGCCTTGGTATTCTCTACCTGACCACCTGAGTCGGTTTAGGGTACGGGCCGCCACAACACTCACTAGAGGCTTTTCTCGGCAGCATAGGATCATCCACTTCGCCACAATCGGCTCGGCATCACATCTCAGGATTAATGCGAGGCGGATTTGCCTACCTCACTCCCTACATGCTTACCCCAGGACAACCATCGCCTGGGCTGGACTACCTTCCTGCGTCACCCCATCGCTTACCTACTACCCGATCGGATCGAGCGTTCACT
>NZ_JALHBK010000063.1:1622-2947 GCF_031570565.1 Nonomuraea sp. 3-1Str
GTGAGTGCCACGACTTCGGCGGTGTACTTGAGCCCCGCTACATTGTCGGCGCGGAATCACTTGACCAGTGAGCTATTACGCACTCTTTCAAGGGTGGCTGCTTCTAAGCCAACCTCCTGGTTGTCTCTGCGACTCCACATCCTTTCCCACTTAGCACACGCTTAGGGGCCTTAGTCGGTGATCTGGGCTGTTTCCCTCTCGACTACGAACCTTATCGCCCGCAGTCTCACTGCCACGCTCTCACTTACCGGCATTCGGAGTTTGGCTGACGTCAGTAACCTTGTCGGGCCCATCGGCCATCCAGTGCTCTACCTCCGGCAAGAAACACGTGACGCTGCACCTAAATGCATTTCGGGGAGAACCAGCTATCACGGAGTTTGATTGGCCTTTCACCCCTACACACAGGTCATCCCCCAGGTTTTCAACCCTGGTGGGTTCGGTCCTCCACCCAGTCTTACCTGAGCTTCAACCTGCCCATGCGTAGATCACTCCGCTTCGGGTCTACAGCATGCGACTCAAACGCCCTATTCAGACTCGCTTTCGCTACGGCTCCCCCACACGGGTTAACCTCGCCACACACCATAACTCGCAGGCTCATTCTTCAAAAGGCACGCAGTCACATCACACACCAGCAAGCTGATGTAAGCTCCTACGGCTTGTAGGCACACGGTTTCAGGTACTATTTCACGACCCCTCACCGGGGCACTTTTCACCTTTCCCTCACGGTACTCGTGCACTATCGGTCATCAGGGAGTATTTAGGCTTACCAGGTGGTCCTGGCAGATTCACACAGGATTTCTCGGGCCCCGTGCTACTCGGGAACACCTCAAGAAGTCCATCCGATTTCGCCTACCCGGCTCTCACGGTCTACGGCGCCCCTTCCCAGAGGCTTCAACTATCGGAAGGATTTATAACTTCTTACAATCTCGGCAGAAACTGTTAGAGGGTCCCACAACCCCGGACATGCAACGCCTGCCGGCTATCACACACGCCCGGTTTAGCCTCATCCGCTTTCGCTCACCACTACTCACGGAATCACATATTGTTTTCTCTTCCTACGGGTACTGAGATGTTTCACTTCCCCGCGTTACCACCAACCGCCCTATACATTCAGGCGGAGGCAACACCACATGACTGGTGCTGGGTTTCCCCATTCGGACATCCCCGGATCAACGTCTGGTTGGCGACTCCCCGAGGCTTAACGCAGCCTCCCACGTCCTTCATCGGCTCCTGATGCCAAGGCATCCACCGTGTGCCCTAAAAAACTTGGCCACAAAGATGCTCGCGTCCACTATGCAAATCTCAAACAACAAACAGCAACCACC
>NZ_JALHBK010000064.1:0-4212 GCF_031570565.1 Nonomuraea sp. 3-1Str
GGATGCGCGTCTGGGCTAGTCCTCCCTGGCCGGACGGAGGACCCGGCGTACGGCGCCACGCAACCACTGGTGGGCCCCGTCGGCGGCGTGGCGCGGATGCCAGGCCATGCCGATCGTCAGGGGCGGCAACGGCAGCGGGATCTCCAGCAGGCGCAGTCCCAGGGCGTGCGCCGCGTCGCTGAGGGGAGAAGGGGGCTCGCCCGGCAGCGCGGCCGGCACCAGGCAGACCACGTCGCCGGCCGCGGCCAGCGCCATCGCCGCCAGGTGCCCGGGCAGGACGGCGCTGACCCGCCGGCTGAGCCCCTGCTCGGCCAGGGCCGCGTCCAGCGGGCCGGTGAAGCGTCCGCGGCGGCTGACCGCCACGTGCTCGGCCGCGGCCAGCCTGGCGGGCGTCAGGGTTCCTTCGGCGAGCCGGTGCCCGGCTCTCACGCCGGCGGCCATCCGCAGCGTGACCAGCTCCTCGACCCGGGTCTCCGGGTCGACGTGGTCGATGGCCCCCACCTCCAGGTCGACCCGGCCCTCGCGCAGCGCGGGGCCCGCCTCCCACTCCTCGGCCGACACCCGCAGCGAGACCCCTGGCGCCCGGCTCCGGGCCAGCCCGAGCAGACCCGGCGCCAGCGCCGCGCCGACCAGGTCCGAGGTCTGGACGGTGAAGGTGCGCCGCAACGTGGCGGGGTCGATCCCGCCGCTCGGCGTGAGCAGCGCCTCCAGCCGGCGCACCACAGCGGCGGCCTCGTCCCGCAGCGCCTCGGCCCGGGGCGTGGGGACCATCGCCTGTCCCGCCCGTACCAGCAGCGGGTCCTGGAGGACCCGGCGCAGCCGGGCCAGGGTGCGGCTCATCGCCGCGGGGGAGGTGTGCAGCCGCGCGGCGGCACGGGTGACGCTCTGCTCGGTCAGCAGGGCGTCGAGGGCGACGGCGAGGTTGGCGTCGAGGTTCGGGTCTGGGCTGCTCACCGGCATTATTCCGTTTCAGGCAATGATCGGATGCTGAAGTTCCCATTGTGGCAATGCGGCGCGGACCTGCAGGATCAAGGGGTTGCACCGATCCCCCAGAGACCGCGAGGTTTTCATGATCGTCATTACCGCCCCCACCGGCAACATCGGCCGGCGGCTGCTGTCGCTGCTGGTCGAGGCCGCGCCGGCACACGCAGAGGAGGTGCGCGTCGTGGTGCGCGACCCCGCCCGGCTGCCCGAGGCCGTGCGCGGACGGGTCGAGGTGGTCATCGGCTCGCACGGCGACGCCGCGACCGTCGAGCGTGCCTTCGCCGGGGCCGACGCCGTCTTCTGGCTGGTGCCGCCGGACGCCTCGCTCACGCCCGACGAGGCGTACAGCGGCTTCACCCGCCCGGCCGCGCGGGCGCTCGCCGCCCATGGCGTCGGCCATGTCGTCGGCATCTCGGCGCTCGGCCGCGGCACCCTGCACGCCGCCCGGGCCGGGCTGGTCACCGCCTCCCTGGCCATGGACGACCTGATCGCCGGCTCCGGCGTCGCCTACCGCGCCCTGGCCTGCCCGTCCTTCTTCGAGAACCTGCTGGAGGAGGCCGACTCGATCCGCGAGGACGGCGTCTTCACCGACACCGTCGCCGCGGACCGTCCGGCCCCGATGGTGGCCGTCGCCGACATCGCCGCGACGGCGGCCGGGCTGCTGCTGGACCGCTCCTGGACCGGCGTCGGCAGCGTTCCGGTGCTCGGTCCGCAGGACCTGTCGCCCGACGACCTGGCCCGCATCGTGACCGAGGAACTGGGCCGTCCGGTCCGCTACGTGCGTCAGCCGCTCGACGAGCTGCGGTCCACCCTGCTCGGCCACGGCCTCAATGAGGAGTTCGTCGAGGGCATGGTCGCCATGAAGCGCGCCAAGGACCAGGGCCTGGACTCGGGCGTCGACCGCTCGCCGCGGCAGGGTCCGGCCACCGCATTCGCGCAGTGGTGCGCGCACACTCTCAAGCCCGCCGTCCTCGCCACTTCGGAGGCAGCCGATGCCCGCTGATCGCACCGAGCCGCCGGTCACCGCGTTCATGCTGGTCAAGACGACGCCCGAGTGGCTGGCGATGACCGTGGCCGAACGCGTCCAGGCCTTCACCACCCAGGTCGTCCCGGTGATCGAGGCCCGCACCCGCGGCGTCCGCTCCCGCTTCTACGACACGGAGTTTTACTCGGCGCGGGTCACCGACATCTGGGTCTGGGAGGCGGACGACCACGACGCCTACCGGCTGCTGATCGACGCGCTGCGCGAGACCCCCTTCTGGGACCGCTACTTCGACGTCGTGGACCTGCTCGTGGGCACCGAGAACGGCTACGCCCGCACCTACGGTGTGGAGCCGCTGGCCACTCTCGCCACCTGACGCTCCCTCCTACCAGTTCCGCACCTCGTGGGCCCACGCGGTCAGCCCCGCCACGAACCCCTGCCTCTCCTGAGGCGACAGGTTGTCCAGGACGCGCAGCATGGGCGCGGCGCGAAGGGCGACGAACCGCTCCACCATGGCCCGATGGTGAGCGGCCAGCGACACCAGGGTGCGGCGGCGATCGGCCGGATCCTCCCGGCGCTCGACCAGCCCGGCCCGGCTGAGGTCGCCGACGAGCTCGCTCGCCGTCGGCAGCGACACGCCCATCCTGTCGGCCAGTTCGCTCACGCTCAGTGACGGTTCGGTCGTCAGCTGCGGAATGACCGCGCCGTGCCGGGCGGTGAGCCGATGGCTGCGGAAGATCTCCCGCAGTTCGTCCGGCATCTCGGCCTGAGCTCGCCGGAAGTAGACCTCCACCAGAGGCACGAAGCCGAGGGCCTCCTTGACCTCCTCGGGTCGTGGCAGTCGGGGAGTCGGGGCGTCGTCCATCACGACGACAGGATACAGTCTTGGTATCCAAACAGTTCGGATATCCGAAGTGAGGTAGCCGTGATACTGGTGACCGGGGCGACGGGCAACATGGGCCGTCATCTCGTGGACCTGCTGCTCCAGGCGGGGGAGCAGGTCCGCGCGATCAGCCGGAACCCGGAGCGGGCCGGCCTGCCCGACGACGTGGAGGTCGTCCGAGCCGACCTGTCCCGAGCGGAGGACCTGCGCCCCGCACTCAAGGGAGTGGACCGCGCGTTCCTGTTGCTGGCCGCCGGTCCGGCGCACGGCTTCCTGTCCGAGGCCGCGAAGGCCGGCCTCGGACACGTGGTGCTGCTGTCCGCGCTGGCGGTGACGATGAGGCAGGCGGGCGCGCTCGGCGGCGTCCACGCCGAGCACGAGCAGGCCGTGGCCAGGTCGGGGCTGCCGTGGACGTTCCTGCGCCCTGGCGCGTTCATGGCGAACGACCTGCGCTGGGCGCCCGGCATCAGGCACAACGGCGTGGTGCGCGCCCCCTTCGCCCAGGCCGCGACCGCGCCTGTCGATGACCGCGACATCGCCGCGGTGGCGGCGCGGACGCTGCTCGACGACGGGCACGCGGGCAAGGCGTACCAGCTCAGCGGACCCGCCTCGCTGACGACGGCCGAGCGGGTGCGGATCCTCGGCGAGGTCCTCGGCCGCGACCTGCGCCTCGAAGAACTGTCCCCCGCGCAGGCCCGTGCCGAGATGGTCGCGCACACCCCTGAGGTGGTCGTGGACTCGATACTCACGCTGTTCGCCTCGTTCGTCGGCAGGACCGCGGATGTGTCGCCGGCCGTACGGGAACTGACCGGCAGCGCTCCGCGCGCTTACGCCGACTGGGCGGCCCGGAACGCCGCGGCGTTCCGCTGACGGACGAGGGCGCCGGTCCAGGTCGTGCGCGAGATCGGCGTCACCGCTCCGACGGCGGCGCGATGCCGTCCGGCCCGCGAGGAGGATCGGACCCGGCGAGTGCCCCGCGCTCGGCGGTCAGGTCGGCTGGACGCTCTCGAAGAGGGCGAGGGCTTCGGCGGGGTCCGGGCTCACCAGGCGTTCCAGACCGGCCGTCGTGATCTCCGCCCACCTGCGGGCCCGTGCCCACATCCGTTCCTCGAAGGCGCGGACGGCCTCGTCCGGATCTCCAGGCCCGGCGGCGACGGACTCGGCCAGTTCGGCGCCTTCCAGCATCGCGAGGTTCGCGCCCGCCCCCAAGGGCGGCATCAGATGGGCGGCGTCGCCCAGGAGCGTCACCCCCGGGACGTGGGTCCAGGTGTGGGCCACGGGCAGGACGTGGACGGGGCGGTGGACGAAAGCGGTGCCGTGGCGGAGGAGGTCGAGGACGGGAGCGGCCCAGCCGTCGAACAGG